>JBCCOV010000075.1:0-21167 GCA_039039985.1 Pseudomonadota bacterium | reverse complement strand
GATACGTTTTCGATCAGTCGCGAGCGGTTCTTCGACCTGGCCGGCATATGGATCGCCACTATGGAAGGCGAGCCATTGCCCGCGCGAACCTACAATCACGTTGCCTTCAAGATCAGCGAAGATGACTTTGATCTGTACGTTGAGCGCATTCAGGCCGCCGGTCTCGATATGCGGCCGCCTCGTCCACGAGTCGTGGGTGAAGGGCGTTCGATCTACTTCTACGACCACGACAATCATCTGTTCGAGCTTCACACCGGCACGCTTGAAGAGCGGCTCGCCCGGTACGATCAAGCGCGGGAGCCCGCCGAATGATGAGCACCGCCACCGTTCGCTACAATTTCGCGTTTCTGGACGAACAGACCAAGCGCATGGTGCGCCGCGCCATACTCAAGGCCATCGCCGTTCCGGGATACCAAGTGCCGTTCGCGAGCCGCGAAATGCCGATGCCCTACGGCTGGGGCACAGGCGGGGTGCAAGTCACGGCATCCGTTATCGGGCAAACGGATGTTCTGAAGGTCATCGATCAAGGCGCTGACGATACGACGAACGCCGTCTCGATCCGCCAGTTTTTCGAGAAAACAGCCGGGGTTGCGACGACGACATCGACGGCCGACGCAACCGTCATTCAGACCCGGCACCGTATTCCGGAGGCGCCGCTCGTTTCCGGTCAGATCCTTGTCTATCAGGTGCCGATTCCGGAACCCTTGCGGTTCCTGGAGCCGCGCGAAACAGAAACGCGTCGCATGCATGCGCTGGAGGAGTACGGCCTGATGCATGTGAAGCTCTACGAGGACATTGCGCGTCATGGACATATCGCAAAGACCTATGCCTACCCGGTGAAGGTTGATGGGCGCTATGTGATGGATCCGTCGCCGACGCCGAAGTTCGACAACCCAAAAATGGACCGCTCTCCGGCGCTGCAGCTGTTTGGCGCCGGTCGCGAAAAACGGATCTACGCCATTCCGCCGCATACGCACGTGGTCAGTCTGGACTTCGACGATCACCCGTTTGAACGCACCAAATTCACGGAGCCCTGTGCGCTGTGCGGGGCAACAGGTGTGTATCTCGACGAGGTCCTGACCGACGATCGTGGCGGTCGCATGTATGTGTGTTCCGACAGCGATTTTTGCGAGCGTCAGCGTGCTGCCGGCTTTGTCGGTGCGGAACCTGATGCCGGTACGCCGCACTTGCGCAGGGGGACGACCTGATGATCAGCGGCAACGCCGACTCCCCCCTGCTGCGCGCCGAGGGGCTTACAAAACACTACGGCAATACCGTTGGGTGTGAGGATGTAAGCCTTACGCTTTACGAAGGCGAAGTGCTCGCCGTTGTCGGCGAGTCGGGCTCCGGCAAGTCGACGCTGCTGTCGCTGCTGTCCACGCACCTGACGCCGACGCGCGGGCGTGTGCTCTATCGCATGCGTGACGGCCGCGAGCGCGACGTGTTCGACTTGACGGAAGCGGAACGCCGCGTGCTGCTCCGGACCGATTGGGGGTTTGTCCATCAGGACGCGCGCCTTGGGTTGCGCATGAACATCTCGGCCGGCGGTAATGTCGGCGAACGTCTGATGGCGGTCGGATGGCGCCACTACGGGAACATTCGCCAAGAAGCCGTCGACTGGCTGTCGCGCGTTGAAATCGCACATGATCGCATCGACCATCGTCCCACGACATTTTCCGGCGGGATGCGTCAGCGGTTGCAGATTGCGAAGAACCTGGTGACCCAGCCGCGGCTCATTTTCATGGACGAGCCGACCGGCGGCCTTGACGTGTCCGTTCAAGCGCGCTTGCTCGACCTCATGCGGGGCTTGGTTGCCGATCTGGGACTTGCCGCCATTATCGTGACGCATGACCTGGCCGTTGCACGGCTGCTGTCGCACCGCATCATGGTGATGCGTCATGGCCATGTCATTGAAGCCGGATTGACGGATCAAGTGCTCGACGACCCGCACGCGCCGTACACCCAACTGCTCGTATCTTCTGTCTTGCAGGTTTGAACCATGCCCGATTCCGACGCTCCACTCGCGCTTGAAGGTGTTGCCAAGGCCTTCACAATGCACCTGCGCGACGGGATCGTCTTGCCGGTCGTTGACAACGTTTCATTCTCCGTCCCAAGCGGATCGTGTGCCGTGCTTGGCGGACCATCCGGGATTGGGAAATCGTCGATCCTGAAGATGGTGTTTGGGAACTATCGCTGTGACCAAGGGCGTATTCTGGTGCGGCAACCGTCAGGTGTTGTCGATGTTGCGCAAGCCGATCCGCGTACGATCGTACGCTTGCGGCAGACAACGATCGGCTACGTCAGCCAGTTTCTCTCGGTCATTCCCAGAGTGAGCGCTCGCGATATCGTGGCGGCAAGCGTGCGTGACGGTGGGCAGGGAGGTGACGTCAATGTTCCGACGTCCATGGACATCGCCGGAGACCTGCTCGCGCGGCTGAACGTGCCACAGCGCTTGTGGGACTTGCCGCCGGCCACGTTTTCCGGCGGTGAGCAGCAGCGCGTCAACATTGCACGTGGGTTTGCGGCGAACCGGCCGATCCTGCTGCTTGATGAGCCGACCGCGTCACTCGACGCCGAAAACCGCGCGGTTGTCGTCAAAATGCTGCAGGAACGGAAGAAAATCGGGTGTGCGATTCTGGGAATCTTCCACGATCGTGAGGTTCGCGAGGCCGTGGCTGACACCGTCATTGATGTCACCCAGTTTTCACCGAAACTACCGGACGCCGACCGCGCCAATAACGGGGCCGCTGTTGCATAAGGATAGGGTCGTATGACGTCGAACAGCTTTGCCCTGCGGGATGCGCGTTTGGTTCTGCGCGACCGGGTCATTGAACACGGTTGGATTGTTGTTGAGGGCGGTCGCATTGCTGAGATCGGCGACGGTGACGGCCCGCGGGGTGCAACGTCGATCGACGGTGACACGGTCATTCCCGGTCTCGTGGAATTGCACACGGACCACCTGGAAACGCATATTGAGCCGCGTCCGAAGGTGCGGTGGGACGCGCTTCCAGCCGTGTTGGCCTACGATGTCCAGATTGCGGGCGCCGGCATTATGACGGTGTTCGATTGTCTCCGCGTCGGCACCGACGGTGATAATCCCAATCCCGACCTCAAGCCGCTGTTCGCAGTTGCAGACGCGTTGCGACGCGGCGGGGACATGGGCATTTTAAGAGCCGAACATCACGCGCATCTGCGCTGTGAGGTTTGTTCGCCGAACGTCCTGAATTCCGCTCAGGCCATGATCGACCGATTCCCGATCGGGATTCTCTCGATCATGGATCACACGCCGGGGCAGCGGCAGTTTCGTGATAAGACAAAGCTTGAGTACTACTATCGCGGCAAACTTGGGATGGGCGAGGAGGAGCTGCGCAAGTTTTTCGCTGAACGGATCAACCTGCATGAACGCTATGCCGTTCCGCACCGACAGGCGTTGATTGCGCTGACCCGTTCCAACGGCATTACGCTCGCCAGCCACGATGATACAACTGTCGCGCATGTCGAAGAAAGCCTGGCTGCCGGCGCCAGAATTGCCGAGTTTCCGACGACGATCGAGGCCGCGCACGCCAGTCACGCGGCCGGTGTTTCTGTCATGATGGGGGCGCCAAACATCATGCTGGGGGGCTCCCACTCCGGTAATGTCGCTGCCGAGGAACTGGCACGCGCTGGCGTTCTCGATATCCTATCGTCCGATTATGTGCCGACCAGTCTTCTGCAAGCGGCCCTGTCGCTCCCGCAGCGCGTGCCCGACATGACACTGGCCGATGCGATCGCAACGGTGACGGCAAAGCCGGCACAGGCGGTGGGGCTGACGGACCGCGGCAGCCTCACAGAAGGCCTGCGTGCCGATGTCCTGCGGCTCAGCCTGGTTGAGGACATTGCCGTCGTGCGGGAAGTCTACCGGGAGGGTCGTCGTGTCATCTGAGGCGCTGGGGCCCGGAGTTTTGGTGGCTGTGGTTGGCCCAAGCGGGGCAGGAAAGGACGCGCTCCTGTCGCGTGCCGCAGAAGTCCTTCGAGATGATGCTGCGTTCGTATTCCCGCAGCGGCTCGTAACCCGCATGACCAGTGCCGCAGAAGATCATGCCGTCATCGATCGCGCAGCCTTTGACCAAGGCGTGCGTGACCGGGCGTTTGCACTGCACTGGGAAGCCCATGGGCTCGGGTATGCTCTGCCGGCGGCTCTGGATGACTACGTGCGGCAGGGTGCTGTTGTGGTCTCGAACGTGTCGCGCAAGGCCATTCCGGCTGCGCGCGTGCGATATGCCAATGTCCGGGTAGTCCTGGTGACCGCGCCGTTCGCGCTTCGGCGTGAACGCTTGCTGGCGCGGCAGCGAGAGACGGCTGACGATGTGAATACGCGTCTGAGCCGCTCGGTCGACACGTTCAATCCTAAGGACGCCGATATGAGCGTCGAGAATGCAGGAACGCTCGATGCGGGCGTTGCGGCATTTGTCTCCGCCCTGCACGCACTGTCCCGATGAGCCGGCGGGACGGGATGCTCAAACGTGGGCCTAGTGGTCCGTATCGCGGTTCGGCGTTATCGGTTCGTCAGCTTGAGTTCGATCCGTCGGTTGCGGCGCAAGACCTCGACAGTATCGCCGTTCTCCAATGGCTGAAATTCTCCGTACCCGGCCGCAACAAGCCGGCGCGCGGGCACGCCGCGCGTAATCAGGTAGCGCACAACGGATATCGCGCGGGCCACGGACAGTTCCCAGTTTGAGGGGAATTGGGGCGAACTAATCGGCTGTTTATCGGTATGCCCGTCAACCTGCAGCGCCCAATTGATTTCATTCGGTATCGACTTCCCGATTTCCAGGATAACGCGCGCCAACTCGTCTAACGCCGCGAGACCCTCGACGGAGAGATCGGCCTGGCCGGAAGGAAACAACACCTCGGACTGGAAGACGAACCGGTCGCCAACCACCCGAATGTCCTTCCGGTTTTTCAGAACGTCTCGCAATCGCCCGAAAAAGTCGGAGCGATAGCGCTGCAATTCCTGAACCTGACGTGCCAGCGCGGCGTTCAATCGCCTTCCGAGATCCTGAATGCGCGTTTGTGACTCCCGTGCCTTGGACTCAGAGGCTGAGAGTGCCTCATTCAACGCTGCAATCTGGCGGCGCAGCGATAGCAGCTGCTGATTGAGCAGGTCGACTTTCGCCAGAGCTTCCTTCGAGATGTCCTTTTGCCCTTCGAGATCGCTCGTCAACGCCGCGACACGCGCCTCTGCCGCAGCAACGCGGCTGTCTCCCGATGACGTCAGGCCGCTCAGGCGGGAATTTTCCGATCGGAGTGTCGCAAGAGAGGCCTGCAACGTGGCCAATTCTTCCTCGACGGAGCGCGTCTTGCCTTTTTCGAGAGACAGCAGCGTCGTCAGTTCGGTGATTTGGCGCGTCAGCCGGCGCAGCGCCGTGTCTTTGCTGCCGGCTTCCTGGCTGACGAAGTACTGCGCGATCATGAAGATCGACAGCAGAAACGTGAACACCAAGAGCAACGTTGAAAGAACGTCGACGTAGCCCGGCCAAAACTCGCCATAGTCGGCCCCGCGACGGGAGGTGCGACCGCGTGCCATCGCTCAGCTCCCTTTCTCGCTCTACGCGCGACGTTGTGCGTTGGCGATCACATCGCGCAGTGCGTTGACGACTTCCGTCTGTTGGGCCGACTGGTCGTCCACCCACTGGCGTACGATGTCCTGCTCCCGACGCATCTGCACCAGCAACTGATGAACGCCATCGGTCAGCTGCTGAATCGATGAGTGGTCGGCCGCACTGACCCCGCTACTGCCGATGCGGTCGGCCAGTTCGCCAAGCGACCGCTGCATCTCAAACAAGGCTGCATAAAGCTGTCGGTTGAGCTGGTCGCTCGACATGTCGCTTGCGGGTGTCAGTTCCGTAATGCCGGAGAGCCACTCCTCAAGCTCGTTGTAGAAGCGGTTGTGCGCTTGCGTGGCGTTGAGTTCCAGAAAGCCGAGCACCAGCGAGCCGGACAAACCAAACAACGACGATGCGAAGGCTGTGCCCATGCCGTTCAGCGGCGCAGCCAGGCCGGATTTCAGCTCTTCGAAGATCAAGACGCTGTCTGCCGAGCGTGTATCAAGGGCACTGATTGTGCCGCCGACGGCCTGAATCGTTGACAGCAAGCCCCAAAACGTGCCGAGCAGACCGAGAAACACAAGCAAGCCGACAAGATAACGGCCCGTGTCGCGGGCCTCGTCCAGGCGGTTACCGATCGAGTCCATCAGAGACCGCATAGATGTCGCTGACAGCGAGAGCGCCCCTGTGCGATCCCGAAGCATCGTCGCCATGGGGGCCAGCAACCGTGGGCGATGCTCGATCGCCAATCCCGGATCGGCAATGCGGAAGGCATTGACCCACCTGATTTCCGGGTACAGCCGCATCACCTGGGCAAAGGCGTAGATGATCCCAAACACCAATACGGCGATGATTGTTCCGTTAAGCCCCGGATTCGCCTGGAACGCTGACACAAACTGAGGTGCGAGGATTGCAACCAACAGCCCGACTGCGGCGAGGAAGACGAGCATCCTCATCAAGTAGACGCCGGGCGTTGACAGGCTGCGATGAAGGCGCGTTGACGTCTGTTGAGCCATGCGTGATCTCGACATTCCCTCGTTTACCAATAGGTCCTGCAAAACAGCATTTGGCCCGAACTCCGCTTTCCTGGGTTGGTCGCCTATTCAATTCGACAACCCGGGTGCCTAGTGACTTGTCATCGCCTATGGTTAACCGGCTGATCGTGTGGCCTGCGCTCGCACGCGGACATTAGCTGAACCACGTTACAGGGAAAACCGGCAAGATCGCGCCGAAACTGGGCAATAAGCTCAATTTCTGACTTGAGGCCTCCTGGTTGTGCAGGAACCGCTCTGTACTCGCAAGCCCGGGTCAGACGTTTCCGATGTCCTGGACTCATGGGTCCTGGCTCTCAGATGTCTCCGGCTATGAGGTAACCAGGCCGCACAGTCTGTGGCGGAAATGTTCTAGGGTGCGTTATCCACAGGGGCTGCGGGCTCCGGAACGCCGCGCAGAACCTCCAGCAGGGCGCGCTGGACGCCCGGTGAGCCTGAAACCACGGCGCCACGCGCAAATAGGTCTGCACCGCCGATGTCATCGGTCACCAGTCCGCCGGCTTCTTTGATCAACAAGATGCCTGCGGCCATGTCCCAGGCTTGAATGTGTCGCTCCCAATAGGCGTCGAAGCGACCAGCAGCGGTCCATGCGAGATCAAGTGCGGCGGTTCCGGTGCGCCGCAGGCCGGATACCCGACCCATGAGCGCCGCCAGTTCGCTCTTGAAGTGCTCGTGGCCGGGGCGACCGCGATGCGGAAGGCCTGTTGCAATCACGGCGTCGTCCAGCTTGCGTCGCGCAGAAACGCGCAACCGGCGATCGTTCAAAAACGCGCCTTTGCCTTTCTCTGCGGTAAAGATTTCGTTGGTGATCGGGTTCATGATCAGCGCGGCAACGATCTGTCCTTCGCGTTCCAAGGCGATGGAGATCGCAAACAACGGTATGCCGTGCAGGAAGTTTGTGGTGCCGTCGAGGGGATCCACGATCCAACGATGGGTGGCATCCGCGCCGTCGACAACGCCGCGTTCCTCCATCAAGAAGCCATATCCCGGACGCGCGCGGTTCAATTCGCGAAAGAGCGTTTCTTCGGCCCGATGATCCGCAGCAGACACGAAGTTTGCCGGCCCCTTGATCGAGACCTGCAGCTGTTCGACTTCGCCAAAGTCGCGGGAGAGGCCGCGGGCGGCTTTGCGCGCTGCGCCCGTCATGATGTTGATCAGCGCTGAGGCTGGCATGTCGGTTCTTCCTGATCTTGCGGGCGCCCACGATGACTGCGGCGCACGTGACGTCTGCGGCCTCGTGCCGGACGGCGATTATAGAGTCGACACTCCGTCAGCTATTGATCGCAGGCTTAACCGCCAACCGCGATGCCAATGGCCCGTGTGTCGCGAAACCGTTGCGCGGCATTGAGCGCTTTCTTTCGGTCGGCGTCTGACAGCGTCGCCACCTGACTGTCCAATGACTTATCGGCAATGCCACCCTCTTTGGCCAGAGTGCGCCACTTGGTGCCTTCGATCGGGTCGCGTTTGACGAGACGGCCTTCGAAATAGATGTAGGCCAGTCGGTTCTGCGCGCCAGCGACTCCTTTGTTGGCTGCAGCTTTGAGGTAATCGACAACCCGTGGCCGGTCTTCGTTCAATCCCTCGCCGCGCAGCAACGTCACCGCATATTCGTACTCTGCTTCCGTCAAGCCGTTCGCTGCCGCGGAGCGCAGCCAGTAGGACGCCATGTAGGCATCCGGCTGTACGCCGTGACCGTTGCGGTAGAGGGCGGCGAGATCGTACTGCGCGCGCGAAATGCCGCGTTCGGCCGCATAACGCAAATGTGCCACAGCCCGATGGGGGTTCTCCGGCTTTCCGGAACCCGAAAGAAATGCCAGGCCCAAATTGTAGTGCGCGTAGGCATGGCCCTTCAGGGCCGCCCGCTCAAACAGCGCGGCCGCCTGGCCGGGGTCTTTTTTCACGCCGCGGCCCTGCGCCAGCATCAGCGCATAGGCAAAGGTCCCTTCCGTGTCGCCCAGCTCGGCGGCTTTGGCATACCAGACTGCGGCTGCTCTGAGGTCTTTACCAACGCCGAGGCCACGCGCATGCATCAGTCCTAACAATGTGTGCGCTTGCGGGCTTTTTGCCTTCGCCTCGGCCTTCGCCAATCGCAGCGCATTTGCGTAAAGCCCCAGCTCGTATGCGATAAACGCCGCATTTTTCCCTTTTGGAATAGCGGAGGTTGGTCCGAGCTTTTTCTTCAAGCCGGGTAGTGGGCCCTGGATTGGCGATCCGCTTGCGACGCTGTTTTGTGGGCGTAGGGATGGCACGGATGTCCGCCGTTTGGGCGTGACCTTTGGCGACGGCGCGCCCGTGACGGGCGGCGGGGCCTGCGGTGCGCGACGGCTCCATGAACTCGTCTCTGCCCATGTGGGACCGGCGGCCAATCCCACGAAAGCCAGTGCGACGAAAGCCAGTGCCATGAAGGCCAGGCTGGTGGAGGCCGTCGCAAAAGTGCAGGGTGACTGGATTGCCATCACGCGGACCATCATGACGCATGTCCTCTGGCTGAAAGGATGGCGGTTTGCGCATCGACCACATAATCTACTGCATCTGCAACGCTTGTGGCGACAGGACACTGGACGCCAATAAAATCGGCGCCAGCTTCGGTAAGTGCCACCATCTCGTCGGTGGTCTCTGCGCCGAGCGCGACGCACGGCAACTCGAAGATTTCTGACCACCAGGCAACGCGTTCAATCAGGGTTTCAAAACCATCGTCTCCCGGCACGCGCGCGAAAGCAACGTAATCCGCACCAAGCTCGCCGGCCTCCATCGCATCATGACGCAACGGCCCGGCCGTGAGCCCGACGATCGCGCGGCCGCCAACAATCTCACGCGCCTCGGCGTAGGCTTGCTTGTCGGCATTTGGTTGCGAGAGGTGGACGCCATCGGCGCGCAATCCTCTTGCCAGTTCAGCGTTCGACTCGATCAGAGCGGCAATGCCGGCCTCCTGAGAGGCTGCAATGATGTCCCGCGTCGCGTCCAATTCGAACTCCGGTGCATCGCTTGGCTTGCGCACGAGGAGGCTCGACGGCTTGACGCGCGCCAGTATTGCCGCAACACGCGCGTGCGCTGCCGAACCGGTGTCAGCGATCAAATAAATCTCCGCCGAAGTCTTCATAGTCGCGCCTATTTCCAGGTAATGCGGCGAAACCGTGGTCCGTACTGACAGTGCGCAATAGCCCAGCGAGCCACCTCAGGCGGAGATCGCCTAGCCGAGCTGCGGATCGAGTGCGCCGTCGGCATAGCTTTTGGCCATGTCCGCAAGGGTGCAAACCGTGTCGATTTTTGAAGCTTTTCCGGCCGTGTTGAACTGCTCAAGCCGGTCTTTGCACAGCTTGGTCATCGCGTCGCGGGCGGGCTTCAAGTACTTGCGCGGGTCGAATTCGCCCGGCTGCTCCGACAAGACCTTTCGGATTTGGCCGGTCAACGCCATCCGATTATCGGTATCAATGTTGATCTTGCGTACGCCGTTTTTGATGCCGCGCTGGATTTCTTCGACCGGCACGCCCCAGGTCTGTGGCATCTTGCCGCCGTATGCGTTGATGACGTCCTGGAGGTCCTGCGGCACCGAAGACGAGCCGTGCATCACCAAGTGCGTATTCGGCAGACGGCGATGAATCTCCTCAATGACGTGCATTGCAAGAATGTCACCATCGGGTTTGCGGGAAAACTTGTAGGCCCCGTGTGAGGTTCCCATTGCGATGGCGAGGGCATCGACTTTGGTTTCGGCAACGAATTTGACGGCTTCCTCGGGATCTGTGAGCAGCTGGTCCTGGCTGAGCTTGCCTTCGGCACCATGACCATCTTCTTTCTCGCCCATACCGGTTTCCAGCGAGCCAAGGACGCCAAGTTCACCTTCGACCGAGATGCCGCCGAGATGGGCCATATCCACGACCCGTTTTGTGACGTCGACGTTGTAGTCCCAGTCGCCGGGAGACTTGCCGTCTTCCTTGAGTGAACCGTCCATCATCACGGATGTGAAGCCCGCCTGGATTGCCGTCATGCAGGTCGCAGGGTTGTTGCCGTGATCCAAATGTACGCAGATGGGAATGTGCGGATACATCTCAACGCACGCATCCATCATGTGCCGCAGCATAACGTCGTTGGCATAGGCGCGTGCGCCGCGGCTCGCCTGGATGATAACCGGCGCATCGCAGGCATCCGCCGCTTCCATGATCGCGAGGGCCTGTTCCATATTGTTGATGTTGAACGCTGGCACGCCGTAGTCGTTCTCGGCGGCATGGTCGAGCAATTGTCGCAGCGTAATGCGTGCCATCGGTTTGGTCTCCCTCGCAAAGTCAGTTCGGATGGATACCATCCGGCTGGCGTGATCTAGCGCGAGTTGGGCCATTCAGCCAGTATTTGGTGCCTGGACTGTTAGCTTGAGCGCTGTTCTGCCCTGCGCGTGGTCGCGTTGTGCCGCCGCCAGGACGGCCTTACTAGCCTTTTAGGGTCGTGGTGACCCGCGTGCGGTTGGAGGATGTGGATGAGTAATACGACGGTGACTCAACTGAGACGGGAACTTGCCGCGGCGCTGCGCTTTGCTGAGCAATTCGGCTTCTCTGAGGGGATTTGCAACCACTTCTCGGTTGTCGTGCCCGGCAATGAGGAGCGTTACCTGATCAACTCCTATGGTGTGCACTGGTCGGAGATGCAACCGCACCACCTCTTGCTGATCGATGGTGAGGGGACGGTTCACGAGGGCGATGGTGATGTCGAGGCGACGGCGCGGAACATCCATATCGCCGGACATCGCGCAAACCCGCGGCATGCTGCGATCCTTCATGTGCATATGCCGCATGCGACGGCGTTGACGATGATCGAGGGCGGCGAACTTGTCATGGCGCACCAGACTGCCTGTCGGTTTTGGGGGCGCATGGTGCACCACCGCTTTGGCGGCATTGCCCTGACGCAGGAGCAGGGAGAAGACGTTGCCAAAGCCCAGGCTGACAACCCCAATGCCGATGTGATTTTTCTTGCAGCGCATGGGATTTCGATTGGTGGCCCATCGATCGCCGTGGCGTTTGATGATCTCTACTACCTCGAACGGGCCTGCCGGCAGCAGATCCTGGCGATGAGTACGGGATGCCCACTCGCAAAACTGTCCGATGAGCAGATTCGGTCGACCAACCGCGAGATTATGCAGGTGCAGGTTTTCCAGGCCGAAAAGCACTTTGAAGCGCTGATGCGTCGCGCGGGTCTGTAGCCACTTGCGGATCAAACGGATCAAGCGGATCAAGCGGGGCGGGATGCCGGGCTATCCCCCACACACAGCAATGCGGCCGAGCATTCGCGCCGGCCGCTGGCTCGTCATCTCTTCGCGCTGCACGGCGGGGACGTGACCGGCCATGCGCCTGTGCGTTACGACTTCACGTCGAACAGCACTTCGTTCCGGCGCAGAAACCCGGGCGTGAACGGGTCGTTGTAATAGGCGATGGTCGGTGGCCCGTCGAGTGCAATGCCGTTGGCGTCGGCCCATTGGCGGAGTTTGACTTCGTTGCGGGCGATGGCGGCATCCGTCGCAACGCCGCTAAAGCGGATTGCGACGCGCGTCTGAGATGGAAGTTTGCGAAGGCGCACATCGTCGGACTCGGGTTCCGGCAAATCCGTCAGCTTGTACTGGGACGGCATGATGAAGCTGATTGTCCAGCGCGTGTCGGATTTGGTCGCAGAGGCGGCCGCCTTATCTGTCGGCGATGTATCTGTCGGTGGCGTATCTGCCGGTACCTGTATGACCGGCGCGGTCATCGCGATTTTATCGCCCGGACGCTGCCTGGCAAAAATGTAGCCAGCGAGGGGGCGAAAGCCGGCGTTCGCGGCGGACCAACGCTCGCCATCGCGCGTGACCTCTGCAACGACGAGCGCGGGGTATCGGCGGAGTTCGATCTCGCCGTCACTTTTCTCAACGACGTACTTGGGGTGTTCGACGTTGTTGACGAACCACATCCAAGACGCCGCGCCAATCACCGCCACACCAACGACAGCTGACAGAACCCAAATCGCCATGCGCATGATCCTTTTGCATCCTTTCTGCTGGCGTTGTTTTTGATGGTACGTCTTACGCCGCGGATCGGGACATCGGTTTGTCGCCGGAGCATAAAACCGTTTGGGTTATTTGGTGCGTCAGATGGCGCACCCAAAAGAAATGACCGTATATTCGCAAGGTTGGCGCGCTGCCGTCTCTTCTCATTACCGAACATTAATCGTCGCAAGTGAACTGCGCGGCGATCTTTTCGTTTCGAGGGCAGTCATTCGCTGAATGGCGACGCCGCGGCTTAGGGAGAGCCGCTAACTTAAAACCCATGAGAAAGGGAAAGCCTATGAACCTCTTCAAGACCGTTGCGGTCGCATTGCTCGCTGCACTTCCATTGTTTGCTGCGCCGGCTATCGCTGGCAAGAAGGACATTGTTGACACCGCGGTTGGTGCGGGCTCGTTCAACACGCTGGTTGCTGCCGTGAAAGCCGCAGGTCTCGTCGACACACTCAAGGGTGAAGGCCCGTTCACTGTCTTCGCGCCGACCGACGAAGCCTTCAAGAAGCTTCCCGCCGGCACGGTAGAAGACCTTCTGAAGCCTGAAAACAAAAGCAAGTTGGCCGCCATCCTGACCTATCACGTGGTGCCGGGTAAGGTCATGTCAGGCGACATCGCAGGCAAGAAGCTGTCACCGAAAACGGTACAAGGTTCGACCGTGGCGATTGACGCGACTAAGGGTGTGAATGTTGGTGGTGCAAAAGTTGTGACCGCCGATGTCGAAGCAACCAACGGTGTGATTCACGTCATCGACACTGTTATCATGCCACCGCAGTCGTAAATCGCGCAGTGTCATTGTTACGGTTGGAGCGTAGTCAATTTTGACTACGTTCCTTCTTTCGTTTCGGGATAATCGACAATTCTACGCCGTATCATTCGGCTGGTTCTAATTCTATGGCCTTTGATAAGGTAGCAAAGTCCAGCCCATACGCACCAACAGGTTTTATTACACCCGGCAAATTCAGTTCCCGGCGCATACCTAGATTTACGGTGGAGCGTCGCGCATGCTCGATTGTGGTTTCCGATATCAGGCAATCAGCAAGAACTTCCTTCGTTGCCGCTTCTAACCGGCTGGCAATGCTCACGGTCTCACCAATCACTGAAATGTCGTAGCCTCGCGCATCATCGCCGATGCGGCCGATCACAATCGGACCCGTGTGAATGCCGATGCCAATCCTCAACGGCATAGACAGCGCCGCGCGAAACTCGGAGTTCAGAGTTTCTGCCGTCCGGAGCATGTCTTCGGCAGCGGAAATTGCTGCGCGACTGCCATGGCCGCGCTCGCCGTTGAGGCCAAACACCGCCATCATCCCATCGGTCAAGACGGCTGTGACGCGGCCTTCGTTGCCTTCGATCGCTTGCCGCATCTCCGCGATGTAACGGTTCAACAGGACCACAAGATCATAGGGAAGCTGGTTTTCCGTGAGTTTCGTGAATCCCCGCAAGTCGACAAACAGAACCGTGGCGGTGCGCGACGTTCCCCATTCCAGCGCCTCGTCTGTCCAGTCGACATTGCCTTCCCCAACCTGGACGGGCAGGAGAATTTGCACGGCAAGATCGCGATCAGGTCGGATCTGACAAGCAAGGCGGACGCGCGGCGGTGCCGAAATGCGCTTGAGCATGGCCGCTTCCGCGGCGTCCGGTGTCGGGAGCGACGTCTCTCCGTCGATGACCAGAACGCGGCAGGAGGAACATCGCGCGCGACCACCGCAGAGCGAAGGGTGTGGAATGCCGGCGCCGCGACTGCCTTCCAGCAGGGTTGATCCGCGCGGCAAATCAATTGATCCGTGGCCGACGTAGCGGACGCGAACACTGCGGCCAAAACGCCGAACCATCGCCATGGCGATAATGGCCAGCGCAATTGCAACCGCCGCCAGCAAGATCGCCGTGTTGGTCGCCCGCATGGCGTCGAGGCCGATGCGGATCTGCTCGGACGTCCACGTTGCGCCCGGGTCGCTGAGGTCAGCGGCGTCGCGCCCGCCAGACACGAATCCGGCAATCGCCAGGGCCGGGACCAAGACGGCCATCACCAGAAGCGGCTCGCGCCATCGCGGGAACCAGTTCCTCGCGCGGATCGCATAGTGAATACCAATCACGCCATGGATCCACACAACGAGAAGGAGCGCAATCTGAGACCAGGCTTTGCCCGGCCACAGGATTGCGAGAGTTGCTGCGTAATTGGTCTTGACGTCGGCGAATTGGGCCACGTAGCGCGTTCCGAGCACGTGCTCATACAAGAGCACCGGAATGGCTAATCCGAGCGCGATCTGTAGCGCTTCCTGGACCGGCATGCGCCAGGTCCGGCGGGTTACGATCCGCTTGAGGGACAGAAGGATATGAACAGCTGCGGCGCCGTAGAGGATCGCTGTGCCGACCCAAGTCCGCCAGACATACACACGGTAGTTCTGGACTGCCTCCATTGCCTCAACGCCCATGATCCCGACGGCATGGTTGAGCAAGTGCGTAAGAACGAAGATGAACAGGATGACACCGGACCATAAGCGCAAGCCGCGTTCGATGGCGTAGTAGCGGTCGGCGCGTCGGATCGCGGCTCCGGTGTCAGGGGTTGCATTGGCCATATCCGGCAGTGCCTTTTGTACGTTCAAGAGCGTGGACGGTTCGGGCCGCATCGGCGCGACCGCGTGGGACTAACTCTGGCTATGCTGATCGAGCAGGCGTTGATTGGTTGCTTCAACCCGGGCCGCCAATTCGCGAACGAGGGCAACGGAAAAGTCGGGCACCTGTTCCAGAAGTTCGATGAACACCCGGCTGTCGATCCGCAACATGCGCGTTTCGCTCGTTGCGATCACGCTGGCATTGCGTGTGCGGCCGCAAATCACGCCGGTTTCACCAATCACGGCGGGCTCCTTCAAATGCGCGAGTTCCAGGGCATGCGTTTCTGTATCCTTGAAGACACGAACGGAGCCGGACAGGAGGAAATAGACGGCGTCGGCGGCTTCGCCCTGCCGGAAAACGGCATCGCCGTTCGTGTACGTGAGATTGTCGCTCGACATGGCTATGAGCTTCCGCTTCGCAGGGTCGAGGTTGCGCAGTAACGGAATGGCTTCAAGCTGATCACACTCGGCAGCTATGCTCATTGTTCGACTTCCTTCTCAAGCGCCGGCGCGCTCTGCACCGCAGGAGATGGCGTGCTGCGGCGGCCGGATTTGCTATCGGCGCGCCGTCCGCGTGGACCTTGAAACGTGTAGATGTCGTCGAAGCTCTCGGCGTCGGATTCATCATCCAGCGTAGCAATCAGCGTGCGGTCGTGCATTTGCGAGCGAATGCGCTCGATCACGGACTCGCGCTGCTGAGGACTGAACGGTTTGAACGCATCTTCCAGAACAAGAATGCTCGGCCGTTGAATAAGGTTGCGCGCGAGGCCGATGGCGGTGCGTTGCTGCGCGAACAGAGCGCGGCCGCCAGGTCCCACATCATAGTCAAGCCCGAGCGCAAAAATCACTTGGCGCAGGTCGAGTTCGTCCATGACTTGATCCAAGATCTCGGCGACCTTCTTGTCCGCATTCGCGATGTTGTAGGCGATGTGTCCGAACAAGACATTGTCGCGTACGGGTGCGGCAAGCATCAGTTCGTCGGCCGTATAGAATTCAATCTCGCCCTCATACTCTTGCGGCAGGAACCGCCTGAAGCTGGACCGGGCACGGATAATGCGGGCCTTGAGAGCTGGTGTGACGAGCCCCAGCCGGTGGCGCGGTTCAATATAGGCGAACGCCAGCGCCATCAACGTGTCGCGCCCTTCTGTCGAGAGTTGCGTTGTCGCCTTTGACCGCGCCTGTGCGATCAGATCGGCGTAGGTGTCCAACTCGTCTGATGCGATCATGGAGAAACGGTCGAATAGCGGATGGCCGCTGGGCAAATCGCTGAAGACCTCGACCGCGCTTTCCGCAATCTGCAGGCCGATCTCGATCAACGGGTATTCGAGCGCTTCGGCCGCAATAATTGTCCGGAAGTAGGGATCGGATGCCAGTCCGGTCCCGGCCAGGCGCTCACTGGCGACGACGCCGAAAACCAGGTTTTCCGCAACTGTCGCTTGCGGGTTGAACTGGTCGACGTCGAACGGCACGACAAGGTCTGAAATCTCATTGTCGTCGAGGCGAGACCGGATCTGGCGTCGGGCCTTGATCAATCGGTCTTTGACACCGTCGGTGACGATGTCGCCAACGCGGCCTTGCAGGCCGAAGTTATAGAGATCCTCCGTCATTCCGGTGACGGCGAGGCAGTCGATGACCCGGCGCTCCAGCTGCTCCGGTGATCCGGTTCCCGAGCCTTTGTAATCGTGCCAGTCCGCGTCGTAGTCGAGCAGGGGATTGCCGCTGCGTTCAGCTTCCCGCCACGTGCCGTTTGCGGTGTCGCCGGGTGGGGGCGCATTGTGGCGTAGCGCGATCGTAATGTTGTCGCGAATGGATCCGGCGAACAAAATCGGGTCCGGCGGCACATAACCGATGAGGCATGCCGACGAAAGCTCGCTTAGGGCCCGAATGTCAGTCTCGCCAATGCGGGCGCGTCCCTCAAAGTCGGAAATCTGCCTGGCGATAATCCGCGCGACGAGGTCCCGCCCGGACGAGGCCGGCCCAACGAGCGCGACGTGGGTCGGGCGCTGGATTTCAGCCGCAAAGTTCTCAAGCAATGGCGTTCCGCGCTGATCGGATACGCGAACACCGTCGAGCGCGATGGGGACATGCGGCCCTGGCGTGACTTCGACCGGCTCGAACTCATTCGCTTGTGGCTCGCTGGCGAACTGGGAAATCACCTGCTCATACTTGATGGTGACGTCGGCGCGCCGCTGATCCCAGTCAATCAGCTCTTTGATCGGCGGCGGTAGATCACGATACGCTGCGATCACAGCGACAAGCTGGCCGATATCCAGGTTGCCGGTCAGCGCAAGGTAGCCGCCGATCGAGTAAAAGAAGAACGGCGTAATCTGCGCGAGAAAGTTATTGAGGTACTTCACCGCGAACTTGCGCTTGAACAGTGCGGCGCGAATGTTGAACAGGTGGCCGAGGCGCTGGCCGATCTCGGATTTGCTGTAGGCCTGCAGACCGTGCACGTAAATCAGGCGGGACTGATCGACCATTTCGCCGATGCGGCCCGCGAGCTTGCGGGATGCAATCTGACGCAGCCGGCCAAGGCGCAACTGTTCGCGCCGCAAGATCGGAATGACGAATGCCTGGATAAGCACGATCGAGAGTGCGACCAGGCCAAGCCACACGCTCTGCACCATGATGAAGAGCAGGGCAGTGAGCGCCTGGGTGCCGAGAAATGCCGGTTGGATGAAGGCGTCACCGATGAAGCCGCCGATCGGTTCGACTTCGTTGTTGATCATGCTGGCCGCTTCGGCCGGTTTGACCGCGCGGATGCGCTCAGGCCGAAATCGCATCAAGCGCGCAAACAGATCGAAGCGCATGCGGCGCAACATGCGCTCAGCCAGGATGCCCTTTTGGACATTGATGACAAACTTGAACGCGCCGTTGCACAGGACGAAAAATAGGAACAGCAGACTGAGCGCAATCAGATAGCCCAGCTGATCGAACAGCCAGCCCTCGCTCAAGGTGATGGATCCGCCACCCAGGAATTCCGGTAAGGGGATTGAAAACGCAAACAGCGTTGCCGTGATATTGCCGTCTTCGAACGCCCGCCCTTGCAAGGCCTCGTTCACAATCCGCTTCGGAACGTCAAGCGACATCCAGTAGAAGGGCAGGGATAGCGCAATAAGCACGAGAACGAATATTTGCTCGCGCCGGCTATGCTGCCAAATATACCGAAACAGATTGGCGTCCAACGTCGGTCAGTCCTTTCGCAGCCTGATGCCGCAGCGCATGTCCGATCCGCGCGCCACGACACTGCTCCGCCGGCCCTTGAGACGCAGATGGTCTCCAAATCCGGCCCATGCAACCGGATTGGCACGGCCGTATGCCGACATCAAGTCGGGCTTTTGGTGTCTGGGATGCCGGGACATGTGCCAAGGCCTTTTTTCGCGCCCGAATGCCGTCTTCACGGGTTTGTGCTTAACATGAGGCTTGCGCTGCCGGGTTTCACAATTCGATCACGGGTTCTGGCGCGAAATCCGCCGTAGCGGTATCAAAAGACGATGCAGATTGCATTTCAGGCGACACTCAAGCCGCCCGATCACCCCGTTCCGTCAGGCGATCGCTTGATGGCACGCCTGCTGATGTCGGCTTTGGACCGCATTGGGGACGTGCGTGTTGCAAGCCGCTTCGTCAGCCGTAGCCGGTCGCCCGACCCGGCGCATCTGACGGCGATACGATCGGCAGCTCTGGCCGAAGCGGATAAGCTCATCAAGGCGTACACGGATGGGTCGTGGCGACCGGACGTCTGGTTGACCTATCATCTGTACTACAAGGCGCCGGATTGGATCGGCGCGACCGTATCCGCGGCTCTGGGCATTCCGTATGTTGTTGCTGAGGCGTCCTATGCCGGAAAACGCGATCGGGATGCCTGGGCGCCGTGGCAAGCCGATGCTGTGACACAAATGCGGGCTGCAGATCTGATTTTCTGTTTTTCGCAGTTAGACCGGGTTGGTTTGGCCAAGGTGGTGGCGCCTGACCGCCTGCGCGACCTCGCGCCGTTTCTCGACACCAAGGCGTTTGATCGGTCTGCGGAGCGTTCATTGCGCCGCGAAGGGCCAGTACAACTGGTGACGGTGGCGATGATGCGTCATGACGCGAAGCTGGAGAGCTATCGCCATATCGCGGGTGCATTGCAGCAGCTGTCGCCGCATCATTGGCACTGGCATGTCGTGGGCGATGGTGCGGCCGAGGCTGATGTTCGGGCGGCATCTGCGTCCC
This sequence comes from Pseudomonadota bacterium, assembly GCA_039039985.1. Lineage (GTDB taxonomy): Bacteria > Pseudomonadota > Alphaproteobacteria > Rhizobiales > Hyphomicrobiaceae > JBCBWG01. The sequence goes on along the minus strand of JBCCOV010000075.1, from coordinate 1,690 downwards.
TCGATCCAGCGCGGATCACGTGGCACGGGCGGTTGGAGAGCGTCGATGTGCGGCGGGTGCTTCGCGAAGCCGATGTATTCGTTTGGCCGGGCGTCCGTGAGGGGTTTGGTATGGCCTACCTGGAAGCGCAGGCGCTGGGACTGCCGGTTGTCGCGTTCCGCACAGGCGGCGTGCCCGCGGTCGTCCGCCATGGCGAGACAGGGCTTCTCGTCGACGATCAGACAGCCGATGCCTTTGCAGGCGCCCTGTATCGCCTGATTGCAGATCCTGACCTCCGCGCGCGCATGGGCCGGGCAGCCCGACATTTTGTATTGCGCGAACGCAGTCTCGTGCATGCATCCAATGTGATTGCTGAGGGATTGGCTGCCGCAGCTTCCCACCACCAGCTGCGCTTATGCCGTCGACCGGGTGCTTAAGACCGTCCGGCCAAGAGCGTGCGTAGCAAGTGCGCGGTATTCTCGGCACCGTTGAGGTCGAATGACGTATTGGGCGCGTCCAGATTTGCCGCCTCATCGATCGCGTTGGCCAGGTTCTCGACGCTGAGAGTCTCCGGGGATTGCACGCGCGCAAGGCCGTGCGCCGCAAGCTTTTCAGCGCGCATCAACTGTTCCGTTTCGTTGCCATCGTCAAATGGCACGACAACGGATCGACAGTGTGCAACGAGGGCATCGCAGACCGTGTTATAGCCGCACATCTGAATAGACAGCTTGGCCGTGCGCAACGTGCGCGCAACATCAGACCGGAACGTCTCGTGACGAATGCCGGCGAGTTTGCACCCCTCTTGCAGCTCAGCTTCAACGCTGTCCGGCATGTGTGCGCCGCTGAGGAGCAACCATCGATCGTTCGCCAGTCGCGTTTGAGACTTTGCGGCAATCGCCGTGCGCAGCAGATCGTGGCCGATTGCGCCGCCGCCGGCCGAGACAACGACGTCAACGCGCTCGCGCGCCGGCAATGGCGCCGGGTCCGGCTCGGGGGCGACAAGGCCGGTGTAGTGCAGCCGGTCTCCGATTTCGACGGTCGGAGGATAGCTTTCTTCGACGCGGGCGAACTGTGCGTCGCCATGGACGAGCAAATGGTCGAAGTACGTCCGCAGCAGCCCCATCTGCCAGTCGGCTCGCTCGGGCGAACTCGGCACCTGCAGAATGTCACGTACTGAGCCCACGATCAGCGGGCGAGGAGATGCCGACGCTGCGCGCTCCATGAGTGGCAGGAGTTCAAATCGCATGACGCGTCGGCCGAGGGGAAACGTTTCCGTCATCAACACGTCTGGCTGGAACTGATCGAAAACGGCCAACAGCCGGTCGCGCCGCTCAGCTTTTATGGTGTCGGTGACGGGCGTGCCGTTTGCGTCAACCAGAGCGTTGAACACGCCATCGGCCGCACGCACCGGCGGCAGTTGCTCCACACGCGCTCCGTAAAAGTCCATACCGACAATCGGCAGACCGCCAGTGACGACGGTGACGTCAAAACCGTCTCGGATGAGCGCACGCACGATGCGCGCGGTGCGGAAGACGTGCCCAACACCTTTGACGTGCTGCACATAAAACAGAAGCCTGGTCACTTCGCGGGCTCCGGCAACCGCTGTTCGGCCACAACGTGTGCGTCGGTCGTCGATACGTCAGCAGTCCGGAGATCGCTGGGAAACAACTGCGCTAGCGTGTCGAGACCGGCCGTCATGTCGAACGTACTC
>JBCCOV010000074.1:0-21226 GCA_039039985.1 Pseudomonadota bacterium | reverse complement strand
GCCTGCCCGCCGCGGGTGCGCCGCAGCATGGCATTTGTCTTGGGGGACCGGTATCCGGAGATTACGTGAATATGGCGCTTGCTGCCCAACTCACGATGGATGCTCCAAAGCAGGTCAAACAGCTTTGGATCCATCTTGGTCGGCTGATTCGTCCGCCAATCCCTTAGGAGCCAGTTCAACTTTTCCAGCGCCGCCGGAACGAAGACGCCATTGCGCTTATAGACAATTGAGAGTTTCTCGCGCGTGTGGATCTCATAAAGTGAGATCGTCCGCTCTTCGGCGGCCGCACAAGTCGCAGACACACCGCCCACGGCAGCGAGAACTGCGGCCGCGAATCGCGTCTTGCAGGTTCGGAAAAACCTCACGTGTGCCCCTGCGAAAAACGAATCCCCTCAATCCACAGCATTTCCCCGATTTGTGGCAGCACGATGTGCTGTGTCGCGCCTGCTGCTGACCTGGGTGATGCCTCTGCAATCCATACAAAAGACGAACAGATCAATGCGGGATCGCTGGTCAATTGGTGGGGCAGCGCTACGCCACCCGCAATGATCGATATCAAACGACCTAGTCGTTATCGAACGGGTTACGAGACCAAGATCTCCGCGGGTTCGAATAATTGTCTTGGCTTGGTCCGCCGTTCCAGGGCGATGCAAAACCACCGGGGAACCATGCAGGCTGGGAGGACTGATTGCGCTCGATCAGCTCGGCGCGAATGCGCTGCAGGTTCGCGTTCGTATTCGGCTTGCGCTTGACGATCAGGTGCGTCTTGCCAGTAAGCGCGTAGCGAATGTGCTTCTCGTGCTTATAGATATCCTCGAAGTACTGGACCCGCCCGGTCTCTGGATCAGCCCAGGCGGTGAAGTATCCGATGTGAACCGGAATTTTTTTGTTGAGCCGGATCTCGTTGTTGTCCGCACTGGACTTGTACGTCGCAACGGCCTTGTTGCGGCTCCAACCCTTACCGATACGGAGCAGGTTGACGGCGAACTCAAGCGGGTTGCGTGTTCTGACGCAGCCATGGCTGTAGGCCCGGCGCCGCTTGTTGAAGAGGTGGCGCGACGGCGTGTCGTGCATGTACACGGCATGCTTGTTTGGGAACAGGAACTTCATCCGCCCCAGAGCGTTGCGCTCGCCGGCTGGCTGGAAGACATGGACGTTGCGAATGTCCACTTTCGACCAATTCACAGAGCGCGGATTGAGGATGCGCTTGCCGAGTCGCATTTTGAGGCCTTGGCGGGTGACCGGATCTCCGCCGCGGATGAGGCCCGGCAGCAGTTCCTTGACCTTGATCGAGTTCGGCACATGCCAAAGCGGGTTGAAGACCACGAGTTCCATTTGATCGGAAAACAATGGCGTCTGGTTCTTGAACTTGCCGACGATGATCCGCTCGCGGAACGTCACCTTGCCAGCCTCAAAGATCCGAACTTGATACTCCGGGATGTTCGCGAAAATATATGTTTCGCCAAGGTCTTCCGGCATCCAACGCCACATTTCCATGTTGCGGAGCAGGCGCGCAGCCTGCTTATCACGTGACGGCTGTGTCAGCTTGCGCTTGGAAAAATTCGGACGTGGCGGTGGCGGAAGGCCGGCATCCATGGCCACACGGGACACGCGCTTGTAAGCGACCTCGTCAATCTGCGGCCTCGCCGACTCGCTCTCCGGAGCCGTGAGCTTCAGATATGCAGCGCGCAACAAATGAAACTGTTCCGCTTTCGGATGGAGACGACGAAGATAAGCCACCGGATCAAGAGTGTTCGCAATTTCAGCGAGGACGTCTGCCGGGTCTTTGATCGTGCGCCGGAAATCAATGTCGAATGACAGGTCTTCCGGGTCGACACGCCCGCCGCGCGCATGGTGGGCGTATGTCAGCACCGCCAACGCCATCCGAACCTCAAGATCGGCGAGAGCTTCCGGCGTTAGAGCGTCAGACGATGCGTCAGCCTCTGGCAACTTGAACGCGGCCGGATCCAGGCCCCAGCTCCCGGCTTCGGCCATCTCGGCCCTGACGGCAATTGCCCGAGGAGTCAGCCCCTTGGCTGCAACCCACACCGGTTCGTTCTCGCGAGCGCTATAGAAGGCAATGATCGCTTCGCGCGCAGACTTGTCATAGTCCGACTTCGCGCGGCCCAACACGCTGAGCCGACCTGCGACGTCGGCGAGAACCGGAGGCTTTTCAATCGGCGCCTTCGTGACAACCGGTGCCTTGGTTACGGGCGCGGCTGTCGCATCCGCTGCAGCGGGGGCTTCCGTGGGCGGAGGTTCTGGTCTTTCAACCGCGGCTTCCGGCTTTGGCTCGTCCACCAGCGGCTGTGTTGACGCAACCTCGGAGGAATCGTTCGAAACCGGCTGCGGCTGAGTGTTCGAAGACGGCTCGGGGGTCTTTGGCAATGCCGCAGTTTCTGGATCGTTCGGATCAGCCTCACGCTCGATCGGACCATTGTGTTGGGCCCGGCGCCGGATATCGATTGGCTGGTCGAGGTTCTCAGTGTCAACGCGGGACTCGTCAACGCGCGCCTCCGAGTTGGTCGCCACGGTCACGGTCGAGTCTGGCTTCGCAGCGGGATCGGCCAATGCCGATGAAATCGAGCCGCTGAGCACGAATAGGCCAGCGAGAGTCATGAAAGAGCGTGAACACATGATCATTAGGTCCTGTGGCAGCATTGCCGGCAACGTAATGCGTCTGCGACGGCAGTGCGAGGCCTTAGATGTAACAAATTTTCGACTGTGGCCGTCGGGATGTCACCTTTGGCGATTCAGACTTAGCTGGAACCATCCCACACCTTGTCTTTGGGTGTTCCTGGTCGGCCAAGTTGACTCGAACATCGGCTGTGGGCAGGCGAACCGATTCCGACTATTGCGGATGTCATCTAACCCGCGTGCGTGTCCAATCCGTACGCCTGCATTTTTCTGTACAGGGTCGACCTGCCGATGCCGAGCCGCTTGGCAACTTCCGTGACGTGACCGCGATAGCGACCGAGGGCCAATCGGATCATGTCGGCTTCTATGTCATCCAGTGAACGGATATCCCCAGCCGAATTGGTCGCCGGAATGCCGACGGATCGATCGCCATCGTGATCATTCAATGTAATGGTCTGCGGAATGAACTCTTCGGCGCCGAGCACCGCTTGACCTTTGAATGCACGATCCTCCGGCGGTGGCGCTGCTGGAATCTGCGCGGCGAAGCCTTCGACGTGCGCGGCGATTTGCGGAAACTCGCTGACGGTCAGCGTGCTGCTGTCTGCCAGTACGACGGCACGGAAGACCGCGTTCTCAAGCTGACGCACGTTGCCTGGCCAGCTGTAGCTCTGCAGCAGTTTGATCGCATCATCGGCAATCGCGCTGACGCGCTTGCCTTCCTCAGCGGCGAACCGCGCAAGGAAATGGCGCGCGATGTCCGGAATGTCCTCTACACGATCTTTCAGGCTCGGTACCCAGATCGGGAAGACGTTTAACCTGTAGTAGAGGTCCTCGCGGAACAGACCTTCCTTCACGCGCTGGATCATGTCCCGGTTGGTTGCGGATATAAGGCGGAAGTCAACCTTGATGGGCTTTTTGGCGCCGACCGGATCGACTTCACCTTCCTGCAATGCGCGCAGAAGTTTGACCTGTGCATCCAATGGCAACTCGCCAACTTCGTCGAGAAACAGCGTTCCGCCGTCGGCTTCCTGGAACTTGCCGATCCGCTTGTCGGTTGCGCCCGTGAACGATCCCTTCTCGTGACCGAACAGAATGCTCTCAACCAGGTTGTCAGGAATCGCACCGCAATTGACGGTGACGAACGCCTTTCCTGCGCGCTCGCTCTCGCCTTGGATCGCGCGGGCGATGAGTTCTTTACCGACACCCGATTCGCCTTCGATCAGAACCGGAATGTTCGACGTCGCGGATCGTCGGCCAAGTTCGACAACCCGGCCCATCGCGTCGCCGCTGCCGATCAGGTCTGCGAAGGTCAGATTGCCGCCGGCAGCCTTTTTGATGCGCGTGATTTCACCGGACAGCGCTTCGATTTTGAGGGCGCTGTTGATCGAAACCTCAAGCCGCTCCGGGCTTGCCGGCTTGATCACGAAGTCGACGGCGCCGGCCTGCATGGCTTTGATCGCAACATCGATCGACCCGTTCGCGGTCTGAACGATAATAGGCGGCGTGTCGGTTTTGTTCTGGAGCTGGCGAAGCACCGCCATGCCGTCTGTGCCCGGCATCATGAGATCGAGCAGGGCAATCGCAATCCGATTGCGCGCGTTGTCACAGAGAATTTCGATTGCTTCATCGCCCGATGACGCGAGCTTGGTCTCGTAGCCAAGTCGTGTAATGGCCGCTTCCAGCAGACGGCGTTGGGCGGGATCGTCGTCGACGATCAGGACGCGCTTGACCATGATGTACTCTACGCAACTACGAAACAGTGGAGTGGCCGACAGCGACGACGTCATGACGCAACGGGCTGCCCGGCCGCCGCAATCCCGTAATGCAACCAACATTCACGAGTTCGGCACTATCACCTTGCACTATATAGGTGAATCGATTGTTAGCGAGGGCGCCATCGTGGGCCTTTAAACCTCGCGACAACGACAAGTGAACCGCGGTTCGCTGGTCGAGCTGCTGGCCTGGGCGCCGTGCCCCGTGACATATTATCCGGCGCTTATTGCATTATGTATGAAGAATACTGCAGGCGCGGATGCGAACCGTCTTGGCGACCGCATTCAGGCCAAAGCGCAGATGCTGAGGGCGCAGACGCTTCCGGCGCATGATCATAGAGAGGGTCTTCGATGAGTGACGCGCAGCAGACTGAGCCATTGGGTGATCTACCGGAATGGAACTTGTCGGATCTCTATCCGGGGCCGGACTCGCCCGAGTTGCTCGCGGACCTCGAGCGCGTGGCGGCTGATGCGAAAGCGTTCAAGGCAACCTACCAGGGCAAGCTTGTCGGTGCCGACGCCGAGACCATCCTGACGGCGATCGAGACCTATGAGGCCACAAGTGAAATCATGGGTCGGATCGGCGCGTTTGCGTTTTTGAACTATGTCGGCGACCAACAAAATCCGGACCGCGTCAAGTTCTTTGGGGACATACAAGGCAAGCTCACCGATATCTCGTCGCACTACATCTTTTTTACGCTGGAACTCAACGAGATCGCGGACGATGACCTGGCGGCAGCGCTGAGGCATGATGGTTTGAGCCGGTACAAACCGTACTTTGATGAATTGCGAAAAGGTAAGCCGTTTCAGCTCGATGAGGAGTTGGAGCGCGTCTTTCACGACAAGTCGCAAACGTCGCGATCGGCCTTCAACCGCCTGTTCGACGAGACGATGTCCGGGCTCCGCTTTGATGTTGCAGGCGAGCCGGAGCCGATGCCGCTTGAGCCAACGCTCAACCTCCTGACGGACAAGGATCGCAAGCGACGCGAAGCTGCATCAGACGCCGTGGCAGCGACGCTCAAAGACAATGTGCGCTTGTTCACGCTGATCACAAACACCCTGGCAAAGGACAAGGAGATTTCGGACCGCTGGCGCGGCTTCAAAGACGTTGCAGATGCCCGCCATCTATCCAACAGGGTCGAGGCCCCCGTCGTCGATGCATTGGTCACGGCCGTGCGCGACAGCTATCCAAAGCTGTCGCATCGCTATTACACGATGAAGGCGCGCTGGCTTGGCATGGACAAGCTCGCGCACTGGGACCGCAACGCGCCATTGCCGGAAAAGCCGGAGCGCGTGATTCCCTGGGCAGAGGCACAGAGCATCGTGCTAGGCGCTTATCGCGGTTTTGCGCCGATGATGGCGGAGCTTGCACAGCCGTTCTTCGATGATCGCTGGATCGACGCACCCACGCGGCCGGGCAAGGGCTCAGGCGCGTTTGCGCACCCGACCGTTCCGTCCGTGCACCCCTATGTCATGATGAACTACCAGGGCAAATCGCGAGACGTCATGACGCTCGCGCACGAACTCGGGCATGGCGTTCACCAGCGGCTGGCCGCCAAGCAAGGTCTGATCTTGTCGTCAACGCCGCTGACGCTGGCTGAGACCGCGTCGGTGTTCGGTGAGATGCTCACCTTCAAAGCGCTTCTTAAAGGCGCGGCCGATCCGAAGGAGCGCAAGGCGCTGCTGGCGGGCAAGGTCGAGGACATGATCAACACGGTCGTGCGCCAGATTGCCTTCTACGAGTTCGAGCGGAAGATCCATCTCGCCCGTCGGGATGGTGAACTCACTAGCGAACAAATCGGCGAAGCGTGGATGAGCGTTCAGGGTGACAGCCTTGGACCTGCTATCGAACTTAAACCTGGTTATGAGCTGTTCTGGGCGTACGTCCCACACTTCATTCACTCGCCGTTTTACGTCTACGCCTACGCGTTTGGCGATTGTCTGGTGAACTCGCTCTACGCGCTGTACGAGGACGCGCACCCGGGCTTTGTCGACAAGTACTTTGAGATGCTGAGTGCCGGTGGCACCAAACACCACTCTGAACTCCTGGCGCCGTTCGGTCTGGACGCTTCGAAGCCGGAGTTCTGGCACAAGGGCCTCGCGGTTATTGAAGGACTGATCGACGAACTGGAAGCGATGGAGGGTTAGCGCGTGGCCGCTTTGAGGGGCATCGGCAAAAGCATAGGCTACACGGTGTTCGCATTCGGAGGTCTGATCGTGACGGTGTTCGCGGTCTTAGGCGTAGCTTCAGCCGTCGATGCCATTCTCAAGCGGCAGATTTTCAGCACGGACGATCAGGACTATCAGTGGATCAGGACCGAGCTTGATCGTCTTTCGCCGCAGCGCGGTCCTGTTGAGATCGACTTCACGCGCGTGAATGGCGGGAATTGGAAGGCTGTCTGCGTGTTTGGAAGCTACAGCCGACCATTGGAAAAGATAAGCAACCTAGGCGGACAGATTACAGCTGCAGATCGGATCAGGCTTTCTGTCGGTACGCAACCCGGGCTTTTTCCCAGGCTCGGTCCGGTTGAGGCTGGAGAAGTTGTGGTCGCCTATGTTCAATCCGATATGACCGCGCGCTTTATCCACCTGAACGCCCAAGTTCGCGGAGCGCAGCATCTTGAGCGATGCATAATGAGACCAAGCACGCGGATGACGCTCTAAATCGCAGCCGCCACACTCAGTATGACGCAAAGCGCTGGTTGAGTGCACTCCAAGGTGCGTCACGGCGCCGGTGCGCGTGCATCTTGGCTCTCGTCGGAGCCTTGGTCTCGCCGACGATACCACACGCACAGCACTTCCATGGCGACGCTGGCGAGGACGCTGATGGCGAGGAGGACCCACGCGCCCGCGCCGTAGCCCGCTACGTCGACGAGAGCGGCGAATGCAAGCGGTGACACGGCATTGAACAGGAGCACCGGCGTCGCCAGGATGCCGAGAATGGTGCCGTAACCCGCGGGGCCGAACAGCGCCAGTGGAACGGCGCCGCGCACGATGGTCACCAGGCCATTTGAGGCGCCAAAAATGAGCGTAAAGGCGAGCGCGCCAAAGTAGTTTCCGGTTGTCATCAAAAGAACGCAGAAGGCGATCGGGAGGAGCCCGATCGCGATGCGTCCCAGCATCATGGGCGCCAGATTGCGGCCGAACAGCAGTTCCCAGAGGCGTCCACCGACTTGGGCCACGCCCTTCATTGCCGCGAGCCCGACCGCGGTCGCCAGCGCAAGGCCCGATGCTTCGATAATCCCGACGAGATGAATGGCGCCCACCCCGAAGATGAAAGCGTTTGCTGACATCACGATCGAGAACAGCACCATCGCGATCGTCCGCGCGCGTCCTTCGAGAGGTTTGCTCACGTGGGTCGCAGCCTCAGACGGCGAGGCGGCATCATCTGACGCTTCTTTGCGCTCGGCCGGCAACCCAAACCATGCAAGCGGTAGACTAATGATCAGATTGGCAGCGGCGAATATCACGAGCGTATCACGCCAGCCGACGGCCTCGTTCAACGCGTGCCCGACGGTCCAGCCGACCGTCGATGCGAACCCGCCAAACAAGGTCAGGTAAGCAATCGCACGGCGGCCGTTGGCGGGATCAACCTGAACCATCGCGGCAAATGCAGCATCGTAAAGCGTAAGCCGCATTGCGATCCCGATCACCGGCCATACAGTGTAGTAGGCCCAGATCGTGCGAACTTCAGACAGGGCATAGATCGAGGCGGCAAGCGCCAGAAAGCCTGCGGACATCACGCCCCGGGCACCCCATCGATCAATGGCGCGGCCGGCCCAGGTCGACACGGCGCTGGACGCGAGAACTGCAGTGGTGAACCCGCCAAACACCGTCGCCTTGTCCCAGCCCGTGTCGGAAACAATTGGCTGCCCCAGGACCCCTAGGGCATAAAACGAACTGCCCCACGCCACGATCTGGGTCATCCCCAATGCGATAACTGCGAATGTGGTCGAACGGGGCAGGAGGATGCGATCTTGCGGCGTCAAAGACGGATGAGACATCGCACCAGCTTGACGGATTAGGAGACCGGTTGCCACAGGATAATGCCGCTCGACAATCCGCCACACGCATACGACGTATATGATTTGTGGCCGTCTGCCGGCTATCACCAACAGGGCGACCGAGATCGAAACCGATGAGCAGTGAAGAAAATCGACTGTCTGCCCGCGCCGCCCGCTATGCCCGGGTCGGGACCAATATCGGCGGCGTCGCAGCGCGCGTCGCCGGCCAACGTCTGTTCGGGTTTTCGCCGGACAATGCAAAGGATGCCGCAGATCTTGCGCGTGCACTCGGCGGGCTGAAGGGCCCGTTGATGAAAGTTGCTCAGCTGTTGTCGACCATTCCTGAGGCTCTGCCGCCGGAGTATGCCCGCGAGCTGGCTCAGCTGCAAGCCGATGCGCCGCCGATGGGCCCGGCCTTTGTCAAGCGCCGCATGAAAGTCGAACTCGGCGACGATTGGGCCGACCGGTTCCAAGCGTTTGAGCCTCAGGCCACGGCATCAGCGTCGCTGGGTCAGGTCCATCGCGCCGTGGCGCACGATGGTATGCAATTGGCCTGCAAGCTCCAGTATCCGGATATGGAGTCGGCTGTTGAGGCGGATCTCAGCCAGTTGCGAATGGTCTTTTCGATCCATGGCCGCATGAATCCGGCGGTTGATACCCGCGAGATGTTCCAGGAGATTTCGGATCGCCTGCGGGAGGAATTGGATTACACGCTCGAGGCGCGCCATATCCGGCTCTATGACGCCATCCTGGCCGATGAGCCGCTCGTGACGGTGCCCGAGGTCCGCTCGGAGCTGTCATCGAAGCGCCTGCTGACCATGAACTGGCTGCATGGCAACCGCCTGATGACGTACAAGGAGTCACCGATCGAGCACCGCAACCTCATCGCAGAGGCCATGTTCAAGGCGTGGTGGCATCCGTTCAGCCATTTCGGTGTCATCCATGGCGACCCGCATCTCGGCAATTATACGATCTCCGAACATGACGGCGTGCCGGCTGGGATAAACCTTCTCGACTACGGCTGTATCCGCAAGTTTCCGCCGGCTTTTGTCCGCGGGGTGGTCGATCTTTATACCGGACTGTTGAAGGACGATCGCGATCAGGTCGCCCATGCCTATGAGAGTTGGGGCTTTGAAGGCCTCACGAACGAACTCATCGACGCGATGTCGATCTGGGCACGCTTTATATATGGCCCACTGCTTGATGATCGGGAGCGGACGGTCGCTGAAGATATTGCGCCGGGCGATTATGGACGCAAAGAGGCGTTCACAGTCCACAAGATCCTCAAAGAGAAAGGTCCGGTTAAGATCCCGCGGGAATTCGTGTTCATGGACCGCGCGGCCATTGGCCTTGGCGGCGTATTTCTGCATCTCGCTGCACGTTTGAATTGGTATCGCTTGTTCAACGAGCAAATCGAGAACTTCGATACCGACGTCGTTTCACAGCGACAAACCAGCGTTTTTGCACAAGCCGATCTCGCGCTACCGGAAAAAGCTATCTGATATGGCAGCGGTCATATCTTACCAGGAGCTTTACGACCAAACGGTTGTGAAACACGCTTTGCCCGTGATCGTTTCCAGAGTCGTGTTCAGTTGATTAGGAATTACGAACAACTCGTTTTAATTTCAGGAAGCCTTTGTTGACGGCTCATCGGTATGATGATCGCTGCCGAATGTTGATTGAGCCGAACTGTCGATCCAGATAGCCCGGCGCAGCTTATGCATTCGGCCGAACGGATGTGCCAACTAATCGACAGAGGATCCGCGCGAGATGTCCCGGCGGCGTTTTTCGATTGTGCTTGCGTGCGCAGTATGCGCTAGCGCGGCAGTAGAAGCTAAAACCCTGAGATATGCATTCCAAGGCACACTCAAGTCGCTGGATATATATGCACTCGCTGAGACGTTCACGCTTGGCACGTTGACGAACGTTTATGAAGGTCTCGTCGCAAGAGACGGCGACCTGAAAATTCGCCCGGCACTCGCCGAACGGTGGGAGCGGCTAAGCCCCACACACTGGCGTTTCCACCTTCGCAAAGGTGTGACGTTCCACAACGGCAACCCGTTTACAGCCGCAGATGTTGTGTTCTCTGCCGAGCGCGTGCGGTCCAAGGGCTCGAATCTGCGGGCCCGTGTTCCCAAGGATGCGCGCTTTGTCGCTGTCGACGACCATACCGTCGACGTTCATTTGAGTTCGCCGAATCCAATTCTGCTGTCGGAGTGGGCGAGCTGGGGCATCATGGACCGCGAATGGGCTGAGGCCAACGATGCCGTCGCCGTCGCATCGCCAACCAGCAAAAAAGTCAGCTACGCCGCAAAGCACGCGAATGGCACAGGTCCCTTCCGTGTTGTCAGCCATCGCGTGGGCGTCAAGACCGTGTTCGAGCGGAACGACGCGTGGTGGGGCAAGCGCGAACACAACCTGACCCGCGTTGAGTTCGTACCGATCAGCGCGGCGTCGACCCGGGTTGCAGCGCTGCTGTCGGGCGAAGTCGATATGGCGTTCCCGATCCCGGTTCAGGACGAAGCGCGCGTGTCTGCCAATCCGGGCACCTCAGTTTTGGCCGGCCCGGAATTGCGCACGATTTTCTTAGGCATGGATCAGTTCCGCGACGAGTTGATCGACAGCGATATCAAGGGGCGCAATCCGTTCAAGGATAAGCGCGTCCGCCAGGCCGTTTACCACGCGATCAACATCAAGGCGATCCAGTCCCGGATTATGCGCAAGCGTTCTGTGCCGACCGCACAGATGATTTCGCCGGTTCTGTTTCAAGGTGAAACCCCGCCCGAGCGGTTAGCCTATAACCCCAAAAAAGCACGCGAGCTTTTGTCGAGCGCTGGTTATCCGTCAGGTTTCGAAGTTGGAATGGATTGCTCAAACGATCGTTACGTCAACGACGGCGCAATCTGCCAAGCCGTTGCGGCCCTGTTGGCCAAAGTCGGCATCCGCGTAAAACTGAATGTGCAGCCGAAGTCTCGCTTCTTTGCCAAGGTTCTGGGCTCCAACGGTTATCAAACGTCATTCTATCTTCTGGGTTGGACACCAAGCTCGTTCGATTCCTACAACGTCCTGCATAAAATCCATGGATGTCGCAGCAAAGGCTCGGCGCGCGGGCAGTTCAATCTCGGCGGATACTGCAACCCCGAAGTTGATGCTCTTGCGGATCGGATCCTTGTCGAAAATGACCCGGCGCGCCGTGACGTCTTGATTGAGAAAGCTTTCAAAATCACGACGTCCGATGTTGCCTATATCCCGCTGCATCAGCAAATGCTGGCGTGGGGTGTTTCGAAGCGCGTGAGCATCAAGCAGCGCGCGGATAACGTCTTTCACTTCCAGTGGGTTCAAAAGGACTAGCAATCGCAATGACAGCCGGCCATCTCGCCCCAAGCAGGTTGAACCAGCTTGGGGCCGGGGTGTTTCGGTGTCGGTGCTGACGAATTGGATGCGTGATGCTTGCGGTTGTTGTCGAACGTATCGGTCAAGCGCTGATCTCCATACTGGTTGTCGCGCTGATTGCGTTCGTCATGGTCCGGTTTGTCGGTGACCCCATCGAACATCTCGTCGGTCTGGAAACCACACTTGAGGACCGGGCAGCGCTTCGCGCAGAGCTCGGCCTCGACCGACCGATGATCGAACAGTTCGTGGACTTTATTGCGCGTACGGCACAGCTCGACCTCGGCCGGTCTTATCAATTCGACATGCCGGTTCTGCAACTCTTTGCCGAGCGTTTGCCGGCAACGCTTGAGCTTGCCTTGATCGCAACGGCTTTATCGATCCTCATCGGTCTTCCGGCAGGAATCGCGTTGGCGCTGCATCGCGATCACCCGATATCGAAAGCAGTTCTGTCGGCGTCGCTGCTCGGTGTTTCGTTGCCAACGTTCTTTGTCGCCATCGTTCTCACCTTCATATTCTCGGTGAAACTGCAGGTGCTGCCGGCTTTCGGTCGCGGTGAGGTCATCGACCTGGGAGGATGGACAACCGGACTCCTAACCGTCTCCGGCCTCAAAGCGCTCGTGTTGCCGGCCACGACCTTGGCGCTCTTTCAAATCGCCTTGATTGTCCGATTGGTACGGGGCGAGATGATCGACGCGCTTGCTGCCGACCATATCCGGTTTGCGCATGCGCGCGGCCTGCCCGACCGCATCGTCCACTTTCGCCATGGCCTGAGATCGGCCCTTGTCCCGATCGTGACCCTCATCGGTCTGCAATTGGGAACGGTCGTCGCCTTCGCGATTGTCACGGAAACGGTGTTCCAATGGCCGGGGCTTGGTCGCTTGTTCTTCCAAGCGGTGCAGACGGCCGACATACCGGTGATGGCGGCCTATCTCGTATTCACGGCTCTGCTGTTCATCCTCATCAACCTGGCAGTGGACCTCCTCTATGTGTGCGTCGACCCGCGCGTGCGACTGGCAGGTGGCCATGACGGTTGAACCAACCCCGGCACTCTCGCACAGACCGACTCCGCTCGTGTCCGCGATAACGATGGGCGCAACAAAACTGGGCGCCTGGCTGGGACGTGGAATCGTGGCGGTGTCCGGTTGCGTCCGATACGTGTTGGCCGAGCGTGACGAGCCGATCGTTGCCGGAGCTGTCCTTGCCGTGCTGGTAGGTGCTGCACTCTGCGCCGGCCTCATCGCCCCGTATGATACCTATGATCTGGCCGCTCTCTCGTTGCTTGACGCGAGTTTGCCGCCGTCCTGGCTCGAAGATGGTTCTGTCGCATATCTGCTGGGCACGGATGGGCAAGGGAGAGATCTTTTGTCTGCCTGTCTCTACGGCTTGCGGACATCATTGATCGTCGCCGGGATAGGCGTTGCGATCGCGACCGTGTTCGGCACTGCAATCGGACTGATATCCGGCTTCTTTGGTGGCTGGATCGATGCCGTTGCCATGCGGCTGACGGATATTCAATTGACGTTCCCGGCCATCCTGATTGCGCTTCTTGTTGACGGTGTGCTCACGGGCGCTCTCGGACCAGGGTCTCGCGAGAGCTTCGGTCAGGTCGTCCTCATCATCGCGATTGCGACGGCATTCTGGGCGCAGTTCGCCCGCACCGTACGGGCGGCCACGCTCGTCGAGCGGGAGAAAACCTATGTTTCGGCTGCGTGCCTGCTCGGCCGCTCTCCGGCCGCGATCATGGCGTTCCACTTGGTACCCAACATCGCCGGCCCGGTCGTTGTTCTCGCGGTGCTCAACCTGGCCGTGGCGATGCTGACCGAAGCAACACTCTCATTCCTCGGCGTTGGCATGCCGGCGACTCACCCTTCGCTCGGCACCTTGATCCGGACCGGAAGCGATTTCCTGTTTTCAGGCGAATGGTGGATGTCGATGATCCCGGGGCTCGCCCTTGCGTTGCTGGTCCTGACGCTCAACCTCGTCGGTGACTGGCTGCGAGATCGGATCTGCGTCCAGAGGTAAACCGTCAGGCCCCTTCCCATCTCCCGCCGGAATCTGTCAAACTCCCCGCTGTCGAAGCCTGGAAGCGCTTCGGTTCGTCCAAAGGGAGTGAAACATGTCGAAAGTTCCACACGGCGCATTCTGTTGGAACGAATTGGTCACCTCCAATGTCGAAGGTGCAAAGGCATTTTATACCGAGACCATCGGGTGGACGTTTCAGGGCATGCCGATGCCTGACGGTGGGCAATACTGGTGCGCCATGGTCGATGGTCGGCTCGTGGCCGGGATCATGGATATGGCGGTCATCAAGACGTTGCCGCCTGGCACGCCGCCGCACTGGTTTTCGTACCTTGAGGTCGACGACATCGATGCGCGGGTCGAGAAGGCGCGTGCAGCCGGCGCAACGATTGCGCGCGAGCCCTGGGATGTTCCCAACGTCGGGCGGATTGCGGTGATCATCGACCCGACCGGTGGCGCCGTCGGTTGGATGACATCAGCGAATGCGAGTGAGGCCGCAGACGCAGCCGCAGGTTAGATCACAGCAGGTGCAAGCCAAGCTTCCGCGGTTCCAGCGCAATTCCGCAGCACTACCGCAGCGCGTGGAACATGCTGTCTGTCAGCGGCTTTAGGACATAGCTCAGGATCGAACGAGCATCGGTCCTGATGAACACTTCTGCCGGCATACCGGGAACGAGGCGCCGGCTTGCACCGAGACGCTCCATCTCCTCGCGCGTCAGCGTGATCAGCGCGGTAAAGAACGTGCCGCCACTGCTGTCTTTTAACTCGGCTGCCGAGATCCGGAGCACTGATCCCGTCAGCCGTGGCGTCTCACGTGCGTTAAAGGCGGGAAATCGGATGTCGGCCGGAAGCCCGCTGCGCACTTTATCGATATCCTGCGGTCGCACGCGCGCTTCGACGATAAAGCGCTCGCCTTCCGGAACGATCTGCAAAATGGGCTTAGCGGGTTCAATCACGCCGCCTTCGGTATTGACGGCCAATGCGTGAACCAGGCCGCCGCGTGGCGCCCGGATAATACCGCGGCTGACTTTTGCGTTGAGCGCTTTCTGCCGCTCTTCAAGTTCGTTGAGCGATTGACGCACCGTACGCAGCTCTTCGAGAACGCTCTCGATGAAGGTCTTACGGCTTTGCGCCAGGCGCAACTGCGCTTCGGAAATCGCCACATTGACCCGCGCGACGTCGCTTGAGAGGCGACCGATGTCGCCTTTAAGGCGTGCCGCATCGCGCTCGGCCGCCGTAAGGCGTTGGCGGTTGGTATAGCCTTTCGTGAACAGCCCTCGGATCGCCTCCAGCTCTTTTCTGGCAAGCTCTTCCTCCTGCACGCGTGCGGCGCGCTGGACTTCCAGGCCCTTCAACTGGGCGGAAAGCTGCTCGACCCGGCGGCTCAACATCGAGGATTCGCCGTTCCGCGATGCCAGGCGTGCCTGAAACAGGGCCCGTTGGCTCTCAAGGCGCTGGCGGATTTGCGGCGTCACCGTAATCCCTTGAGGGAGTTCGAAACGATCGCCGCCATCGCGTTCGGCGGCCAATCGCGCGCGTTGGACGAGCAACTCGTCAATGCGCCCGGTAATCACGCTCAGTTCGGCGCGATCGGTCGTCTTGTCGAGCGTAATCAAAACGTCCCCGGCAGTGACGCGATCGCCGTTGCGGACATGGATCCGGCCGACAATGCCGCCATCCAAATGCTGCACGGTCTGGTAGCGGTTCTCGACAGTAACGGTGCCGCTGGTCACAACCGCGCCGTTGATCTTGACCAGCCAGCCGAACCCGACCACGAAGATGATCAGTGCCAGGACAATGCGAACGCCCAGCCGCACCCAGGCATCACTGCCGGACCAGCCCGAATGCGCATTGTCTCGCTTGGTTACTTGGCTCATGCTCGCGCCCCTTCTGCGACACGGCCGCCGGTCGCCGGATCCGTCTCGCCGGCCATGGAAGCCGCCTGCAGTCGCCGTAAGACCTCGTCACGACGCCCGAAGTCCCGCTGTAGTCCTTTTTCGATCACCAGAAGCAAGTCGGCCTTTGCGATCGCCTGCATGCGGTGAGAGACCAATACGATGGCCTGGCCGCGTTTCCGCATGCCGTCGATTGCAGCGGACAAGGCCTGATCTCCGGCACGGTCGAGGTTGGCGTTGGGTTCGTCCAACACCACGAGGACCGGATTCGTGAAGAGTGCGCGCGCCAGGGCAATGCGCTGTCGTTGACCGGCAGACAAATGCGCACCGCACGTGCCAATGTCAGTCTCATAACCTTGCGGCAGGGATAGGATCAGGTCGTGCGCGTAGGCCTGCTTGGCAGCGTCAACGATGTCTGTGTCGCGCGCATTTGCTTGGAAGCGGGCAATGTTGTCGCGCACAGAGCCGGAAAACAGTTCGATCTCCTGAGGCAGATAACCAACGTACTTGCCCAGTTCGTCCGGATGCCATTGGTCAAGCGCGGCGCCGTCGAGGCGAATGCGACCGCCGGCCGGCGGCCACACACCTACAAGTGCGCGGGCCAGTGTCGATTTGCCGGACGCGGACGGCCCGACGATGGCAACCATCTGTCCTGGTTCGAGAGCGAATGAGACGTTGGCAAGCAAGAGGTTGCGGCTGTCCGGTGCGGCGATTTTCAGGTCCGTCACTTTCAGATGCCCGGCGGGCGCCGGCAGTTGGGTTTTCTGAGTTGCCTCCGGCTGCAGACGCAAAAGCTCATCGAGCTTGCCAAAGCTCTCGATGACCTTGACGACGGTGCGCCACTGACTGAGTGCAAGCTCAACCGGCGCAAGCGCACGGCCGAAAATGATGGTTGCCGCGACGATGGTGCCGGCGGTGATTGCGCCGTCCAGCGCCAGTGCTGCACCAATCGCAAGCATGATGGACTGCAGCGCCAGGCGAAGCGTTTTTGTTGTCGCCGTCAGCGCGCCGAGACGATCGGCGGCCAGGGTTTGCAGATCCAGTGCGCTGCGGTTGATGGCTTCCCAGCGGCTGCGTACGGCGTCGGTCATGCCCATGGCCGTGATGGCCTCGGCATTGCGTTGGCCAATCTCTGCAAGTTCGATTGCACCTGCGGCCTGACGTCCGGCGTCAATGAGTGGCTTGCGGCTGGCCCGCTCGCTGAGCCAGGCAAACGCGATGAGGATCACCGCACCAGCCGTCGCAACCACGCCCAAGACCCAATGCAGTGCGAACACGACGCACAAGTAAATCGGTGTCCAGGGTGCATCAAGCAATGACAATGGGCCGGGCCCCGACATGAATTGGCGGACACTATCCAGCTCGCGGAGTGCTGGAACCGACGTGGCGCGGCCGACGGCGCTGCGTCGCATTGCGGCACGAAAGATCCGGTCCGCGACTCGCTGATCGAATTCGAGCCCCATGCGCACGACAACACGCGCGCGGATCATCTCCAACAGGCCGATGATAACGTAGAGGCTGAGGGTGAGCGCAAGCAGCGCAATCAGTGTCGGCAAAGAGCCTGACGTCATCACCCGATCGTAGACCTGCAGCATGAACAGTGGGCCGGCCAGCATCAGCAGGTTGATCACGCAACTAAAGAGTGCAACGCCAATTAGCGGGCCACGGCCCTCCTTGAGTGCCGCCAACAACTCGCCGCTCTGGTCTGACCGTCGTCCGGCTGACGCGTTGGACAGTGCGTTCGGAGGCGGGCGCGACGGCTCGGCCTGCGCCGCTGTAGCCCGTTCCGAAGGTGCTGGATCAACTGTCGGCGACGGATCAGGTGTCTCTGTTGCCTGAGACGCCACCTGTGTTGCCTGAGAGGGTTGTGTTGTCGGTGGTGGCTGCGGCGGCTCAGCCGGTTCTGGTGGCACAGTCGCGGCATCAGGCGGCGTGGATGCCGGCGTCTCTGGTTCGGCCTCGTCCGCCCCGCGCGACGCCGGCGCCAAACTGTCAGACTCTTGGGCCGTCTCGGTCGGCTCATCTGATGCGCCCGGAGCCTGCTTCAGCGCGTTCGGCTCCGCTGTGTCGTCGCTGTTGTCGCGTTCTGCGAGGCTGATTTTGCCGTCAATCAGAGCTTCAAGGCGTGCACGCGACGCTGACGGCAGATGGCTGAAGTCCTCGCTTTGCGCGTTCGGAACGAGCCGAATCGGTTCAGTGACCATCGACCGGCGCGGCGGAGACGGGACAGGTGTGAAACCTGTTTTGTTGCGCGCTGCCCGTGCAGCTTTCGCATCAGCGGTTCGCACGGGCACATCACCAGCGGGCTCGGGAGACGATGGGTCGCCCGTAGCAGTCGCAGGTCCAGGTGCGCGGTCGCTGCCCGGCTTGTCACGTTCACTCGTCACTGATTGCGCCACTCATCCCGGCCCACAGACAAGCACGATGCCGCCCGTCAGTGAGATTTCGATAAAATGAGTAGAAATAATCGATGAATTGAATGAGCAAGTTCTTAATCTGCGTTTTTCCGGCCGCATGGACGGCCGAAATAGAGATGCAAATACAGGTTATGCAAAGATTTCTTAGCTATAAGACGCTAAGACGCTTGCAAGTGAGGATTTGCGTGGAGTGATCCGAATGCGTTTGCTTAGCCTTGCGGCCGTTGTGGCCGTGATCTTCTCATGCTTGGCGTTCACGCCAGACGATGCAGCGGCGTTCGGCTGGAAACGCCAAGGCGCACCGGCTGGATACGCGCGGGTGCAACCCATCAAGCGGTGGGTTTATCGCCCACGCTATCGGGTCAATTCACATGAGGATCCGTATCGGTACCGGTATGAGCCGCGCGGATACTATCCGTACTACAACAGCGGCTACTGGCGCCCGCGCAACAAGGTGCGGCGCAACTACCGCTTTCGCCATCCGCCGTACTACCGCGCCTGGGGTGACAACCGTCGTCACTACAGACATCGCGAGTGGCATCGCCGTAACCACGGCCGTATCCCATTCTGGCAGTGGTAGGGCGCAAACGCCGCTGCCATGTTTTCAATCACCTGAGCGGCGCAAGCGTGCCGCTTCGTACAGTGTGACAACTGCGGCGTTCGATACGTTGAGGCTGGTAATCGGCCCGCGCGTTCCGATTTGGGCCAGCGTATCGCAGGCCGCGCGTGTCGATGGTCTGAGGCCGCGGCCCTCAGCGCCGAGTATGACCGCGCTGGGGCGCGACCAGTCGCAGTGCTCGATCGATCCGGCGCCCTCGCTATCCAGACCAATACGCATCACACCCAGCTCAGCCAGTGTATCGAGTGCGCGCGCCAGGTTCTGAACCAGTGCGATCGGGACCAGCTCCAACGCGCCGGATGCGACTTTGGCGAGCGCCCCCCAAAGCGGCGGGCTGTGGCGTCGCGTTATGACGAGACCGGCAGCGCCGAAGACGGCGGCACAGCGCACGACGGCACCGACGTTATGCGGATCTGTCACCTGATCGAGCACAACAATCGGTCCGCTCTGTTCTGTCCGCGCGACGAGATCTTCAAGTTGCGGTTCGGGCAGCAGATCAACGTGCGCCATAGCCCCTTGATGAACCGTGTCCGCGCCGAGCCGATGGTCCAGGTCCTTCGGTCGCACCCGCTCAATCGTCAGATTGCGCTCAGAGAGCGCGTCGCGGAGTTTGTGTTCCGCATTTTCCGTGAGCGCCAGAGAGGTGATCGTCCGGTCCGGATTCCGCAGTGCAAATGCAACCGCATGCAGGCCATAAATCACGGGGCTATCCGGCGTGTTGCGTCGTGTTGCGTCGCCGCGCTGTGCGCGCGCACCGGGGCGGCGTTGTTGGTGCACCTTCTTGTTGACGTCAGCCATCGGCGCACTCCGTTACGGTCCCAATTCGCCCGCAAATCAGGCAGCCAGACACAAGCTCAACATGGCTCAGGCCGTCAACGTCAATTGCAGGATGTGCGCAGCCGGCGAGATCGGACGTCCGTTCCGCATCCTGCGCGTCGGCCACCTGTCTGGTGTGCCCAAATTGTCAAGTTGCGGATGGCTGACGGGCACAGCCCCTGGAAGACGGACCCGGAACGGATCCAGCTCATGCCCAAGACTGACCGCTGAGATTTAGACATTGACATCGTCGCTGCGTTTTGACGTATTGCGCGCTCGCACGACGCAGATAAACGCGTCGCGGCGCGCTTGGCACTGTGTTCAGGGACGGAGAGGTGCCCGAGTGGCTAAAGGGGACGGGCTGTAAACCCGTTGGCTATGCCTACGTTGGTTCGAATCCAACCCTCTCCACCAAACACCCCACGCGCAGGCGTTTCGCAAGGCGCGCGCACCGGGCAAGCGGGTATAGCACAATGGTAGTGCAGCAGCCTTCCAAGCTGAGGATGCGGGTTCGATTCCCGCTACCCGCTCCACTCTAAGTATTTGATTTTAATGACATAGTCGACCGCTTCCGCTTTCTGTGGCGTCTAGCAGCTGAGTTTGGGGCGCACATAGGTAGCAGATCAGGTCGCGGCTGTTGTCGTGTTCCACGATCCGGTCGGCTGCTGTTGTCGAGTCGTCGCGACCGAATGAGGGCTGTGCTCGTGAAGGCCGCGCGGGGGAGCGGCTGGGCCGACAAGTCGGCGCGTCCATGGCAGATGTCGTCTAGCCGCCCTTCAAAGTGGTCGAAATCAGGATCTCGCGATAGCCGTCCAGGACTGTTCGACCGAGACGACCGGCCTTGGTCAGATACGTCTCCAACATCGGTGCATCACAGTACTTCCATTCCGAAACCGATGATTTTGAGATGGCGTCCACCGACAGGCCGGAACTCTTTGCTTTCTGGAGGATCGTTTGATCGATCTCTGTTTGTCGGCGCCTTATATCCGCTTCGGCGATTTTTGCGGCCTTCTCCATGATAGATTTATGTTCGTCCGAAAGCGACTGCCAAATTCCTTCATTTATGACGACAACATTCTCGAATACCTCGTGCTCTGTAACCACGATAGACTTGGCGGTTTCCCACAACTTCTGGCTGTCCACGCGTTCAAGCGCCGTGATCAAGAAATCGACTTTCTTTGTCTCAAGCAATTCTCGGTTGTGAATTTCAGAAGAAACCACCGGTGTACCACCGCACAGCTTCACAAATTCAGCATGGGCCGGTCGACTAACGTGGACTCGCTTGCCCGTGATGTCGCTCGGTTTGGATGCCGGCGCCTCTCTGCCGACAAAAACAGCGGCGCCAGCGGGTTGCCACCACAGCACGCGCTCATTCGTGGCGATGCGAATGGCCTCTTCGATTGGAGCGCGAATTAGGCTGTTTCGGGCTGTAGCTGCCATACGTAATTGCGAACTGAAGAACATAAACGGTTGTTCGAATATCGCAATCGCGGGTACTAATTCATCGTAATCTTCGAGAGGCAGTGAAGCCATTGCGAGTTGCCCGCGGACGACGGCCTTATCCAGTTCTTTATCCTCAACTTTGGACGCATCGACGATCGATACTTTTAAGGTGCCTTTCGACGCCGTCTGAACCTCTTTCGCGAAACGTTCG
>JBCCOV010000073.1:0-21230 GCA_039039985.1 Pseudomonadota bacterium | reverse complement strand
GGCGCGACACTGACGGACGAGAACGGTGTGTTCCGGCTTGAGATGCCGCAGATCATCCCTGCGTTCGGCCAACCGCATGGCCATCTCGCCTACGACAGCGGAGAGTTTAAGACCGTCTTTCTCCGCCCCGTGATGCGAAGCTCAAAAGACACCAGCCTCGAGGCGCACTTCGTTCTTCAGCCGGCCTGATCGCATTGAGGTCTGGCGGGACAAAATGGGTGAGGGGAACGCTGATCTGGCTTGCCCTCACTGCGGCTGTTGCTGTACCCATCGCCGCTGCAGCCACCAGCCCGCTGCTTGCGTGGCGCGACTATTTCTACATCGCGGCCGGATTTGCAGGGGTCATCTCACTGGCCCTGATGCTGATTCAGCCGCTTCTGATTGCCGGCTATCTTCCGGGGCTGACAGGTTGCCGCGGGCGGCGCGTACACTTGTGGATCGGCGGCGCGCTTGTCGTGGCGGTACTGGTTCACGTCGGCGGACTTTGGGTCAGCAGTCCGCCGGATGTCATCGACGCCCTTCTCTTTGTATCACCCACGCCGTTTTCCGCCTGGGGCGTCGTCGCCATGTGGGCCGTCTTTGCGATCGCCATTCTGGTCGCATTCCGTCGGCGGCTGCACCTGCGGCCTAGAACGTGGCGTATTGGGCATACGATCCTCGCGGCCGTGATTGTCGTTGGAACGGTAGTTCACGCTGTACTAATCGAAGGAACAATGGAGCCGATATCGAAAGCGGCCCTGTGCGCGCTTGTTTTGGTGGCAACCCTAAAGGTGATAGCCAGCTTACGGATTTGGGCGACGAGAACGCGTTGAGCGTTCCTCAGCGCCAGTCAGACGCACAGCGCCAACTGCGCTCAAGCGTCCTGTGCAACCGCTGCCAACCAGTCGACCGACACTTTGGCTTGCGCAAGCGCGTCGGACGCCGTCGTAAAACGACGGTCGCTATGATGGCCAATTGGGTACCAGCCGCGACCGTCCTCCGGTTCTCGGCGATACTCCTCGAAACCGAACGTCCCATCAGAGCGTCGGAAGATGTCAACGCACCGCGTTTCACCGTCCAAGTTGTAGGAGTGTACGACGACGTTCTTGTCCGCCATTTCGGTTTCCAGAGTTGCTCGCGTACGTACGCGTGGGTTATGTGCCAGTCGGCCTGCCATTGCCTTGTTAGCGGCCAACGATGAAACGACCGCCCCAAAAAATCAGCGTCACCTAATGCGAAGCATGGCGCCGTCAACCGGGATTGCCGCGCCGTTGATGTAATGCGCCAACGGTGATGCTAGGAAAACAGCGAGCACGGCAAGATCCTCAGCCTCTCCGAAATAGCCAGCGGGAATAAACCGGTCGATAAAGGCCTGTCGGCTTTCTTCGGTCGGATGGAGGCGATTGTTAATCTGATCCGTCAGGATCCGGCCAGGCGCGATCGTGTTGACGGTGATTCCGAAGGGCGCAAGTTGGATGGCGAGGCCACGTGACCACGACTGCAGTGCTGCTTTGGCAGGGGCAGCTGCGTTCGCAGCCGGGGCGACCATGGCGCCGGTGACGTTGATGATACGGCCCCAGCCGTGTGCCTTCATGCCCGGAGCGATGGCTGCCGTAATCTGGCGCGAAGCTGCAAAATTCAACTGATGAGCGCGCGCCCATTCCTCCTCATCCCAAGGATCATCCAACGGCGCTGACGCACCGGCGTTATTGAACAGAACGTCCACCGTGCCATCGAGCTTATCAAGCGCCCCTGCGGCCACTGCATGGCACCCGTCCGGCTCTCCGAGATCGCCGACGATGATGTCCGGTCGCAGTCCTGACGCGGTTGCGACCTGCTCCGATATCTCTTCAAGCGCGTCTGTGCGTCGGCCATGCAGCACCAATCGCGCGCCTTCCTGCCCGAAAAGGTGGGCCGCCGCCCGACCGATGCCTGCGCTCGCGCCTGTGATGAAAACGCGTTTGCCTGTCAATTGAAGATCCACGTTTATTGCTCCGCAGCGAGAGTGGTCGAATGGGCCACGATATCACGGGTTATGCCACGTGATAGCGTTGGCCGTTGGCATCAGATGCGCATTGGCGGCGATGTTCGCAACGCTTCCGCTTCTGCGCGGTGGCCCGCCGGCTGAAAGGCGAGCGCATGCGGCCTTAAACTCGTGCCGGATGGTAGATCTGAATGAACCGACTGAACGTCATAATGCGCTAACCGGAGCTCGCGAAACTCGTTCCTCGTTCTATCGGTGCTGTGCGCATCAAGCGCGAATTCCGCACTGCTGCCTGCCGGTGGACGACGGCCTCGCGATAGGCGGGATCTCGACTCATCTCAATGAATGCTGCAACGCTTGGGTACTCTGCGATGAAGCACAAATCCCACGTCGCCGCGTCCGGGCCAATCATCATCAATTCAAACGCGCCGCGCCAGACAATACGGCCACCAACACGCTGAAACACGGGCGCACTCAAGCGCCCGTACTCCGCATAAGCCTGAGCACCGGCTATCTCGCGGCCGTCGTCATAGGCCGCTGTTTCGTGGAACTGAAGGAGGTTGATCATATGAATCGGACCAGGCCGGTCATACGACTTAAAGGCGTCCCACGCCTGTTTGTCAAAGCTCACGTGCATTGGTGTTCTCCCTACTGACCCGTGTATGCCGGGGCACGCCCGACGATCCAGGCGTCCAACGCTTCACGTGTATCCCGTGTCGCCGCCATGCGCGCAAACTGCTCGCGTTCGATCGCGAGCCCCTCATCGATCGTCGCGTTGAGACCACGCGTTACGGCAGTCAGAATTCTTGCGACGGCAAGTGGCGAATGCCGAAGAATGCGATCCGCTAGTTCGAACGCGGCATCCAGCAGCTGATCGTGGGAGACGACACCATTCACCAGCCCGATTTCAAGCGCACGGTCCGGTGAAAATGGGTCACCCGTCAGAAGATGCTCAAGCGCCCGTTTCCGCCCCGCAAGCCGTGGTAGTCGCTGCGTACCACCGAATGTCGGTGGAATGCCGATCGCAATTTCCGGTTTCGCAAATGTGGCGCGATCGCTTGCGACCGCAAGATGCGCCGCCTCCGTGATTTCGCAGCCGCCGCCGTAGGCCAGGCCGTTAACCGCGACAATGATCGGTTTTGGAAACGCTTCGATGCGCGACGTCATCGCCTGACCACGCCGCACGAACGCTTTTGCTGCGATGTCAGGACTCTGTTTCACGCTGTTCGAGAACTCCGCAATATCCGCACCTGCCGAAAAGGCGCGATTGCCCGCTCCGGTTAGGATGACGGCTCTGACGCCCACGTCGTCTTCCAGCACATCGAGTTTATCGACGAGCGCATCGACGAGTGCATAGTTCAGGGCATTGAGTTTCTCGGGCCGGTTGAGCGTCAGAACTGTAACGTGCGTGCGTCGTTCCGCAATGATCAGGTCTTCAGGCATTGGCGGGCTCACGATTGTTGCAATGGACTTTCGCGCTGGCTATGCCCTCCGTCGCCATTGATGTACACTCACGAGACGGTTTACTTAAGATATGCCGCACGTTCGATCGCAGACTCGACAGAAGATTATCAGTAGCGCAGCCCGGCTGTTCTACGGCGAGGGCATTCGCGCAGTGAGCATGGATGCGGTTGCCGAGGCTGCAGGATTCACGAAGAAGACTCTGTACTATCATTTCTCGAGCAAAGATGACCTCGTGGCTGCCTATCTCCAAAGCCAGGACGAGCCGGCGATTGCCGCCTATCAACGCTGGTTCAACGGAACGGACGGCGACGTGGGAGACAAAGTCGCAGGTATGTTCGCAGGATTTGCAGACACATCTCGCAAACCAAGATGGCGTGGTTGTGGGTTCTTACGGACGGTCGCGGAGCTGGCAAACATGCCCGGGCATCCCGCTATCAAAGTCGGGCGAGATCACAAGCGGAAGTTCGAATGCTGGCTGACCGATGCGTTAGAAGCGCACGAGGTTCCGCATGCCAGTCGTGTCGCACGAGAAGTCTTTCTACTTTTGGAAGGTGCAGCGACAGTGATGTTATTCGAAAAAGACACCGCGTACGTGTATGCGGCGGGTTCTGTCGCAAAGCGCATTGTCGTCAACAGTCCGCCATGACCGTCGGCTGCCGAGAAGATGCTGAGCGGCGGCCCCATGTTAACGAAATCTGCAACATTGGCTGCGCCGGTCCGGCTGCCAGGAGAGCGAAACCCGTGATTCAGATTATCTATCGGTGGAGAGTATCGGCTGAGAACCGAACAGCATTTCTCGATGCATGGCGCCGGACGACGCAGAGCATCCGCGAGACAACCGCAGGTGCGCGAGGCAGCTTTTGCATCGTCAGCGTGGACGATCCGACTGAGGTCCTCACGATCGCGCGATGGGACAAACTCGAGCAGTGGCAAGTATTCGTCACGACCGCCAAATCATCATCCATGCGTGACATGCACATGTTCGGCGAGCAGGTTTCGCATGCCGCCTATGAGCAGGTTGGGGATTACACGGTTTAGCAGGGCGTCGAACGATCGGTATCTTGTGCTGCGAAAAGCTCTCATGCACATGGTGCTCGCCGAACGCGCATTCGCCGGCATCACCCGCGCAACCTGAGCGATGCTCATCATGGCCGTGGTAATCACGACCATGATCAAAATCCGCCTCTTCCCGCGTTGCTCCATCGAGAGCAATCCGTGCCGGCACGACCGGACCTGGGCTTTCGCTCCGTCACGATAACAGGCTCAAATTCCTGACGGCGATGGAACATCGCGACCAATTCGGCCGGCAGGTTTCCAGTCATTCTGGCGATCACGCGACTTTCATGCGCGCGCGCTAGGTGATGGCCAGGTGACCGCCGGCCCGAATTAAGCGGCCACATACAATTGAACATCGGCGCATGGCTACCGAAATCAGCGAGACAGAACTGGTCAGCACGATAGGTGCGTAACGTTCTCGACGTCTCTTTTCGCGGCCCAGGAGCACCCACAATGGAAAGTCTCGCCCCGGATCTTCGGCAAATGCAGAGGACCCCGCTAGCTGAAAACCACGTCGAGGCACTCAGGACGGCTGGATCGGAAAAGCACTTTCAAGCGGGTGCAATCATCATCGAAGCCGGGGATCGTCCCGAGGAGTTTATCTATCTTGTCAGCGGCGAGTTGGAACTTGTGGATCCACTCACCCGTGAACGTCTGGTTCCGTTCACACTCGGCGCAAACCAGTTCATGGGCGATACGTCGTTCCTGTCCGGCGCCGCCTCACCGCAGACGGTTCGTGCCGTACAGGACTGCCAGGTGATAGCCGTGCCACGCGCCGAAATGCTGGATCTGATGTCTCGGATCCCAGAAATGAGCGACATTATCATTACCGTGTTTGCGGCGCGGCGGCGGCGCATGATCGAGGATGGTACGGCACCACTGGTCCTGATCGGGGTGGACAAGAGCCCCGAACTCAGAAATGTCGAAACCTTTCTCAGTCGGAACCGGCTCCCCTATAGATGTCTGGAGGTCTCTGATCCGGAGGCGCAAGAGTTATGTCAGGCTGCCGGCGCGCCGCATGACCAGCCCGCCGTTATCCTGGGGGCGCAAGAGGCCATTGCACAAGCGACACCAGCAGCCGTCGCGCAACGCCTCGGTCTCGACCTGGCGGTCGGGCACGACGATACGTTTGATGTCCTGATCGTCGGTGGCGGACCATCCGGCGTGGCGGCCGCGGTATATGCCGGTGCTGAGGGCCTTCGCGCGATTGTGGTCGAAGAACTGGCCACCGGCGGCCAAGCGGGCACATCATCGCGTATCGAAAACTACATGGGGTTTCCGACCGGGATCTCGGGTGGCGATCTTGTATGGCGAGGTGAAGTTCAAGCGTTGAAGTTCGGTACACGTTTCGCAATGCCAAGGCGCGTTGTGGCCCTTGTGAAGGATGATCGCGGTGCATTTCGCGCGACACTGGATAACGGCAGGAAGATCGAAGCCAAAGCCGTCGTCATTGCGACAGGAGTGCAATACCGCCGCCTGCCGCTTGCACGTCTGGAGGAGTTCGAAGGCAACGGCATCTACTATGCGGCCACGGAAACAGAAGCGCGCTATTGCCGAGATGGAGAGGTCGTCATCATAGGCGGTGGCAACTCTGCAGGGCAGGCTGCCATGTATCTTTGTCGCTCGGCCAAGCACGTTCATTTGATGGTGCGAGGAAAGTCGCTGGGGATCTCCATGTCTGAATACCTCTCCAGCCGGTTGGAGGCAGATCCAGGTATTACGATCCACTACGAGACAGAAGTCGTCGGGCTTCACGGAGACCAAGGGCTTACCGAAGTTGACGTTCGCTCGCGCGTGACTGGCCGCACAACCACTATGAGAACCGGTGCGGTGTTCGTCATGGTGGGGGCGGCACCGAATACCGAGTGGCTCTCCTCGCTGGTCGAGCTTGATGGGAAAGGGTTCGTTTTGACGGGGTCCTTAGCCGGGCAAGGCTTCCCTTACGCGACGTCCATGCCGGGAATCTTCGCTGTTGGCGACGTCCGCGCAGGTTCCGTGAAACGCGTCGCGTCTGCGGTTGGAGAAGGGTCGGTGGTTATCTCGAAGGTGTGGGATCACGTGAACAATGCCGAGGCGCCGTAGCTGAGCCGCGAGACCGCCTGCAAGGCTTCTGCACAACGTAATGCGATAGCAGCACGCCAAAGGCCGAGCGAGCCCGGACAACCCGCGGTTCACGTGAAGTCAAAGAGTCAACTCATTATGCTGGACTCGGAATCCTGCTTGTTCATATGGGATTTAAAACGCGCGCTCTGCTCCGGTGTATCAAAACTCCAGATCACGGGAGACAACCGTCACACCAGTGACGAGACGACCAAACCAAGACGGAGACACGGCCGTAACAGCACCATCGACCATCCTTGAAGCTCGGTGACTGCATGTCTGGAACCCTATCGTTACGCCTGTCCCCGCCACTGCCTGAGGCGATCTACTGGGCCGTTGCAAGCACCATGGCTGCCGCGTTTGTGATAACGCTCGCAGTCGCGGTGTTTGATACACGCACGATTGATGGCGCTGTCTCGGTCTGGGCCAAACCGATGAAGTTCGAGCTGGCATTGTCCATTCACGCGGCGACTCTCGCGCTCGTGATGACGGCGTTAAGCGACCCCACGCGGTCCGGCGCAGCGATGACAATCGTTGCTGTCGTTTTTCTCGCCGCCTGCATCGTCGAGATGGGATACATCATCTTCCAGGCCGCACACGGGGCGCACTCCCACTTCAATGTATCGACGCCGTTTCATCGGTTCATGTGGTCGATGATGGCGCTTGCCGCCATTGCGATTGTCGGTGCCGCCGCCGCAGTCGGTGTGGCTGCAGCTGTCGACTCCGGCAACCGGCTCGCACCAGCCCTGAAATGGGCCATCGCGCTTGGCTTGATCGGCGGCACGTTGCTGACGCTCTACACAGCCTTCACAATCGGCGCACGCATGTCGCCTTACGTCGGCGCAGTGCCAGCGCATGATGCGCGTATGGCCTTGACGGGCTGGTCACTTGCCGGTGGAGATTTGCGCGTCTCTCATTTTTTGGCGACGCACATGATCCAGGTTCTACCGCTGATCGGCCTTGCGGTTGCGTACGTCCTGCCGGGACGTCTGGGGATCTTGGTTATCGTTGTGACCACGCTGGGCTGGAGTGCCATGACGCTGGCCGAGTACGCACGCGCGCTCGCCGGCGAACCGTCACCCCTCGCACGAACTCTCGAGCGCGGTCTCTAATACACAAATGCCGTACGGGCACGGAGGCGGAGCAATGTCGCTCCAAACGCCGCAAACCATGACTATGAGTGCCCGTCGGTCCGCTCAGTATCGTCGTCAAGCTGAAGACGGTAGAGGATCAGCGTATTGGCGGGTCCTTCCATTTGGCCAACGGGCACAAATCCGCAGCGCAACATCAGCTGTCGCGAGCGGACGTTTGGTTCGTCCACGGCAGCGACGAGGTGCGCGAGGCCAAGTGAATGCTGCGCATACGTTATAAGCGCGCCGACCGCTTCGGCCGCCAGGCCTTGTCCCCAGGATGTCGGGGCCAATGCGATGATCGGTTCAATAGCGCCGGCAAGCTCTGGAACGGCACTCATGGCGTCTGATACAGGATGCAAGCCGGCAGCCCCAATCAGATCGCCATCGGGTGCCTCAATCATCCACAACCCGAGACCGCGCGCGGCCAAGCGCTCGCTGTCGGCCAGCATGCCTGCAACGGTCTCCCGAGGAAGGATCGTGTTATCACAAAGATAGTGACGGACATCCTTGTCGTGCAGCAACGCCAACAGAGCGCCCAGGTCGCCGCTTGTCGCCGGTCGCAACCGCCCCCGCCGCATGGAGAGATGTGGTTTCACTCAGGCCCTCCAAACAACTCCCACTCACGCCCTCGATAGACGCGCACGCACGCGCGTTACTCCAAAGCCGGCGACATCTTTTCGACCGCGGATCGCATTGTGCGAACAGCTGATTCAGGACTTGTCAAAACGGGCATGCGAACCCGCGCTTCAACGGCGTGCCGGGCGCGACTTGTCGAAAACTGTGCCAGCATCAACGCATCACACCCCTCGAGCTGAGCGGCCGCGTCTGCCAGCAACACATTGTGGTGCTCTACATTACCGGCTTTGAGCGCCTCCAATGCATCGGCGACAAGCACGGTCTCAATACTGGCAGATCGGCCTTGCAAGCGCGCCGCTTCGTGGAATTCCGCCTCCATGCTCTCGACCGAGGGTGCGAACGTCGCCAACATTCCAATCCGATCACCGGCACACAAGGCGGCATCAAACATGGCCTCGTTCGGCGTCAGTGTGAGCACGGGACTGCATGCCGCAAACGCCGCGATCGCCGGGCCGAATGCGGAGCACGTAAACAAAATTGCCGCGACATTCGTCGACAATGCATAGTCGCCAAGCGCCGCGATACGAGACACCATCGCAGGCGTCAATGCGCCATCGCGCGCGCGGTCGACACTCAGCGAGTCATCCCAAAGATTGACACGCTCCGCAGCGGGCCAGTGGTCCTCAAACGCAGCGGCAGTTGGCGCCATAGCCACTTCAACAGCATGGATCAGCGCCACCCGCGGGCGCGGAGAGTCGGTCATTTGTATTGGCCTCGATTTGCCACATGGCGACGTCGAACAGGTCTCCATTGCATTGGATAATCATATATGGCACGCGCGACCAGCAATTGTTGTTCGACGCATGTCGCCCTAAAATCCACGTGGCCCCTCAACAGGCGGGTAGGCTAAAATGGCAGCGTCCAGCCGTGCGGCCAACACGTGGTGGGCGTCGCCGAGCGCATCGCGAATTGTCTGCGCCTCGAGCCTGTACGTCGCACACTTTCGGTCCGACCAATGCGGTGGCGCGCTCTGCAGATTGGAGATCCGGTCCGCCAGTTTGACACACCAAACGGCGTGAGGCTGCTGCTGAATGCGCTGCAAGCTATCCTGCATTGCCTCCGTTTTCGGGAGAGCCGCCGACTTCGACAGCGCAAGCACGCCGTTCGCGACCGCTGCCCCGAACATCTTCTCCAGCTCGGCGGCCGTGACATCCTGATCTTCAACCGTGTCATGCAGAATGGCGCATTGGACCGCCAAATCGAGGTCGCCTATCGGCAACGCGAGATGCCCAGAAACCAGCTCCAGAACAACATCTCCGATGTGCCCCAGGTAATTGGCTGGGCTGCCGGGCACGCGCTGCGCGGCATGACAGACGGCAGCAAAGCGCCACGCGGAGCGCCATGCCGCCGTGGCAGGTGGGCCCTTGGGTGTCTGCACCTGCACCTCCCTGCAAACTGCCGCTTACGTGTCGAGCTGCCATTGCCCGCCGCACGTGATCTCGGCAGTTTTATCTGCGGTGCGCTGCCCCATAGCGTCAAGCACTCTTGACGCCGCGGCAAACTACAAACTCTCCGGGAATGTGATAGCCGTTGGGTGTTCGGAACTGCGCAATTGACGCCAGATACTCGCGGTGCGCCGCCTCGCGTGTTGCCGCGTCAAACCGGTGATACGCCAGTGCGACCGGTCCCCCGGCAAACGCCGCTTCGATGGCTGCCTGGTCATCCGAATACGGCAACTCGGACAGCAGGCGGGTTGTTTCGACATCCACAAATCCCTTTGTGGACATGGCGGTCGCAAGGCTCGATCCGGTGCCAAGCCGGAAGAAGAATGGACACACGGTCGACTTCACCCGCTCATCCACAATCGGAAAGATCTCAGCCCAACCGCACTTCGCCCGTTCGCCCCATACGGCCAATACGGCCCGACCGCCTGGTTTGAGAACGCGCAATGTTTCCGCAATCGCCTTGGATGGGTCCGCGACATACATGAGGCCGAGCGCGCATGTGACGAGATCAACGCTGCAGTCCGGCAGCATCTCGATGTTCTCTGCATCCGCGCGCGCCGTAGAGAAGTGCTCCACACCCCTTGATTTGGCGATCTGCCGAATCTCGAAGATCATCTTTTCCGAGATGTCGGTTGCGAGGATACGCCCGGATGGTCCGACTGCCATGGCCAAGGGGAAGCTAACAAGCCCGGTCCCGCAAGCCAGATCGAGCACGTGCTCACCGGGTTGTGCATTGGCTTGCCGCAAGACCTCGGCATGCGCGTCCGCCAAACTCTCTTTCCAGCCGGCTTCATAAGCGTCGGCTGCCTTATCCCAGCCGTAACGCTGAATGCGCCTCTGCATTTTTGCGTCCATCATCGATCCCCCGCAGCAGCTACATTCATGTCTGCGTTGACGACCGAGATGCGATGTTCGACCTCCTGGCGGTTCAAGAACACATCCATCAAGGGGCTGTACTGCAGGGACGTACGGACAACGTCATCGATCAGCTCAGGTGATGCCGGCGACGAGACCGTGATCGACAAACGCACGCCTTCAAAGCCAGGAGCTATATCACTGCGGACCCCGAGCTGGCCGCGGGCATCTACATCCGTTTCCAGAACAACTTCCAACTGATCGATTGGGACGCCGCGACGTGCCGCCCATTGCTTGATGCCGATTGCGACGCACCCCGACATGGCGGAACGAAGCACCATGCTCGGCGTCGGCCCGGCATTGTCTCCGCCGAGCGATTGCCCGACGTCCAGCGTCAAGTTCTGCCCTGCTTCTTCGATTGCGCACTGGGTGCCCGAGGTCAACGTCGCGACGTTGCGGTACACCCGCTGTCCGCGCTCCGGCCGCAAGGTTACCGTTTTGGTCGCGCGATCGAGCGCGTTCTTTATCGTTTCTACATCTGACATAGCCATCTCCAGTCAAGTATCAGCTAGGCGGCCAGATCGGTTCGGCCGTCGAGAAATGCGCGAAGATGAAAAGACAGCGCGCTGGCGTCATCACCCGCGCCGGATATCTGGTGAGATTTGCGTCGTCGCAAAAACGGCAGACCCAGCGCATAGAGCCCCGGCGCGTCAACCACACCACCGCGATGGCGGAGACGCCCGCGTCGGTCAAACACCGGCACATCGAGCCACGAAAAGTCGGAACGATAGCCTGTCGCCCAGAGGATTGTCCGAACCTCCCAGTTCGCGAAGTTCAGCGTCAGGCGCGGCGCCGACGGCACGCGCGTTGGCTCCGGACGGCTCGACGGCGGTATCACGCTGCCCAACTGCCAGTCATCAACCCAGGCATCGATCGAATCCAGCAACCGTCCCATTTTAAGATCAGCCGAAGTGCAAACGTTTGCCAATCCGCCGGAAAACAACGCCTGCCCGTCACGGATCGTCGCCAGACGCCCCGCGATCTCCACACCGAGATCCTGAAGCGCGTTCAGGTCAACCGGGTCAGTTCCGCCAATCAACTGTGGTGACGGCAAGCGACGGACGCGTTCGAGATCATCGACATCGTCGATACGCTCGTCCATCACGCCGATCGCATGCAGCCACCACTCGATATCATAGCTGCGGTAGGTGCGCGGCATGCGCACATGGTTGCCGACCGCCAGCGTGACTTGCCGTCCTGACGTCTGGAGCTCACGCGCCAACTGCACGCCAGTCGCGGACGCTCCGACAATCAAGACACCGCCGTCCGGCAAGTCGTTAGGTCGCTTGTAGCTCAGCGGCGTCGCCTGATGGATCATGCCCGGCACCGCACCAAAAAGCGCCGGAATGCTCGGCCGCGCGCATGCGCCCGTCGCAAGCACCAATGTTCTGCAGGCAACAGGACCCTGGCTTGTCTCAAGATCGTAGCCGTTGTCACTGCGCCGGACACGTATCACCTCTGTGTCACCTTGAACCGGCAAGCGGGCCGTGCGGGCATACGCGTCAAAGCTTGAAACAAGCTGCGCAACCGACATGTACCCGTCCGGGTCCAGGCTCAGATCCCAGGCGCCGGGGAGATAGTTGGCCCAGTTTGGGGTCAGCAGCCTCAGGCTATCCCAACGATCTTTGCGCCATGCATTCGCGACCGCACCGCGTTCGATGACAAGATGATCGACGCCCCTGTGCATGAGCTCTCGGCTCATCGCGAGCCCGGCATGACCGGCACCGATGATAACGGTTGTTAAGCGCCTCATGACCGACGCTCCTCAACCGGCGACGCAGATCGAACCGAGGCCGCTTGTTGTCCGTCGCGCACATGCTGGCCATAGACCGCACCAACAATGTCGGACCGGCTGAGGCCAATGTCCTTGAGCATGCGGTCGTCGAGTTGCCGCAAGGTTTGGATTGCAGCGCGGTGATGTCTCCACGCGACAAACCGGCGAAATGCAACGCGCAGAACGGAGGCGAGGCCTCTTGGCCGACCTCGCCGCATGTACGTCTGGTATTCTATGGCTGTGATCATGTTGCTGACTCCTTCGGTGAGGACCGTCTTTTCGACTTTCAGCTGGGCAGCATGATTGGCTTGACCGGGTACGGATCGACGGCGAGACGCAGCGAATCCGGCACCCATACGCAGGCGCCGGCCGCAGCAAGCGTCTTGTCGTCATTCGCGCCTGATCGCCTAAGCAACCGTCACGTGAACGTTGGTCGGATTGGTGATGATGTCGAAGACGGCAGACCGCTTTTGAGACTGTGCAACGAGTGCTGCGATTTCGTCAGCAGTTGCATCAGCATCGACTTCAAACGTCACGCGGATATCGCTGAACCCATTGCGGACATCGGCATCGATACCGAGAATGCCATGCAGGTTCATGTCGCCTTCCACGGTTGCAGAGACTTTCCGCAATTGGATGCCGCGGTTTTGCGCGACCGTCGCAATGCCCGCTGTTAAGCAACTGGCCAGTCCCGACAGCACGACTTCAACAGGTGTGGCGCCCAGATCCGAGGCAGCAAACTGTTCCGGGTGATCTGCTTCGATCGCATGTGTCGACTTGCGGTGCTGCTCTTCGCCAAGCCCGTAAAAGCTCTCAACGGTCGTGCGCGTGTGCGTGCCTTCGACCCACGAGCAACGTGCGCGCCACTTAAATTGCGCAGCATCCGGTGCAGCCTCGAGCGCCTCGCGCGCGCTGAGCAATGCGTCGAGATCCACCCCGTTGTTAACCTTGGTGGCGTCGGTCTGCGTCATGATCGTGTCTCCATTCGGAACGGTTTTGTGTGGACGGCTGCCGGCAGACGCGCAAACTGCGCGGCAGCCTTGATCCGGCAGCGCGAGCCCGCCAAAGGCGAACAAGCCCTAGCCAGCATCCAACGTACTGAGCGCGACCGGTGAGGACCTGAAGGTTTTCGGAAAGAGTTCTGAAAGTTGCCGCGTCGTGTTCGGCGAAAGCAGTGCATCACGATCATGCGATGCAACCGGCGCGACATAGCCGAGATCTGGTGAAGTGGAATTGCGCGCGGGGCCACAGGCATAGCGGCCGCCGCTCATTTGTCAGCGTCATACGGCGTGGATGGAGACGACGGCCCTAAAGGCCCGCATGGCGTAACGCACGCGTGATCGTCTCACGGTCTGACCCGGTGAAGTGGAACCACGAAAAGAAATCGTCCGCGACAAACCCCGGACGCGCCCGCAACAGCCTGCTGGCATGGTTGCGGGCCAACTCCAGCTTGCCGGCGGCAGATGCGCACCATGCGGCGACGGCCGAGATCTGGACATTCGCATTCGGGTGAAGAGCTGCGCGCTCGCTAAAGTCGAGGGCCGCATCCGGATCGCCGGTAAGCGCCATGGCCTGCGCTTTTGTCGCGTGCACCGTGTAAGCGATCGGATCGAACGGGCTGAGCCGCTCTGCCATACCAACATGTTCAAGCGCTTCACGACGCTGTCCGGCAATCAGCAGTGACAGGGCAAGAAATGTGCGCGCATCGAATGAGCATGGATTCGCGTGGACGGCCCGCCTTAACCAATCCAATGCACCGCCACTTTGCCCGAACATGCCGAGTGTGCGGCCGAGAACAACCATCGCTTCCGCTTCGCAGCTATCGAGTGTGACGGCCGCCTGGGCGATTTCGTTTGCCCGCTCCAGGGCATCGACGGATCCACGCGGCGCGAGATACGCATGTCGGCGGAGCTGAACGAGCGCAGACGCTGCACGGATGCGGGCTGAGTGGGGTGCCAGCTGAGCCGCCACGCCCAACAGCCTGTCGACTTCGTCAATATCCTGCGCAGTCGTTGCAAACCGGTACTTGGCCGCGCGGTGGTAAAGCCCCCAGGCGTCAAGCGTTTCAACCGGGGTCACGCGTGCGACATGGCGCAAATGCTGCGAGATCTCCGCCTCCACCGTACGCCCAACCTCCAGACCTACGTCATCAAGCAATTCAAAGAGATCGCTCATGGCTCGGTCGTATCGCTCAGCCCAAAGCACGGCGCCGGATTGGGAGTCGCACAAGCTGACCATGACCCGCAGCCGCCCGTCAGATACGATGACGGATCCCCAGAGCGCGTAGCGCACACCCAGACGCCTTGCGATCTGCGGCGGTTCGGTGTGCTCCGACGAAAGCGCGGCAGCACTGGCCCGCGCCGACACAAAGAGCCAACGAGATCGCGCGAGATTGGTCGCAACATCACGCGACAGACCATGCGCCAAGACATCAGCGGTTCGTCCGCCAGCAACGACGTCAAAAGGCACAACGACAATTGATGTCGCAAACGGCTGATCGTCCGGAGCCGCCGGGTTGCCAGAGCACTCGGACGGTTGTTTGGCAAACGCCTCCTGTCTGCAGATTCGCGGCTCAACAAGCAGCCGGTAGCCGGCCTTCGCAACGGTCTCGATGAACCGCGGCGATCGCGCACTGTCGCCAAGCGCGCGGCGCAACTCGGCGATAACCTGCGTCAGGCTTTCCTCGCCCACAGTCACATCGGGCCAAATCTGGTCCATAAGCGCGTCGCGCCCGACAACCTCCATCGGGGTGTGCGCCAAAACCTCGATAAGCCGGGCGGCCCGCGGGCTCAGCCGGAATTCATCCGACCCGCGCTTGAGCGAGCGGGACTTGGGGTCGTAGCTTTGACCGGCAATCTCGAACGACGTCCGACGCACTGGCTGCTCTCGGCCAGTCGGCGACCATCGCTTGCCTTGCACCAAGGCGGACTGTTTCGACATTGTCAGAACCCCAAATGCCTGCACGTGCCGAGGCGGCTACGCACGCGCAGTTGACGTTGCACACATAAAAACGTGGACGAGCGCGACGCGCGCTCGCGAGTGTTTTGGAGCCAGTGTGACCGCACGGCGCAAAACTCAGACGGCAGCACGATGTTTCAAACGAACGCGCTCCCGTACAAACCGAATCCCGTCATACGCAAGACAACGCCCGGTCAAACCTGGTCAATTCTCCGTGGTCTTAGCGGATTGCAGTGACCCAGGGGAAATCAGTCAGCAGATATTGGCCCGACCAGGCTGTTCCCCTGGTGACAGGGCGCGATGCAACATGATTGACGCGTCCACTCCGCGTGGCGCCCCGGCTTATGTCCAGCCTGTCGGAAAGCACGACTCAAACACAGTCTGAGCCAAGGCGGTTTCAGACGGCGGCGCAAATCTGCCTATGGTGAGACTGCGTTATCCATGAGCGCGATCAGCTGCAGGCCGCTTTATGGACTTTCCAACAGCGACCGACAGGGCGGAACACAGGCACATTGTGACCGCCAGAGACCGAAAATCACCAAGTGCCGCGTCTCGCACGTGTAGAACCTCGGTTGCGAACGGCTCAATCGGTGACAATGCAACATCGGTGATTGCAACAATCGGACAGCCGATACGATGAACCGTTTCACACAACTCTATGACTTCCGGCGCATACGGGTGAAACGTAACAACGAACATCGCATCGCGCGGAGATACGAACTCCCCTTGATTACCCAGCATGCCGCCAAGACTGTCGAGCAGCGTGCACGGCTTGCCCATCTTGCTCAACGCATAGAACAGCGCGCTGGCCGCCGGGAACGAGCGTCTTAGCCCCAGAAAATGAACGCTGCGGGCCTTGGTCATGATCCGAACGACGCGGTCCATGGCCTCGGCATCGATTTCGTCGAGCGCCGTTTCCAGCGCCGCGTGCGCGTTGCCTACGAAGCCCTCGAAAATCCGGCGCGGCGAACTCAGCTTCGCCGGCGCCATCCGATGGAGACGGTGCTCATAGGAATAGCCACGCTCGAGCAGATTGGCCTTGAGCAGATCCTGCATCTCCGAGAACCCGGAGAATCCCAGTGCCTGCGCAAAACGCACAAGCGTCGACGGCTGAACGTCGGCAATGCCGGCGATTTCGGCCGTCGTCCCAAGCGCCACCTTGTCGGGATTATCCAACACGAATTGCGCGCACTGGCGCAGACGCGGTGCGAGAGTCGGCGAGTGACGAGCGATTGCCGCATTCAGCGACGGCAGATCTGAAGGCGGCTCGGCAGCAAGGCGCGTGGACTCGGTCATTTGGAATAAATATTCCATTTTGTGCACTTGACGCAATATGTATTTAAGATCCAATGTCAGCTCGGTTTTGCAACACAGTCGAGAGTGAGCACGTTGCGCCGCAAGATCGGATGCTGCACCTGGATCTTCGGAGACGAGCCGCTGGCGGGCATCGTACGCCGCGCGCGGCGTGCCCAGCTCGATGGCGTCGAACTCCATGGCCGTTGGAAGCACACCAATCCTGGCGATATCGCGGACATCTTAGGTAACGCCGAACTTGAGGTTTTCTCGCTGACGCCAACGGACTCCGACCCGTCCTCTGCGGATCCGGCAGAGCGTGAATCTTCTCTCGACGAGTACTTTGCGATTATCGATTTTGCGGCCGCGCTCGGCGGCCCCATCGTATCGTTTCATGGCCGCGTCGGGCGGATCAGTTATGATCAGGCTAAGAACCTGGAAGACGCTCATCTGTTGACAGCCGCGCGCAAGGTCTGCGCACGCGCTGCTGCCGCTGATGTGCCGGTCGTATTTGAGCTGCTCAATCGTTATGAAACGCACCAGATCCAAAACGTCGAGGCGGGGCTCGCGTTCCTTGCGCAGGCCAATGCGGCGAACCTGAAACTGCTCGCCGATTCCTATCATATGAACATTGAAGAAGCTGATCCACCTGGCGCACTTACGCGCGCCGGCAATAACCTGGGTCTGTATCACGCCGCAGATTCAAATCGCGGGGCGATTGGCGATGGCCACATCGATTTCTCGTCACAAATCGAGACCCTTGATGAGATTGCGTATACTGGGCCGCTTATTCTCGAAACAACAGCGCCCGGTCCAAATCCGTTCACGCCGAACAAGGGCACCGGTTTCGTTGATACAGTGGAGGACCAATTGGCGCGCAGCGTAACAGCGCTGCATAACTTGTCAGCTTAGGGCGGAGTTTCACATCTGCCCCAACCGGCCAACAGAGTCGGGACCTTGGATAACTTCGAGCAAAGAAGAAGCAACTGGAGGAAAAAGAGTGAAATCGATCATCCGTACGCTTGTCGCTGCGACCGCCGTCGCGCTGGCTCCGGCTGCGCTGGCCCAGAACATTATCGTCATCAGCCATGGCCAGGCCAACGATCCGTTCTGGTCGGTTGTAAAGAACGGCGTTGATCTCGCAGCGAAGCATACCGGCGCGAAGGTCTCGTACCGCGCGCCAGAGACATTCGATATGGTCGCGATGAGCCAACTCATTGATGCGGCCGTCAACCAGGAACCCGACGGCATCGTCGTTTCCATTCCCGACGCGGACGCACATGGACCGTCGATCAAGAAAGCTGTTGCGGCCGGCATTCCCGTTATCTCGATGAACTCGGGGTCTGACGTCTCCAAGAAGCTTGGTGCGCTATTGCACGTCGGCCAGGACGAATACGACGCTGGAAAAGCTGCCGGTGAAAAGCTCAAAGAGATGGGCGGCAAGAAAGGACTGTGCATCAACCATGAGGTTGGCAACGTCGCGCTCGACCTGCGCTGTAAGGGCTTCTCAGATGGCTTCGGAGGCGCCGTCAAAGTGCTGCCGACAACCAACGATCCGTCCGAGATCGAGGCGAAGGTGAAAGCGGCATTGGCGGCAGACGGCGACATCGACACGGTTATGTCGCTTGGCGCATCGCTCGCCGGTGAGCCGGCTGTCCGGGCCGTGAAAGGGGCCGGCATGTCCGATTCCGTTCGCGTCGCATCCTTCGACCTTTCGGCCAGCTTCTTGGAAGCAGTCAGCAAAGGCGATGCTATATTCGGCATTGACCAGCAGCAGTTCCTCCAGGGCTATCTACCGGTCGTCTTCCTCGTGATGAACGCGAAATACGGCCTCGTGCCCGGTGGCAACGTCCCGTCCGGCCCCAACTTGGTCACGAAGGACAAAGCTGCCCAGGTCGTCGAGTTGTCGGCGAAGGGCATTCGCTGAAGAGAGACCAGACGCGCGGGGCGACGGCGCTAGAACCGGCGGGACAAACACGCCGGAACCGTCGCCCTTTCTAGACTTCCCGGGAGGAAATGATGGCGACTACGACCACGCCGGCGGATGACGAGCGACTGAAAGAGGTTTCGTTTATCGGCCGGCTTATCAAGCGTCCGGAACTCGGTGCGATTGCCGGCCTGATTCTTGTGACAACGTTTTTTGCGTTCACCGCCGATAGCGCGATGTTCACGCTCGCCGGCTTTATGAACTTCATGTCGCCGGCTTCTCAGCTTGGCATTCTGGCGATTGGCGCAGCGCTCCTCATGATTGGCGGCGAGTTTGATCTCTCGCTCGGCTCGATGGTGGCGTTTGCGGGCTTGATCTTTGCAGCCCTGGTCGTACCGGCCGGCGTGCCTCTTGAAGTGGCCATTCCACTGACGCTCATTGCCGCCGCTGCTGTGGGTGCCGTCAACGGCCAGATCGTGATCCGCACAGGCCTGCCGAGCTTTATCGTGACGCTGGCCTTTTTATTCATCCTTCGTGGTCTCACGCTTGTCGGGCTCAAGGTTGCGACGGGCGGCTCGACCCAGCTTCGCGGCGTGCGCGAGGCGACTGAGAACAGCTGGGTTGCGCCGCTGTTTTCCGGCGAAGCGTTTACGGGCGTCTTCACCTGGCTGGCTGCGAACGGCCTGATCGATACTTTCAGGAATGGGCGGCCAAAGGTGACGGGCGTTCCAATCGAGCTGATCTGGTTCGTATTGCTCGCGATTGCCGCCACCATCGTTTTGACGCGGACGCCGATCGGAAACTGGATTTTCGCGTCGGGTGGCGATGCGAACGCAGCATCGAACTCCGGCGTACCCGTCCGCAGCGTCAAGATGGGCCTCTTCATGTTTACTGCCGCCTGCGCCGCACTTGTCGCGATCATTACGGTGCTCGACAGCGGGTCAACAGATGCGCGGCGCGGGTTTCAAAAGGAGTTCGAAGCGATCATCGCTGCCGTGATCGGCGGTTGTTTGCTGACCGGCGGATACGGCTCGGCGATCGGCGCGTTCTTTGGTGCGATCATCTTTGGCGTCGTCCTTATCGGGCTGAGCTATACGCCAATCGATCAGGACTGGTACTTGGTCTTTCTTGGCGGAATGCTGCTGGTCGCCGTGCTGTTCAACAACATGATCCGCAAACGCGTTACGGGAGAGCGGTGATGTCAGATGCAGCCTTTGCCATGTCCGATGTCTCGACAGACAGCGACAGCCACGGCGTTGAGATGAGCAACATCGAAAAGCACTTCGGCAACGTTATCGCGCTGGCCGGCGTGTCATTCGATGTCAGACCTGGAGAGTGCCACTGCCTGTTGGGTGACAACGGTGCTGGAAAGTCGACGTTCATCAAGACCATGTCGGGCGTGCACAAACCCACATCCGGCAAGATGTTCGTCGGTGGAAAGGAAGTTGTCTTCAACTCGCCACGGGATGCCATGACAGCCGGCATTGCGACGGTCTACCAAGATCTTGCGATGATTCCATTGATGTCGGTGACTCGGAATTTCTGGATGGGGCGGGAGCCGGTCAAGCGCTTTGGTCCGTTCAAGTTCATGGATTTCTCGAAGGCCAACACCGTGACGATGGCCGAGATGAAAAAGATGGGCATCAACCTCCGCGAACCCGATCAAGCCGTCGGCACCTTATCTGGCGGCGAACGCCAGACCGTTGCCATTGCCCGTGCCGTCTACTTTGGTGCGAAGGTGCTTATTCTCGATGAGCCGACGTCGGCGCTCGGTGTGCGCCAGACATCAAACGTTCTCGCGACAATTGACCGTGTCAGAAAGGACGGCATCGGCGTCGTCTTCATCACCCATAACGTTCGCCATGCCATGGCCGTTGGAGACCGGTTCACGGTACTCAATCGCGGCAAGACGCTAGGCACCGCGGCGAAAGGTGAGATCACTGCGGAGCAATTGCAGGACCTTATGGCCGGCGGACAAGAGCTCGCTGAGCTTGAGGGCTCGCTCGGGGGTACGGTCTGATGGCCACCGGTTCTCAACTCGACCTGATCACGATCGGCCGGTCGTCGGTTGACCTCTACGGTTCGCAGGTCGGTGGTCGGCTTGAGGACATGGCATCGTTCAACAAATACATCGGCGGGT
Source organism: Pseudomonadota bacterium (assembly GCA_039039985.1). Lineage (GTDB taxonomy): Bacteria > Pseudomonadota > Alphaproteobacteria > Rhizobiales > Hyphomicrobiaceae > JBCBWG01. Next base: position 426 of record JBCCOV010000073.1, on the reverse strand, counting down.
CGCCAACCAACATCGCGGCGGGCGCAGCCCGCCTCGGATTGAAGTCAGCGGTCATCACGGCCGTCGGCGACGAGCATATGGGACGCTACATTCGCGAAACTCTGATTGATGAAGGTGTTGACGTTCGCGGCGTCAAAGTGGACCCCGATCGCCTGACCGCGCTTGTCCTCCTGGGTATTCGGGACGACCACCAGTTCCCGTTGATTTTTTACCGCGAGAACTGCGCGGACATGGGGTTGACCGAAGACGACATCGATCAGGATTTTATTGCCGAAGCCGCGTGCGTAACCGCAACCGGCACCCACCTTTCGCACCCGCGCGTCGAAGCCGCGACGCTGAAGGCGCTCAGGCTCGCGCGCGAAAACGGATCGAGCACGGCGCTCGACATCGACTATCGCCCAAACCTGTGGGGCCTCGCCAGCCACG
>JBCCOV010000072.1:0-21414 GCA_039039985.1 Pseudomonadota bacterium | reverse complement strand
GTACTTCAACGGCCGGCTCGCCGTGATCGACGGGTCAAGCTGACGGAGCGAACCTGCCGCTGCATTGCGCGGATTGGCAAAGACCTTGAGCCCGGCCGCCTCTTGTGCAGCATTGAGTGCGCGAAAGTCCTGGTGACCAAGGTAAAGTTCGCCGCGCACCTCCAGCACGTCGGGAACGTCATCGCCATTAAGGCGCGCCGGAATGGCCTTCACCGTTGCGATGTTCGCGGAGACGTCCTCGCCTTCGGCACCATCGCCGCGGGTCGCCGCCTGCGTCAAACGACCGCGTTCGTATCGGAGCGCAATCGACAGCCCGTCGATCTTTGGTTCCGCCGTCAGCTCGAGACGCTCGTCATCACCCAGACTGAGAAAACGGCGGATGCGTGCGACGAAATCGTGAACATCATCGCCGGAAAACGCATTGGCCAACGACAGCATCGGGATCGCGTGGCGAATCTTGCCAAAGCCCTCACGTGGCGCCGAACCGACTCGTTGCGACGGGCTGTCCGAGCGGACGAGTTCCGGAAATCTCGCCTCAATCTCCGCGTTGCGGCGGACCAGCGCGTCATAGGCAGCATCGCTGATCTCGGGCGCATCGTGGCCATGGTAGCGTTCATCGTGATAGGCGATGTCGCGCGCCAATCTGGCGAGTTCGGCAACGGCCTCCGCCTGCGACAGCTCCGACACAGCGCTCGCAGATTTTGCAGACGTCATTTGCGTGTCCTCCCGAGCCTTGCCGCCTTACGCAGACTTGGAGCTCATTCCCGCACCTTACGCGCGGCCGCAGCAATGCAACGACAACGCTCGCGCGCTAGCGGGTGCGGTACCGTCTCAACCCAACTTGCGATGATCTAAGCTGGATTCGACAACTGTGCCACGCGGCAGCAGATGGCTCCAATGGACCCGCAATTGCCGATCAGTCGGCGGGAATATCGCTCAGGCCACGGTCGCAATTGGTATTGCACACACGATGCAAGGCCAATGTCAGACCGCGTTTGATGAACCGGACCAGCTGCAATATCTTTGAGGGACGGGTGCTCACGGCCCCGCGCGAAGCCGCATCCGTGCGTCGTTTGCCGCGGTTAGTTCCAGAGCTTCGGCAACTTAACGTTTGCGAACTGACGCGATAACCAACTGCCCTTGTCCTCATGGGGCTTCAAGCCATCGGACTGCAGCAGCACGTACGCGCTCTTATACCACTTCGAATTCGGGAAATTGTAACCGAGGATCGCAACTGCGGTCTGCGCCTCGTTCTTGATGCCCAGTGACATGTACGCTTCGGTCAGACGCAATAGCGCTTCCTCGACGTGCTTCGTCGTCTGATAGTCCCGCACCACAACCTTGAACCGGTTGATCGCGCCAACGTGGTTGTTTCGCTTCAGGTAGTAGCGGCCAACGTGCATCTCGTGTGCCGCCAGCGAGTCCATCGCGATGCGGATGCGGTTATCGGCCTCGCGCGCATACTTGCTGTTCGGGTAGCGCGCCTTGAGAATTTTCAGCTCTTTGAGAGCTTTACGCGTGGTGCCCTGATCATTCCTTGGGCTGCTAATTTCCTCGAAGTAGCACGATGCGATGATATGGTGCGCGAATGCAGCGTCGGCCGTTCCCGGATGCATCGTCGTATATCGGCGGGCGGTTGCGATGGCCTCAGGATACTTGCCGGCTTTATAGTACGAATACGCGGCCATCACGATCGCGCGCCGCGCTTCCGGCGCGTACGGGTGATCTCGGTCGAGATCCTCGAATTTCTTTGCTGCGCGTTGCCACTTGCCCTGGCTCAACAGTGTATCGGCCGTCGCGTACATCTTACCTGGTGGGTCGCGCTTGAGCAGCTTCTCGGCCGATGTGTTGGAGGCGCAGCCAGCAACAATAACGGGCGCGGCGGCAACCGTGAGTAAGGCAATCTGGCGAAGAAGCTGAGATGTTTTCATCTTTGTTCCAAGCTCGTGATATGCTCAACCCGCGGCATCTTGCTATCACCGCTGCTCGATTATCCGCACTACGCGGGATTTAGGCTGTCCAGGCCAGGACTCAAGTCCACAGATCCTCGCCCCCGGAATCACGCCTAAAAAACCGGGCGATTCGGAGGCAAACAGACCGTATCATATACTTCGACAGCTGCAATTCACGTGCTCATCACTTAACAGCAACGCGCGCAACTCAGCGACGTTGGCGACAACCTCGCGACAGTGCTGGCGCGGCCATGTAGCTGTCATGCATATGCCGTCAGGCAGCGCCGCAATCGAGCGGGTGTAAGCTAAGCAGCGCTACGCGTCTACTCGCCTGCAACAGCGGCAACCATTCCTGGTGCCGATATCGGCGATACGTGCAGGTCGTCGCGAACCATCGGCGCGTCAATCAACGTCCAAGCTGACCGATCAGCCAGCAACGCTCGGACAACCTGAGCATTCAAACGATGCCCGCCGCAAACGGATCGATAAGCACCGAGAATGGGATACCCGGCCAAGGCCAAGTCGCCAACTGCATCGAGCATTTTGTGACGTACGAACTCGTTCGGGAAGCGCAAACCCTCTTCGTTCAGGATGCCTTCGTCCCCGATCGCTACGGAATTGGCCAGAGATGCCCCGAGCGCCAGTCCGTTCTTCCAGAGTTTCTCGACGTCGGACATGAAGCCGAACGTCCGCGCCTCGCACAGCTCATGGCGAAATGCGCCGGGCGACATTTCCAGCTCAAGCCGCTGTTTCCCGATGACCGGTGATGGGAAATCGATTTCGACGTCAAGGCGATAGCCCATATGCGGGCGCAACTCGCCGAAACATCCGTTCTCTTCAACGCTGACCGGCCTCAGAACCCGCAGATAACGGCGCGGCGCCGACAGCTCTCTCAGACCCGTCGCATCGATCGCGTCCACGAACACCGACGATGAGCCGTCCATGATCGGAACTTCTTTGCTATCGATTTCGATCAGACAGTTATCAACACCCAGGCCGCGAAGCGCAGCGAGCAGATGCTCAACCGTGCCGACTGTTACCCCCGCCTCGTCGCCCAGGACCGTGCACAGCGTCAGGTTCTTAACGTTGTCCACGTTGGCTGAAATCTGGGCGATGATACGCCGTCGTCGTGTCACGAGAAACTGGAGCCCGGTGTCGGCACTTGCCGGATGCAGTACCATCGACACCGGTGCTCCACTGTGCACCCCCGTGCCATTCAGTTGTATCTCTCGCGAGATCGTCGTCTGCCGCGCCCCGACAAATCGTCTCGACATGAGTGTCCCTCACCCCTGTCTGACAACACCACCCCACGCGATGCTGCCAGATGTCCCCCAAAAGACACCGGTGTGACTCTGATACAACGCCACCCCAAAGACGCTGCAACACTTATTCATCACGCGGTGTCTTGTTGCGATCGAGAGACTACTGTCCGGTGTGGATGCTGGACAAATCACGCTTTCTTACAGTCTGTTACGTTCCACTTGGATCAGCAATCTTTGCCCAATCGACGGGCGGTTTCTGCTAAACGTGCCGCCATTAGCACATGCTATTGTTGTTCCAAAACAGTCTCATACGAGTTTTTTCTGAGTTTATGGTCAATTTCTCTCTGCACGAACGATTATCCGCGCGACGCTTGGCCCGCAACCGAAGCCGAAGCCTGCGCTCTGTCCGCTGCCGGATGATCTTGCTGTTCCTTGCGAACTGATTCGCTCTGACGGTCCGCGCCAACCGGATTCGCTCCGGGCGCTGTCGATAGGTGTCGTGGCCCAGTCGCTACATCTCGCTGTTCGGATCCGCCCTTGGCAAAGTACTCTTTTTGGGCGTGCGGCGCGAAATCTTCGACAGATGGCATGCGTTGCGGTGGGCGCCGGGGTCCGCTGGTTGCGGCCGGCTGAAACGTTGCGGCCTCATCCGAGACTGCGGACTTATTGGGCTCGGGCCCGACATAGCCGGCATTTCCATCGGCTGAACCAGCCGAGTCGAGGCGCGGCGGCAGAGCCTCAACAACGACTCCATCCGCCGACGTCCAAACCGGCTGTGCGGACTGACCGCGAGAACTAGCCGCGGGCGCTGTCGGTACCTCCGCCGGCGGTTGCGCCTTGTCCGGCGGTGGCGGAGCAACCTCTTCGGCTGAGGCCGCAGGACCCATGCCAAAAAGCGCGGATGCCGGAAGAAGCGGCGGCAGCTCGCTGGTTGTGTCGGCCTGATTCGCGCCGGGCGAGGATGATGCGACCTCTTCCGACTGGGATCCGCCACTTGCGTCACCAGGATTGGCCACAGCGCCATCCATGCCTGAAGCTAGGATGGCTATGCGAATGCGATCTTCGATGGTGGTGTCAAAAGCCGCGCCGATGATGATGTTGGCCTCGCTGTCGATTTCCTGACGAATCCGACTGACCGCTTCATCGACCTCAAACAGCGTCATGTCAGGGCCGCCGACGATCGAGATCAAAACGCCCTTCGCATCAAACAGCGTGATGTCATCGAGCAGCGGATTGGCGATTGCCTGTTCTGCAGCGAGCGTCGCGCGTTGCGGACCTTCTGCCTCGCCGGTGCCCATGACGGCGTTGCCCATCTCCGTCATGATCGTGCGCACGTCGGCGAAGTCGAGGTTGATCAGCCCGTCTTTCAAAATCAGATCAACGATGCCAGCGATCCCGGAATACAGGATTTGATCCGCAAGAACGAAGGCCTCTGCGAAGGTGGTTCGGTCGTTCGCAATTCGGAACAGATTCTGATTCGGCACGACGATTAGCGTGTCGACGTGCTTGCGCAGTTCTTCGATTCCGGCTTCCGCCGTGCGCATACGGCGTGTGCCTTCGAAGTGAAACGGCTTCGATACGATCGCGACCGTCAGACAGCCTAACTGCTTGACTTCGCGCGCAATAACCGATGCCGCACCCGTACCCGTTCCGCCACCCATTCCGGCAGCGACGAAGGCCATGTGCGCACCGGCAAACTCTGACCGGATCTCATCAAGGGTTTCTTCCGCAGCTGCGTGGCCAATCTCGGGACGGGCCCCCGCGCCGAGCCCTTCCGTAATCGTCTGCCCAAGTTGTAGGCGCCGTTCGGCGCTGGATGCGGCAAGAGCCTGCGCGTCCGTGTTGGCCGCAACGTACTCAACGCCCGTCAATCCAGACGCGATCATGTTGTTGATCGCATTGCCTCCGGCCCCGCCAACCCCAATGACCACGATCCGAGGGCGGAGTTCCGTCAGCTTTGGCGGCTCGAGTTTTATCGACATGGCGCCTCACGTTAGCGTTCGTGCATTCAGCGTTCGTGTATTCGACCTGTCCCCGGACACGCGAGGTTACGGCGGAGCGAAGCGAGTTCTTTTCGACGTCGCGATTACGGCTGGCGTTTGCGGCGCCCAATCCGCTCGCGATACGCACGCACATGGGCGCGCCTGGAACTCCAGGTGCACCCGATTTACGCACGGCAACAAAACGCGGAACTGAAATCGGCACGACGCCGCCAACACGGGCTTGACCAAAAGCAGCGACGCGAATCGCGGTCGCCGTTCGATCTGCCTCTTTTACGCACGCAACACGCCTCGATTCGGGCCGAACGCGCACGTAAACACTTTGCGCATACGGTACTCTATTTCAAAGCGTTTAAAAACTTTCTCGAACCCACTCCTGTACACGACGCAAATATGTCGTCTCAACCGACCGATTCGGCCACACATCGAACGCATGCGCTCTCGACCTCATTGTTGCCGCCATGCCGATGACCGTCGCCAGCGATCCCGTGGCTGCCGTCTGTGTCATCCCGGCGACCGGCGCCGGGCGTCCGAGACGCGCCTTGCGGTGCAGCGCATTCGCGGCAAACTGAACCAAACCCGGTAGATTGCTGCCGCCGCCCGTGAACACCAACGGATCATTCCAGGCGGGATCATGTGCCGTGATTCGCTCCTGAAGCGCCTGTAGTTGGCGCGCCACCCGCCATCTCGCGACCTCGATGAGTTCAAGCCGCGTGGCTTCGCCCGTATCACCGTCCGGATCATCCGTGGCCGGGAAGCTAAAAGTTGCTGCAGCATCCGATTGAGCAGCTACAAGTCCGCCGTGCAATGTCTTCATCCGCTCTGCCGCGACGAGTGACGTGCCGAACGTGCGGGCGATGTCGGACGTTATGTGGCTGGCGCCGATTGGCAGCGCGCCACATGCCACAACAGCATCATCGGCAAGCGTGACGTAGTCCATGCACCCGGCACCGATATCGACCACCGTGACACCCAGACGGCGCTCTTCGGCCGTGGTGACCGCCAGTGCGCTTGCCAAAGCCGTGGGCACAAACGCGTCCACCGACAACACGCAGCGCTCGATCAGATGGGCCAGCCCATCAACCGGCCCGTCGTCGGCTGTGATGGCACGGAATTCGCCGGCAAGCTCCCGTCCATGTTCGGCGAGAGGAACGGTCTTGTAGGGCTGATGGTCGACCGCATACCTGGGTTTCCATAACTTGATTGCGATCCGGCCTTGCCGCTCCGCGAAGCTGCGCGCGGCCGCATGCAGGCGGGCCATCGCCGGCCGGTCGACGCGACCGTGGTCAAGCTGTGTCGATGCCTTGAACGCCGTCACCTCTGGCCGTCCGCAGGAGACGTTGACCAGCACGTGTTCCACGCGCAAACCAGCAGCGCGCTCAGCGCGCGCCACCGTCGCGGCCACCGCGGTTTCCGCGCTGTCAGCATCCGTCACAAAGCCGGCCTTGATCCCGCGCGACCGCTGCGCCGCCATGCCAAGGACCCGGGGATGACTGTCACCGCCCCGCTTCTGCCGCGATATCGGAGGCACAGAGACAATCATGCAGCAGATTTTCTCGCTGCCGATGTCGAGAAGGCCGACGATCCGGCCCGGATTTCCGTCCGACCAGCCAAACATCGCACTTAACTCTCTGTCCGAGGTCGTGCGTGCGCAAGACGATGCTGGTCGCGCGCGGGTCGTCTTGACGACCGCCCCATCCGGGACCGGGTCCGCGCAACGCCTCTGAGAATGATCTGTCCGGGCACGCGCAGATCAACCGTCTGCACGAAGCCGTCTCGGGCGAGTTCCCAGGCGTTCTGATCCAGGAGATGCATCAAAGCAACGTCAGGCGTAACAGGCGGCAACTCGATGACCGTTCCGGATCTGAGCTGCAATCGCCATCTTCGACCACGGACAAACGTGAACTTGCTGATCTTCTGTGCGAGCCCGTCGTGCCGAGATACGATCCGATGAATCGCGCCGGCGCCCTTATCGGCGTCGGCGCCGAAGAACTGAGGCAAGCCCAAATCGACGTCGCCCCGGAGCCGTTGCAGGTGCGCGCCGGTCGCATCGATCAGATAGCGGCCCCGCTTTCCATCCCAAACGGCGAAGGGGCGTCGCTCGACAATATGAACCCGCAATCCGTCGGGCCAGCGGCGGACAAGGCGCGCGTCACGAACCCAGGGCAGCTTGCGCAATCGCGCGCGCGCCAGTTGCGTGTCGTAGCCGAACAGAGACAGAGCGGCTGGCTGCGACAGCGCCTTGAATGCGTTGTCGTCTGCCGTCTGAACATGTCCCGTCAGCTCGATCTGAGCCAGGCGAAATCCGACTAACGCGGCCATGCGGTCTACACCGACCTGCACTGGTGCGGCTGTTTTGCCGATTCCACCCGCATGGGACAGCAGAACCGCTGCGCCAACGCCGACAACGGCGACCAGCGCAAAACCTAAGGTCCATGACCCCAATACGGACCGGCGCGGTGGTGGCGCTTGCGAAAATGCGCTGCGGCTCGGTCTGTCGGGCGGTGAGGCCGGTCGTGTTCTGGGAGACGATTCGGCAGTCTGAAACGCGCTGGCGGTCCGGCCGGGATGTCCCCTGCCAGTCGACCGACCAATCGCGTTCATTATCGACCGCAACTCGCATCCTCCGTGATCCAGCGCAGAAGTGCGCCGAACGATAGTCCTGCGTTCGCAGCAATCTCGGGAACCAACGACGTTCCGGTCATGCCAGGTTGTGTATTCACTTCCAGGCACACGAGCGTGCCAGAGCCATCAGGTGGTCCGTCGTATCGAAAGTCCGCACGAGTCACCCCGCGGCAGCCAAGCGCACGATGGGCCATAAGACTCCATGACAGAATCGCTCGGTTAAGATCAGGTGAAAGATCGTCCGGTTGGACGTGAATCGAGCCACCTTCTGCGTATTTTGCTTCAAAATTGTAGAACTGAAGTGTTTCAGCAGGGCGAATCTCGAGAATTCCGAGCGCCTGGTCTCCGAGGACCGCGCAGGTCAGTTCGCGTCCGGGTATGTAGGGCTCTGCCAGGAGGTGTTCGCCGTAGCTCCATTCCGACGAGGTCAACTCCTGCGGCGGATGCGCCTGGTCTTCGCGCACAATGAACACTCCGAAACTTGAGCCTTCTGCAACCGGCTTCAAGACATAAGGCTGCTCCAAGACATGCGCTTTCGCGGCCTCGGCACGGGTCGTCACGCGTCCGTCTGCAACAGGAACGCCGGCCGCCTTCATAATCTCCTTGGCGCGTTGCTTGTGCATCGCCAATGCTGACGCCAGAACGCCGGAGTGGGTGTAAGGGATGCCGAGAAACTCCAGCAAGCCTTGAACCCGTCCGTCCTCCCCCCAGGGACCATGCAACGCATTGAAGCAAACGTCCGGCCGGAGATCGGCCAGCTGCGTAGCGAGATCGCGTTGTACATCGACCCGCGTCACGCGATAGCCTTCGCCCTCCAACGCATCGGCGCACGCGTTTCCGCTGCTTAGGCTCACCGGTCGCTCAGCGGAAAAACCGCCCATAAGGACCGCAACGTGCTCGAACGTTCGCGTGGGCACGGTTGGTGTCGGCATGTGACGCTCCTCATTCCCGGTGGCGGGCAGGGGTTTTGGATCAGCGCCCCAAACAGAGCTGTCAGGACGTTGATGTTTGGGCTGCAGGGCCGACAGTGGCGGTTGACTCCAGCGCCAAGGCCTCGCCAACAGCGTCGCCGTTTTCCGGCTCGCCGAGGCGGAAAATCTCCCACGCCAGTCTGATGCCGGACGTTTCAAAGACGCGTTTACGTACAGTTTCGCCAAGCTGCTCGATATCTCGCGCGGTTGCCTGGGCGTCGTTGATCAGGAAATTGCAGTGCTTCTCGGAGACGTGCGCACCGCCGACTCGCAGACCACGGCAGCCGGCCGCATCAATCAGCTTCCAGGCGCTGTGGCCTTCGGGGTTTTTGAACGTTGAGCCGCCCGTGCGTTCGCGGATCGGTTGATGCGTTTCGCGATAGGCGGCCACGTCCTCCATTTGCTGCAGAATTGTGCTGGACTCTCCGGCCCTGCCCCGAAACACCGCCTCCGTGAAGATCCAGTCCGGCGGAACGGCGCACTTGCGGTAGGCGAAGCCCATGTCCGCATTCGTCAGCTCGTGAATGTTGCCGGCCCGGTCGACGGCCCGCGCTGTCTCAAGCACATCCCTGGTCTCGCTGCCGTGTGCGCCGGCATTCATCCGCAGGGCGCCGCCGATCGAACCTGGAATACCGCGATAGAATGCGAGGCCATCGATGCCGGCCTCGCCGGCCGCGCGCGCCACCTTCACATCCGGCACCGCAGTACCGACCCGCAATCTCTGGTTTGGCTCAACCTGGATACCGGCCAGCCCGCGTCCCAATCGGATGACGACGCCACGCACGCCACCGTCTCGCGCCAGGAGATTGGACCCCAACCCAATCACATGAACAGGCAGGTTCGAATCAACAGCGCGCAGAAACTCGGACAGGTCGGCCTCGTCGGCCGGCACAAACAGAACATCGGCCGCACCGCCAACGCGGAACCACGTGATATCCTTGAGTGGCGCATCGGCCGTGAGCCGGCCGCGCAGATTCGGTACCGCAGACTTCAGATCTTCAATCAGCGACGTACCCGTCATACAGCGCTCCGAACCGGGAACAGCTGCTCAAGCTGTTGCGGCAACATGTGCGCCCACTCCGTCGAATGGCCGGCGCCGAAGACAATGACGATGTCGAGCGGGTCAGACAGTCTTGCGACATGTGCGGGAATGTCGTCAGGCGTTTCCGCGACATGGACTGAGCCGTGCCCCGTCGCGGCAATCCCACTGGCCAGCGCTTCGTGAGATATCGACTCGATCGGCGCTTCTCCGGCGGAATACAGCGGCGCAACCACAACGGAGTCCGCATCGCCCAGGCAATTCGCGAAGTCGTCAAACAGCTGCTGCACGCGCGAATAGCGATGCGGCTCAACGACGGCAACGACCCGTCCGCGCGCGCCTTGCTTGGCGGCCTTCAGGACCGCTGCAATCTCAATTGGGTGATGCCCATAGTCGTCGTAGATGGTCACACCGTTCCATGTACCCGTTGGCTGAAAGCGACGTTTGACGCCAGAGAAAGATGCCATTGCGGTCTTGATGAGATCGTCCGATATGCCCGCTTCGACGGCAACGGCGTAGGCTGCCAGCGCGTTCAGAGCGATGTGCTCGCCCGGAATTGGCACCACCCAGTCCGTAAGGGTGCGCTGCTTGCCAAGCGGACCGCTCGACACATCGGCCGAAAAGATGGTGGATGTGCCCTCGACGCGTGTCTGGGTCAGGACGATGTCGGCATCGGCTGACTTGCCGTAGGTGATCATCCGCCGACCGTCGCGCCGCAAATCCAGACGCGCAACAAGATCACGCACCACAGGATGATCAATGCAGGTGATGGTCAGCCCGTAAAACGGAATGTTGGCATAGAACGCAGCGTAGGCCTCGTGCATGGCCTCTACCGAACCGAAGTAATCGAGATGCTCCGGGTCGATATTCGTGACGACGCCAATCTGCGTCGGAATCTTCGTGAATGTGCCGTCAGACTCATCGGCTTCCACGATCATCCAGTCGCCCTGGCCGAGCCGCGCATTGGACTGCCATGCGTTGATGATGCCGCCGGTGATGACCGTCGGATCTTTCGCCGCCGCCTCAAAGATATTGGCCGCAAGCGAGGTCGTCGTCGTTTTCCCGTGGGTGCCGGTGATCGAAATGGTCGCGTAAAGGCGCATGAGCTCCGCCAGCATCTCGGCACGGCGAATAATGGGCAAACCACGCTCGCGGGCCGCAGATAACTCCGGATTGGTGTCCTTCACGGCCGTGGAAATCACCACAAACCTGGCGCCAACCAGGTTTACGGCATCATGACCAACAAAGACGCGAATGCCCCGCGCGCGGAGACGCCGGACGTTGGCGCTTTCTTTTTGGTCGCTGCCTTGGACCGTAAACCCCTGCGCGTGAAGTATCTCTGCGATCGCGCTCATTCCGATCCCGCCAATTCCGATGATGTGGATCGGGCCAAGCCCGCTCGGCATTTCCATACTCTTGTCCTCTCAGGCTCCAGTATCGGAGCAGCTCCAGCCACGCGCCAATCGGTCAAACAGCGGCTGCGCTCGACGAAACGGCGCGCAGCCGTGCCGTGAGCAGTCCGCGTGGTCTGGCAGGCCCCCAAACGGATCACAGTCTAATGCCCATCCCGCGCGACACATGTCAGATGCGGAACAGACCGGTTAACACCCCCAAATTGCGATGCGACTCCGCGCCGGGATCGCAAGCCTACCTATCTCTCGCCGGACTATGCCGAACGTGAGGCAAGATGTTCGACAAGGTCAGCAAGTCTTTGATCGGCATCAGGCCGCCCCACGGCCTGTGCCGCCTTCGCAGCTCCTGTGAGCTGATCCGGCGTATCGATCAACGCGGTCAGGTCCTCGGCGAGCCGCGCTGATGATAGTTCGCTTTGCTCTATACACCATGCGGCACCGGCCTCGACCAGCCTTGTCGCATTGAGCAATTGATCATTGTCCACCGAATGTGGCAGCGGAACGAGGATACTTGGGCGCCCAATGGCGGCTAGTTCGGCAACCGTAGACGCTCCGGACCGCCCAATGACGAGATGCGAACCGGCGATTCGCTCCGGAAGATCGCGAAAGAACGTTGCGCATTCCATTGAAATGCCCAGCTGTGCATAAGCGGATTGGACGCGGTTCAGGTCCTCTTCGCGGCACTGCTGGGTGATATGCAAACGCGGTAGAATGTCCGGCGGCATCGCGGCCACAACATCCGGCATCAAATCAGAAAACAGCCGCGCGCCCTGGCTGCCACCGAACACCACGATCCGCACTTCTCCATCGGCCCAAATCACCGGATACGGGATTGTCGACGCGGTGCGCACGGCGCTTCTCACCGGGTTGCCGGTCAGCACCACCTTGGACGCATCAATGCCCTCGGTGTATTTGACCTTGTCAAAAGATGTGGCGACGGCTGTCACGCGGCCGGCCAAAGTCCGGTTTGCGCGCCCGAGAACGGCGTTCTGCTCGTGGATGGCAGTCGGAATGCCGCGAAGCACCGCCGCCATCAAAGGCGGAAAGCTCGGATACCCGCCAAAACCCAGAACCGCGCCGGGCGCAACCTCACCTAGCAGCGCGTTGGCTTGCCGGAGCCCTTTCGCCAGTGTCCAGCCGGTCTGAGCCAGCGCGACCGGCGACTTGCCGGCGAACGTGGCCGATGAAATCGGGTGGACTTTGCGCGCAGGAAAGTCGGTCCCGTAACGATCACCTCGCGTGTCGGTGGCAAGATCAACGGCATACCCGCGATGCGAAAGTTCTTCCGCCAGAGCAAAAGCGGGAAATAAGTGCCCGCCCGTACCTCCAGCAGCCAGTAATATCGTTCGAGCTCGCTCGTGCTTCGCCAACCGTCTATCCTTGCCATAGTCGGGACCGTTATGCTCCGCTCCCGCATTGTCTCGATCTAATCCTGAATTGCTGCCTTGGTCGCGAATGCAGTGCGTTTGAGGCGTGACGCCTGAGGGCGCCGCCGAGATAGCGCAAGCCCCATCCCAAGCGTGGCAGAAATGGCCAGCATTGATGAACCACCAGCCGAGATCAGCGGCAACGTCATGCCTGTTGCAGGCAAAAGCCCCACATTCACGGCCATGTGCACGGACGCTTGAAGACCAACAATGACGGCCAATCCGATCAGCGCGGACCGAATTGCAGGATCTGCCTGTGCAATACCCCCTATCACCAGGCGGGTCACGATAATTGCATAGATTGCGACCAGCCCCAGACACGCGCCGATGCCGTATTCCTCCGCGATCACTGCAAATATGAAGTCCGTATGCGCGTCGGCGAGGTCTGTCTTGATGGTCCCGGCCCCCGGACCACGACCCCAGAAGCCACCCTCCAGGAAGGCGCGCAACGCCCGTTCGGTCTGCGCGCCCGTAACGAATTCGCCGGATAGAAAGGCGTTCACACGATTCTGGACGTAGTCGATCAGCAAATACGCGACGGAAACCAGAGCGACCCCGGCAACGGCGGCTCCAAATGGCCAGACAAGTGGTAACCCTGCCAGTACCAAAAGGGCACCCAACGCCGCGGTGATCAGCACAGCCTGGCCGATATCCGGCTGGAGCAACAAGGCGCCAACCACGATCACGGCCAAGCCAACCGCGATGTGGAGCCCAGGCATATCAGGACGCTGTTGATGCTCGGACAGAGCCCAAGCTGCGAGCACAACGAACGCCGGTTTGGCGAATTCCGACGGCTGCAGCGTCATCCCGCCGAAACTGATCCACCGCCGTGCGCCGTTGAGTTCCGGCCCGGCGATCAGCGCCACCACCATCGCCGTCACGGCGCACAACAGAACCCCGAGTGCCAAGCGGCGAATTGCTCGCGGTTCCATCAGTGAAATCGCCAGCATGACAACAACGCCGACAAGGGCGTGTAACAAGTGGCGTTCGACAAACTGGAACGGCCGCAGCCCCTTCGCGTCGGCGACCGCAGGACTTGCAGCGAGCGACACCACAAGGCCTATGGCGAACAAAAACAGAGCCGACGTCAGCAGAGACTGGTCAACGGTGAACCACCACCGTGCAAGCAACGATCTGTCGCTTCGCGAAAAGCTCACACCGTTCCCCTCGGTCGCAGTATTACGCCGGGGATCCCGGCGACGGCAGAACGAAAGGCATCGCCGCGAACTTCAAAACTGCGAAACTGATCAAAAGACGCACACGCCGGAGAGAGCAGCACGACGGGCTCTGCCCCGCTGCACTGGGCCGCATCGGCTGCGGCCATACGGACGGCGTCTTCAAGCGTTCCGAGCTGGACGGCGTCAATCGCATCGCCAATCGTTGCTGCAAACTCTGACGCGGCCTCGCCGATCAAATAGGCGCGGCGGACGACGGGAAAGTAATCTCGCAGCCCGGCAATCCCGCCTTCTTTGGGTCGCCCGCCAGCAATCCAAAAGACGTGCCCGTCGAATGCCGACAGCGCACGCGCGGCAGAGTCCGCGTTTGTGGCTTTGCTATCGTTGATGAAAACGACGCGCCCGCGTGATGCAATCTGCTCCATCCGGTGCGGCAATCCGGGAAACGTCGCAAGCCCGGATTGGATATCCGCACCCTCAAGCGGCGGAGACAACAAACGCGCCGTCGCGACTGCCGCCATGGCGTTCTGGAGATTGTGGCGGCCCCGTAACGTCGGGATGCCGGAAACCTCAAACGGCCCTCCGGTCAGTCGCACCTGATGGCTGTTAGCCGGTGCTGCCTCCCCGAAACGGATCATGGCCGCGCCATCGCGCATCACATCCGCCTGCCCACCGCCAACGCTGATGGCGTATGTTGCCCCGTTTTGCGTAGCCAAACGCCCGTGTATGGCCGCTGAAGCCGGATCATCAACGCTGATCAGGCGAATAGCGGACGCTGCAACGAGCCGCTCCTTGATTGCGGCGTAGGCCTCGAACGTTCCATGCCGGTCGATATGATCCGGCGAGACATTGAGAAGCATGCCGATCGACGGTGCCAGCGATGGCGTCAGATCAATCTGGTAGGATGACATCTCAATCACGTAAACGGCGTCACTATCCAACGCCGCAAGCGACAGAATTGGAACGCCAATGTTGCCGCCCACCTGTGCGTTACGGCCTCCGGCTCTCAAGACGTGAGCCGTCAGTGCCGTGGTGGTCGACTTGCCGTTGGTGCCGGTGATCGCAACGAACGGTGCGTCCGGCCGAACGCGGCGACGCTCGCGGCAGAAAAGCTCGACGTCGCCAATAACCTCGACATCATTGGCTTGGGCGCGTTGCACCGTCCAATGCGGCACAGGATGAGTCAGAGGGACACCAGGCGCAAGCACCAGCGCATGAAACGACGACCAGTCGGCGGCGTCGAGGTCGCACAATGCGACGCTTTCGCGCTCGGCCAGTTCTCGCGCAGCTGGGTTATCATCCCAAGCAGCAACCTCGGCGCCGCCTGCGCGCAAGGCATGACATGTCGCAATTCCGGATCGACCAAGGCCAAACACAGCAATGTGCTGGCCATTGCACGTCGTCACTGGGATCATGCGGACTACTTACCACGAGTTGTGATTCGCAATGGTGTTGTCAGCGCAACTTCAACGTCGCGAGACCAATAAGCGCGAGTACGACGGATATAATCCAGAACCGCACGACCACGGTTGCCTCGGCCCACCCCTTTTGTTCGAAGTGATGGTGTAGCGGCGCCATTCGAAACACGCGCTTTCCGGTGAGCTTGAAACTCGCGACCTGAATGATCACCGACAGGGTCTCCAGCACGAACAGCCCGCCGACAATGGCCAGGACGATCTCATGCTTCGTTGCCACCGCAATTGCGCCAAGCGTCCCGCCAAGCGCCAGGGACCCGGTGTCGCCCATGAAGATCATGGCAGGTGGTGCGTTAAACCACAGGAAGCCGAGGCCGGCACCAATCAATGCCCCGCAGATAATTGCGAGTTCACCTGCGCCCTGGACGTAGTGAATCTGGAGATAGCGCGCGAAATCGCCGCGGCCTGACAGATAGGCAATCAACCCAAATGTTGCTGCAGCAATCATAACCGGGACGATGGCCAATCCATCCAGCCCGTCGGTCAAGTTCACCGCATTGCCTGCGCCCGCGATCACGATCACGCCCAACAATATGAAGACCGGGCCCAGATCGATCAAAACGTCCTTGAAGAACGGAACCGTGAGGCTTGAGCCAAATCCAGGTGTTGCCAATTTCATGATCGCGTATGTGGCAAGACCGGCAACTGCCAGCTCCAACCCCAGTCGAATGCGGCCGGAGAACCCGCCGATGGTCTGCTTCGTGACCTTCAGATAGTCGTCATAAAAGCCGATCGCGCCGTAGGTCAGCGTCACGCTCAGGACGATCCAGACATAGGGGTTCTCCCAGTTGGCCCACAGGAGGACCGAGACCAGGACCCCGGACAGGATCATCAGCCCGCCCATCGTCGGCGTACCCTTTTTCGACAGGTGCGACTGCGGCCCGTCGCTGCGAATTGGCTGCCCCTTTCCCTGCCTCAGGCGCAAGGCGTCGATAATTGCGGGACCAAACAAAAAGACGAACAACAGCGCCGTCATGATCGCCCCGCCGGTTCGAAACGTGATGTATCGAAACACGTTCAGTGGGCCAAACTGGTCGCTAAAGTTCACTAGCTCGTAGAGCATCGGCTCCCCCGGTGCGACCGCACTATCGCTGCGATCACGATTTCACTGCGTCGTCAGGCATTGCGTCGTCAGGCTCAAGTCCCCCGCACGTCGGGTAGCGGGCTTTCAATGCCCGCGTCAATGGTCCCATCCGGGAACCCAACGAGCCCTTCACCATCACGACGTCGCCGGCGCGAACGGCGCTCAGGACGTCAGCCTCAAGCTCTTCGGCCGATTCCGCCCATCCGCCGCGCAGTTGGGCGGGCAGTGTCTCAAACAGCGATTGCATTAACGGTCCGGCGGCAAACACAATATCCACGCCAGTTGCAAGAATGTCCTCTGCCAGGTCCGCGTGTAGGGCTTCGGCCGCGCTCCCCAGCTCGAGCAAGTCCCCGAGAACAACGACCCTCCGAGGAAACTCCGTGCGCGCAGTCAGCGCCATTGTTGCGAGTGCGGCACGTACCGACGTCGGATTGCCGTTGTAACTCTCGTCGATCAGGAGAATGGTCCCGTCCGGTGTCGCCAGGTGCGATCGCTCACCACGCCCGCCGGAAACAGCGGTGTGCGCCAGTGCAGCCAATGCGGTTTCCAGGTTGGCCACACCGATGGCCTGTAGTGCCGCCGTCACGGCAAGGGCGTTCGTGACCATGTGAGCGCCTGGGATGCCAATCGTCATCCGCACAGGGCCATGTGCCGTCGCCGCCTGGGCGACGCTGTGATCCGCAGCTAGCTGAGCAATGACGCCGTGCACATCCGTCTCCGGGTGGAGACCGAACGTGATCACCCTGGATGCGTGCGTATTCGCGCGTGTCTTCAGTAAATCTGTGTGCGCGATATCGCCATTGATTATAGCGACACCGTCCGGCTCCAATCCTGAGAAAATCTCAGCTTTTGCTTCCGCAATCTCGTCCACCGAGGAAAAGTTGCCGAGGTGGACAGGCGCTACGGTCGTGATCACGGCAGCGTGCGGCCGGACAAGCTTCGTGAGCGGGGTGATTTCACCGGCATGGTTCATACCGATCTCAAAAACACCATAACGGGTCGCGGCCGGCATCCGCGCCAGGGTCAAGGGCGCACCCCAATGGTTGTTGTACGACTTCACTGACGCATGAACGTGACCGGGCGCAACCGTTTCGAGGCACGTGCGCAACATCTCCTTGGAGCTGGTCTTGCCGGCAGAGCCCGTGACCGCGATGATCTTCGCGTCATCGGCAAGTCTCGCGCGTGCGGCCGCCCCGATCCGTTCCAGGGCGTGCAACGGATCGTCCACCCGCAGCAGACACCGATCATCCGGCTGGCGGGCGTAGTCGTGACGGACAAGAGCCGAGACTGCGCCGGCCTGAAACGCCGCGGACACAAACTCATGGCCGTCCCGTGCATCGCTGATCGCAACGAATACGTCGCCGCGTTCGAGTGTCCGGCTATCAATCGAGAATCCGCTCACGACACCGGCCGGCTCACCGTCGACCTCTGCTTCTGCGGCCGCCACCAACGCGTCCCAACGCCAAAGTTCATCAGTCACCCGTTTTCCCCTCCTTCAAATGGCGGCGCGCCTCCTCGTGATCGGAAAACGGGAGAACATCCTCGCCGACGATCTGCCCGGTTTCGTGGCCTTTGCCGGCAATCAAGATCACGTCGCCTTTGCGCGCCGCAGTGATTGCAGTTGCGATGGCGTCTCGGCGGTCGCCCACCTCGCGCGCGCCGGGCGCAGCTGCCAGAATCTCGGCGCGAATGGCGGCTGGTATCTCGCCGCGCGGATTGTCGTCGGTGACAATGGCAACATCAGCCGCCTGTGCTGCAATCCGCCCCATCAGCGGTCGCTTTGCCTTGTCGCGATCGCCACCACAGCCAAAGACACAGACGAGACGTCCGGTCGCAAACGGACGCAGCGCGGCCAACGCAGCCGCTAAAGCGTCCGGCTTATGCGCGTAATCGACAACAATCAGCGCACCATCGCGTTGCCCGATGATCTCAAGACGACCCGGCACACCTTTTAAGGTGCTCAGCGCCGAAAACACATCCTCTGGATCCTCACTACACCCGATGGCCAACCCGGCAGCGAGCAGTGCGTTTTCCGCCTGGTACTGGCCAATCAGCGGAAGACAGATCTGCCAGGTTTGCCCGCGATGGGCGACGTCTATTGCCTGCGCGAAGCCTGCCGGTCGGGCTGACGTCAACGCGATATCGGCAGCACCTGTGCCAACGGAAATCGTCCGCAGATTGCGCGCCCGGCTCGCGTCGAGGACTCGGCCGGCTATGGCATCGTCAGCATTGACGACTGCAACGCCGTCGTCGACGACCAAATCCGTGAACAGCCGCAGCTTTGCGCTGAAATAGTCCTCAACGGTCGGATGGTAGTCCAGGTGATCGTGGCCCAGATTTGAGAATGCAGCCGCTTTCACCGCCACCCCGTCCAAACGGTACTGGTCCAGGCCGTGGGACGACGCCTCGAGTGCGAGATGCGTCACACCTTCATCGGCAAGTACTGCAAGCGTCTGATGCAATGTGATGGGGTCTGGTGTCGTCAAAGATCCGTAGACGCCGCCTTCAGGCTTGATCACGCCAATGGTGCCCAGTGAAGCGGCCTGCCGGTGGCAGTGCGTAAAAATCTGACGCGTAAAATCCGCAACGGACGTCTTGCCGCTTGTGCCGGTTACAGCGGCAATCACGGACGGCTGATTGGCGTGGAACCGGGCGGCAATGCGTGCCAGGGCCTGGCGTGGGTTGTCTGCGCGAACCACCGGTACCGGATAATCGCCGCAGTCCGCATCAGCCGCACAGAGGATTGCCG
The DNA here is from genome assembly GCA_039039985.1 of Pseudomonadota bacterium. GTDB lineage: Bacteria > Pseudomonadota > Alphaproteobacteria > Rhizobiales > Hyphomicrobiaceae > JBCBWG01. The sequence goes on along the minus strand of JBCCOV010000072.1, from coordinate 2,243 downwards.
CCGCACCGGCATTGAGCGCACTTGGAATGAATTGCGCGCCGTCGACCTGGGTGCCGGGAATCGCGGCAAACAGATCACCGGGACCGACGCGCCGGCTATCGGCCGTTATGCCCGTGATCTCCGGATCGCGGTCGGCCCCGATGAGCCGGACACCTTCGACGCACAGTTCGCTTAGTTTTGCCATGGCGGTTCCGTCGCGCATTCGACAAGCACAGGGGCGCGTTCATAGGACATATCCGGCTCTGGCGGAAATGATCTAGTGCGTCCGACCGCGCGGGCGCGCGAGCTGACCTGGAAAGACACCGAGAATGGGTGCAACGCGCTCAATCACGCGGCGTGCGGTGGGCGCGGCGTTGTCGCCGGCCACACGGCTGCCTCGGGTTGGTTTGGGATCATACAAGGTCACCATCACCAAAAACCTCGGCCTGTCACTTGGAAATACACCGACAAATGATGTGACAACTGCGCGACCATCGTAGCCACGTGTGCGGTTCGGGAGATCGGCCGTTCCGGTTTTGCCGGCAACACGATAGCCGAGCGCGCGGGCTTTTCGAGCCGTGCCCGCTCGCGACGTAACGGAGGCGCGCATCATGGCAAGAATAGCCCGACTTGTTCGCTCCGAAACAACGCGTTTGCGGGCTTCCGGCGGCATGGCGACCCGGCGGACAAAGGTCGGCGTCACGGCAAAGCCGCCGTTAACGAGGCTCGCAGCAGCCGACGCGAACTGGATCGGGGCGACAGCAATGCCGTGGCCGTATGAAACCGTGACGATTGCAGCCTCGCCCCAGCTCTTGGGATACATGGGTCGCTTGACCGCGCCGGCTTCCGTCTCCATGCGCGACAGCAATCCCAGCCGCGCGAGAAAGGCACGCTGCCGTTGGGAGCCGGCCTGCCGTGCAATCGCCGCCGTGCCCGTATTGATGGAACGCACGAGAATATCGTGAACGCTCATTTCGGTGCCAGGCGACCCTGACCCTTTGATCGTAAAGCGGCCGAGCCGGATCGGCGTGCCGACATCAATCCGCGTATGCGGGGTGACGAGGTTCAGATCGAGGCCCATTGCGATTGTCACGATCTTGAAGATGGACCCGAGTTCATACGTGCCGCGTGTCAGACGATCGATCGGTCCGCGGCTGATCCAATGTTCCGGGAACGCAGGGTCGACACTCGGCAATGACACGGCCGCAGCAATTTCGCCGCTCGTCACATCCATGATGACGCCGGAGGCGGCTGGCGCTGAGAACTTCGCCATGGCCGCCTTGAGTTCATCCTCAAGCGCGTGCTGAGCCGCAATTGACAACGTCGTACGCAGCGGCGGACGCAAATCTCCGTTTTCATAGCGAGCCAAGCGAAGCCCGATGACAACGTCCATATGCCGCTCGAGCCCGCGAATGCCGGCGCTGTTGGCATCGACGGCTCCAATCACATGACCGGCAACGCGACCGGCCGGGTAGGTGCGCTTGGTTTCCCACCGATAGCCAACGCCTGGCAGCCCGAGATTGTGGATTTTCTCCGCCAGAGCCGTCGAGACCTTCCGCGAGACCCAAATGAACCGACGCGACCGGTCGGCCAGGTTGCCCGGCAACCGTTTGGCGTCGACCGGAGGCAGCAGCGGTGTCAGCGAGTCGATCACCTCCTTGACATCCAGGATCCGAGACGGATTGGCGGTGATCGACGGCAGCATGATATCGCGCGCCAAGACGTTGCCGTCGCGATCGAGAATGTCAGGCCGGCTGAAACTCTCGCTGTTTGGCGTACTCAGGTTCAATCGCCCGCTGGTCTGCGCTTGCCACGCCAATCGGCCGAGCTGAATGGTTATGGCGCCGAACGCGACCAGAAGGCCGAGACAAACCAAGACAATGCGTAAGGCTGCCGAGCGTTCGGAGACGTGCGTCCTACCTCGGTTCATCGGGAACCTCCGGGCCACTCTCTCCGTTCCGAGGCGTCGAGGTTCTATACTGCGCGCCCGTGGCGGGCCGCATGCCCAGTGCGCGCGCTGCCTTCGAGATGCGAGACGGCCGCGCTAGGAAGGCTCTCTCAGCTCGAAGCGTTGCAACCTCTCTCGAAAGCGCATCAAGGCGCCGCTGCGCTGCTTCCAACTCATGCTCAAGCGCGCGCGTCTGATAATTGGTGGCATACAGCACAAACGCCGTCAGAAAAGTTGTCGCGATGGAAACCAACGTCACAAATCGCAACATCGCCATTCGCTCCTCAACGACGGCCCCAATCCGGTTCGCCCCGCT
>JBCCOV010000071.1:0-21712 GCA_039039985.1 Pseudomonadota bacterium | reverse complement strand
TTGCGCGAGCGCGCCCAGCTGGTGAACACCGAGAACCCGTTCCCGAACTCGTAGCGCCCTGAGATACCGCCCATCAGCGCGTCGCGCGATCCGGTGAAATCGCTGCCATCGTCAAGCGAAGGGCGCGCCACGACGTCTTGCGCTTCGTAGCGCAGAGCGGGCGTCACCGTCAGACCGCGCGTGAGCGTGATATCATCGACAATGAAGAATGCGATGCGGTTATCCCGACCACCCGGCGCCGAGTTGGCGTCCGCGCGCACCCGTCGGCGGAAATCGACCCCGGTGCGCAAATTGTGCTGGACCGAGCCGGTGTTGAAGAACGAGGCGTTCTTGATCAGCACTTGATAGGTTTCAAACTGAAGATCCGCGTTGCCGAGGCCGGAAACAAACGGGTCAAACGAGCCAGGCGGATCAAAAGGAAGACCATTAAAGTTGATCGGGCTGTTTGGAATGAAGGTCTGTTCGATATCCTGATTGCTGTAGGAAAACTGCGCGGACAGATCGATCGCATCGTTCTCGACCGGATTGTAGTTGTATCGCAAGATAGCGGTCTGGCTGGTCGTGTCCCGATCAACATTCCCGAAGAAATCGGTTTCGGTGATGAACGTGTCGAGCGGCACATCACGGTCGGCGGTCGTGCTTTGCTGGAAGCTGGCGCGAATATAGTGCTCCTTGTCGGGGTCAAGATAGACACCGGCTTTGATCAGGAACGAAGGCAGCTCAAACTCGCCATTGCCGATTTCGTCGCCCCGCCCATCGGTCTGGTTTTCCTGTTCGCGATAGGTGAAGTTTCCGAGCAGCTCGACCCGGTCTGACGGCGCAATCGCGACCGTGCTGGACGACTGGAAGCCATCGCCGTTGGAGAAGAACCCAAAGGTCTGGTTGGCCGCGACGCCCTTTTCGCCGCCGGTCAGGTCAAACGCGTCGATCGTTTCCAAGCGGATAAGGCCGCCAATGATGCCCGAGCCGTATTCAAAGCTGCCCACGGTGCCGCGGATGACTTCGATATTCTTGTAAAGATCGGGCTCGGTGAAAATCTGGTTGCCCAGACGGTATATCTCTTCCGGGTTGCTGGCCGCGCCATCGATCTGGATCTGGACCTTGCTGTCGGTGCCGAACACCTGGTTGAAGCCAAAGCCGCGGATCGAAATGCTCGACCCGATCGGAGTGGAGCCGTTGACAAGGCTCACACCCGGGACGGAATCGACGAGCTCGGCGACGGTGTTGGCTTGGCGGTCGAGGATTTCCTCGCGATTGATGATGGTGGTCGGGGTGGCGGTGTCGGTCTGGATGGCGCGGACGCTTTCGCCGATATCGACGGTGCCGATTTCCTGACCGTCTTCGGTTTCTTCAACCTCGTCTTCCTCGTCGGTGTCCTGAGCGGCGAGCGACGTGGGCAAGGCCAGAGCGGCCAGAGCAAAAGTGGACGCGCGCCAGAAGCGGCGCTGTGAAATACGCTTTGTCATGTATGACCCCTGAAAGTGCAATTGCGACTAGATCGCAGATAGATTAGCTTACTACAAATGAGAGTCAATCGCAGTAAGCGTTCTTTTTGAGATTTTTCAAATTAGGGAGAAGAAAGCTGGCCTCGACCGGTGAAGAGCAGGACACCGGTCGAGGCCAAACAGGCTGTGGGATAAACAGCCTCGGAGAGCAGTTGAGAAGCGTCGCCGGCGTTGCACACCTTGGCGTACCCCCCTGAGCGTAACCCTGGGCGCACCTGCGAAACTTCAGTCAGTGGTCTCGTTCAGACTCCCGTCCGATTGACCCCTGTCCTCCTTGAGATCGGCTATTGCCCAGTTTGCAAATGCGAGTCAATCTTAATTATCGGCGAATTGTTGTTTTTATCCGGGAAGCAAGAGAAATTGGCGAGAGGCTAAGCCTCCCGAAGGGCAACTGGGTGCGAAAGCAAAACCGGCTCAGTGGTGGTGGGTCGCCGCGCAAAACCCATGGGCAGCGGGGCTTGGATCCACGGACATGGGAATTTCTTGTGAGAGCAAAACCTAGTGGCGTTGGAAGCCGTCAGGAAGCAATTGGCCTCAGGTTTCCATCTGCTCTCAGCGACTTATCCTAGCCGCCGCCATGCCGATAATAGAGGCGGGAAGCGGACCGATGGTACCGAGATGCCAAACGTTTGTTCGTCTTTGAACCGTTCAAGACGCTTCCCTTCTGACAAGCTCTCAGAGTGTCAAAATCGGTTGGCCAGCCAAAGCTCGCAGCAAGAAAAATGTCGCTAAGCCGAGCAAGCTCTGAGCACCGCAGATGACCACTATGACCGGGTTCCAACCGCGGCGATCTGACAGCCAGCCCAACAAAGGCACGATCTGCATGATGTGCAGGGCCACAAAGTGGGCGGGCCTTAAGTCGCCGTACTCAAGGCTCCAACCCAAGATCGGGATCACCGCACCGCCACCTTCCAACGGCGCGCCGACATATCGGCCCTCAGTCAGGAAGGACGTGAAGAACAAGGTAGCTGCAAATCCCAAAGACAGGCCGATCACAGAACCCAGCCAAAGTCCGCGCCTTGATCGATCTCCATAGCGAGCGATTTGGATCGCCAGGACGAGCGCCGTCCCTGTGATAGCGACGGCACCCACACCCATGGCGGCGTAGATCATTCCCTCAATGGGAGTGTCGAAGTTGTAGTGTGATCGTGTTCCTCGCGCGGCTTGGATAATGATGTACAGCGTCTCCACCAGAAAGGCGCACAAGAGCGCATAGGTTGTCACGCGCATCACGCGCCCTGCACGGATCTGCTCGGGGAGCTGCTGGGCGAGCAGCGCAAGAGTTGCAAAGTGCAAAGCTAGAGAAATGTTGAATTTCTGAGGCTTGGTCCAGATGGCAGCGCCATCAAGTGTCCGCGGATCAAGGACCCAGGCGGGCATCAGCACAAGGAAGCCTGCAAGGGCAATCATCATGCCAGTCACAAGCAGTTGTGTGACGTCATCTTCTCCCAGTTTTGGGAGGTCATCAGCACAAAAGGTCAGGATGTGAATAGCGCGAAACATGCTCGCTCCTGTAGTGAGATCTCAATAGTGTGTGGCTGCGAGAGCCCGTCCACTCTCGCGGCAGCAGGCATGGTCGTCAGAATGTGTAACTCAGGAAAAGACCACCGAAGAACTGGTTGGCGGATCCCCGTTCTGTGACAAGAGGGTTGTCGGCCGCGTCGCCGACCAGGTGATCATAATTTGCGAAAGCAAAGATCGAGAAGCGCTCGTTGATTGGCTTAACAAATGTCAGATCAAGTCCAACGCTGTTTAAGCCCCCGTCAGCATCGAAGGCGGCTAGGTCGCTTTCGATAGACTGCTCGGGCGTGATGCTGAAAAACGCGTCGTTATAGGAGTTATCCGCAAAGGTGAGTGCCGGTCCGATCGTGAGAAATGCGCCGGTCTTTCCCCAGTTCAGTTGAGTGTTGTAGGTCGCAGAGACGTTTCCCACGAGACCTTCGTGTCCGTTTAAGCCTTGGCGAACTTCAGTCGTCAAGCGCCACTTTCCGGTCTGGTAACGAACAAAGCCTCCCAGCTCCGCTGTAATGTCGATCTCATTGAGACCGTCGAGCTCGTCGGTATCTCCGCCAATCACCGCGAACGGCATCGCGCCTTCGGAGTCGCGGCCAAAATCGATCCGGGCCACAGGACCTGCTGAGAACCCGCCAGCGCGCAGAGCCGTGATTTCAAGGCCCTGGACGCTGAAAGTTACGATGTCTTTATAGTCGATCTGGATATTGGGAATTGGTGCTACAAGGTATTCGTCATCGCCTGGATAGTTCGGCATGACCAGTGCGCCGGCGCTTAGAGTAAAGCGCCAATCGTCTTGCCTCTTTCCTTCGGCTTCTTCGATTTCTGAGCGCGCCGTCCGCTGGGCCTGTGATTGTTGAGCCTGCGCGGCTGGCGCCGCGAGGAGGCCGAGCAATATGAAGGCAACAAACGTGGCCAGGATAATCGGTTTTGACTTGGCGTTGTAGGGGATAATGAACATTCTGTCATCCTTGCAATCTATTGCAATCGTCAGTGGTTGGAGGGTGGGGACCCTCCGGGAGAGGTCGCCAACTCGACGCGCGAGGATCACAAGCCGTTGAGAAAGCCGTTGGCTTGCGCGTCAGCTTGACAGTGTCTAGTTGAGTGGCGTGAGGGCAAATAGAGCTTTACTTGACACTGTCAAGTTATAAAATGAATGTGGAAGAGGATTATGTCTCAAAGCGACCGGCAAAAGCGCGATCTACGACAACAACTGATTGATGCCGCTCTCGAAATTCTCGATGAAAAGGGTCTCGCGGAGCTTACACTACGCAAGGTGGCCGCGCGTGTCGGCGTGAGCCATGCAGCGCCCGCGCATCACTTTAAGGGCTTGCCACAATTGTTGGGGGCTGTGGTGGCGGTCGGTTTTGCCGATCTTGCTGACAGAATGGAAACGTTGCGTGATGTAGCCCCGGCCGACCCGTGGGACCGCCTCACAGCAGTGTGCCGCGGTTACGTCGATTTTGCACGCGACAACCCGGGCCTTATCTCTTTGATGTTCAACACTAATCGGGACCGTGTCGATGCGTCGGAATTCGGTGGCCAGGGCCAAAGGGCCTACGCTCTTCTTAAGGAGGCGTCGGCCCCATTTGAACCAATAGGCGAAGAACCTGACTCAACCGAAACCCTAGTGTGGTCGTTTGTCCACGGGTTTGCATTTCTTACATTGGGAGGACGGTTCGACAATCGAGGCCGAACGACAGGACAGCCTGACATTGCTGATGTAATGCCCAGGCTCCGCCTAAAGAAGGCGTTCGAATAGACTCCACTCGTTCATGCGATCAGGCTCGTATCGCTGCTCTCGCAACACTCATCCAATTAACCGCATTCTCGGTTTCAGCTGCGAAGCTTGAGCGCAAAATAGATGAACAAAGTCCGCAATCGAAAGTCTCACCATGGGTCGTTACCCGACCAGCCGCTTTTGGCTGGAATGCCGCGAGAGCCGTCGGTCCTCTGTCATGATAGCCTCTTGCTGCACAATAGGACCGCTCTTGGGGGTGAAAGCGGACGTTGCTCTGTGGGCTTTGGACCAACGCGACTTGGTCTCAGCGTCACGTGACGAGGGACGATAGTTTTGAGGTTGCGTTCAGGACGACGCTTGCTGTCGTCGATATCGCGCTGCCAAGTCTGGCTTCCCCCAACGCTCGTAGAGTTCGACAAGGTAGCCTCTCATGTCTTCCGCGTAGACCGTATCTGGCCCAGTCCCGGCCACAATCCCATCAAGACCATCAAGCATTAGCTTTTCGGCCTCCTCGTATTTGCCTTGGTGCATCTTAATAACGCCGACAAAGCCAAGAGAGTTGGCGTTGCGCCAAAAGTCAGGCTCGGTCGTCTCGGCGTATATCTCGATCGCGTCGTTCACGAGGATTTCAGCCTCCTCAATCTTCCCTGCCGCGATCGACATAACGCCAAGGTTGTGTCGCATAAGAGCTACCGATGAGTGTTTTTCTGGGAAGTACTCATCATGCAAAGCCATTGCGCGACTGACGTAGGACATAGCTTCTTGCGGACGCTTTTTGTGGTAAGCATCCCAGCCTAAAGAATTGAGCATTTCGGCTTGAAAAAGGACTCCAAGTCCCGCTTTTTCGGCAGCCGCTAGAGCTTGCTTAAGTGCGACCGTGGATTCCGGATCCGATTGGTTTCTGGAAAACTGAATCTGCGCGAGATCCACTTGAGCAGCCACCGTTCTTGGGTCTTCTGGTCCAAAAAGGGAGACAAGACTCTGGAAGCTGCGCGTGTAGTTGTCTTCTGCCTCCTCATACCTACCGAGGCGTTCATAAGCGAGGCCGAGAACATGCCTGGTCAAAAGAGTGTCAGGGTGTTCGTTACCTAGTTCGGAAAGGCGTAATTCCAGCGCACGCTCCAAGACTGGCACTGGCGCTTCAGGGTCACTGTATCCGCGAAGAATGTTGCCGATTGTATAGAGGATCCCCGCCTGCACTTCAGGTTGGTCCGCCAATTGCTCCTCAGCGCGAGCGGCTCCTTCAAGCATGAGCTCATTGACCGGCATGGCACCAGATCTTTGGGGCGTGTGTCGACGAGCTTTGTAGGGGGTGTTGAATTCCAACAACTCTTGCAGGAAGTCGACTGTTGCTTCGGCTCTCGCTTCCGACGCTTGCGACTCCTGAAGCGCAATAAGCACAGCCCCAAGAGCACCCAGAACGGCGACACCGGCTATAAATGATGCGGCCACTGGCAGCCGGTTTCGACGAAAGAATTTTCGGGCAAGATAGGGCAGCGTGCGCGGGCGCGATTGAACCGGCTCGTTCGCTGCGAAGCGCTCAAGCTCTTGAGACAACTCAAGCGCGGAACCGAACCTGTCTTCGCGATCCAGCGCAATCGCTTTCATGCAAATAGCATCCAGATCGCCTTGCAGGGTCTTGATCAGGGTGGGCTCTGTTGTGGAGCGCGCGGACGAAACGCTCCGCTTCTCCACCTCGAGGGATCGGCTTTTGAAAACTTCACTAGGAGCAATCCGGTCTGACGCCAGCAATTGCTCAAAGGGGCTACTCTCGCTCGTAGGGTCTAGCGCTGTGGGCGTTCTCCCGGAGAGCAATTCAAACAGAAGAGCGCCCAGACCATAGACGTCGGCTCTCGTATCGAGGGAATCTGACGAGCGATCCGGAGCCAAAAGCTCAGGACTGGCGTAATTGGGCGTACCTAGACTGGCCTTCTTTCTCTCCTCTTCTTCGCTGTCGAGATTTAGCGCGATCCCAAAGTCAATAATCTTGGGTACTGCCCTGCCTTCGATTTCGGTTACGAGCACATTCGAAGGCTTTAGATCGAGATGAAGAAGTCTCTTTTGATGCGCGTGGTGAATGGCCCGCGCGACATCCTCAAACAGGCTCAATCGTTGTTCAATGTTCAGACACCGAGTGTCGCAGTACTCAGTGATCTTCCGCCCATCGACATGCTCCATGACGAAGAAGGGCAAGCCTTCATCGGTGGATCCGACTTCAAATATCTGCGCGATATTGGGGTGCGAGAGCTTGGCGAGAGCCTGCTGCTCCTTGGCGAACAGGCTGCGTTCGGTGTCGCTTAGCCGACGGTTCAATGTGAGCTTGATCGCAACATCGCGCTGGATCGGCGTTTCCTGCGTGGCCAAAAAGACCTGGCCCATACCGCCTGTGCCCAAAGCCTTCACTAACTTATACTGACCAAATTGCATCGGCAGCTCGAGGTTGCTTTGCAGCAGATCGGACTTCAGCAGATTACCGAGTTCTAGGCCCGCCAGAGGATCGCCTACATTCTCAAGAAAGTCCTCAGTGCGTCCTTCGTCACGAACAAGTTTAAGGACACTGGCGATCGTGTCTTGGTCGGCCCCTTGCTCCTTTAAGAGAGTCGCCCGCTGACTTGGTGCTGCGGAGACGGCTAACTCGAGCAAGCGAAGGAATTCTTCGTCAGAGCGCGACGTCATCGCCCGGTTCCAGATGCTTTTCTTTAGAGGGTTCGACATTCGCAAGCCAATGGCTCAGCGCCAGACGCGCCACCTTCCAGTCCCGCTTCACCGTCGGTTCGGAGATCGAGAGGACGCTTGCCACTTCGGAATTGGTTAGACCGCCAAAATACCGCAATTCGACGATGCTTGCGTGCCGTTCATTGGACTTAGCCAGCCTTTCCATCGCTTGGTTCAAGGCGAGCAAGTCAATTGGGTCGATCTTGCCTTCGTCCTCTTCAAACTGCAGAGCCATTGTTACGCCCTGGAAAGGCTTTTGTCTCTTAGCACAACTCAGTTTGCGCGCGTGATCGACTAGGATATTGCGCATGGCCTTTGCGGCGGCGGCTAGGAAATGTTTGCGCGATTCAAACGGAATGTCGAGCCGCTTGTGCAGCCGTACATAAGCCTCGCCGACAAGCGCGGTGGGTTGCAAGGTGTGATCCGGTCGTTCGCGACGCAGATACCCCGCTGCCACATCTCGCAGCTCCGCATACAAAAGCGGCACAAGGTTATTGAGCGCGTTGGCGTCACCTTGCTGCCAGTCCTCAAGGAGCTGGGTGATATCGCCGGAAGTAAGCCCGCCGGCGTTTTCGTCAGCTTGCGCCGTCACTCATTTTCTCGCCCTGCCCAGTGCCCATAAACCTAGCATAGGGAACATTACCGGTTTCGGAAACACGCGCCAGCTTTGGTATCGGACTTTTTTTGCGAACCCGATGATCCTGTTTTCTCGCGCCCTGCGCATGTCCTCATGGAACGACCCAATTGGGCAGGTTGTGGGGGTGAAAATGGCTATCAGCAGAATGATCCTTCTCAAGGCGTCAACCGCGCTGGCTTCCGGAGCCGGTGTAATGGCACTGGCCGGGGGGGCTTGGCACCAGCGCGCAAGCGCAGGACACCGATGCGATCTGTATCGCGACCGCCGGGCCAGACGGAGTGATCGACACCGGATCGACCGTCCAAGGACAAACCGCCGGGAGGGCCGGTGTCGCATTTGGGTTCTGGGGCGATGCATCGCTTAGGCTGTGTCCCCACCTTGCCCAAGCCCGGGGACACGGCCTGGTCGGGAGCGTTGCGCCTCCGTAGCGCTCCCGATCTCAATGCATGCGCAACTGTCTGCATGAAAAGCGTGAGATTGAAAAGGGTTGCAGCCCAAACCCCCAAGCCTTGGCTTGCAATCCTGGCGGGAACGTTACCGCAGTTTCGTTCCCGCCGCCCCCAACACAAGCAATGCCACCGACTGCCTTTGAAGCGCGTTTGTGGCTCCCGCGGATCGCAAGAACCGATCCGCTGACACGCAAGAGAGATTGAACATGAGTGCACCAAGTCATCCCGTTACGGCAAGCCAAACCGCCGCCGCACCGCCCAAGGTCGAGTACTCCTTGTCAGGGGGGCTGCTCGCCCGCTTGGCAGGTCTGGGGTCAGCCCTGGCCTTCACCTCCTACCAGTCCGGCTTTCTCTATATGCTGGGAACCGGCCCCAACGGCGGCGCCCAGCTGCACCAATCGGGTATGCCCAAACCCATGGGTCTGTCCGCCTATCAGGATGGGCGCTTGGTTCTGTCAGCCGGCGCGCAGATCATCCGGCTTGATAACGTTCTCAAGGCCGATCAGCGAATAAACCAGGTTTACGATGCGTGCTTCATGCCGCGCACCCAGCATCTGACGGGGCAGCTCGATGCGCACGATATCGGGGTGACGGACAAGGGCGACGTGCTCTTCGTCAACACCCGCTACAACTGCCTGGCGACTGTCTCACATACCCATTCGTTCCAAGAGTATTGGAGGCCGAGCTTCATCACCGATCTGGTCGATGAAGATCGCTGCCACCTCAACGGTCTGGCGATGCGCGATGGCAAGCCCGCCTTTGTGACAGCCGTCTCCAAATCCAACACGATCGACGGCTGGCGTGACCGGCGCGCCGATGGCGGCGTCGTGATCGATGTCGAGACCGGCGAGATTGTCTGCGAGGGCCTCTCGATGCCGCATTCCCCGCGCTGGCACGACGGCAAGCTGTGGGTGCTGAACTCGGGAACGGGCGAGCTTGGCTATGTCGAGTTCCCCAAAACCACCGCCAAGAGCAAGGCGAAGAAGCCGGCGATGGGCACCTTCAAACCGGTCGCCTTCTGCCCCGGCTTCCTACGCGGATTGTCCTTCAAGGATGGCTACGCCTTTGTCGGGCTTTCGCGCCCCCGCTACAAACGCTTCGAAGGGCTGGCCCTCGATGCAAAGCTCAAGGAAGCGGACAGCGAACCTTGGTGCGGGGTGCAGGTGATCGATCTCGCCAAGGGCACGTGCGTCGACTGGTTCCGGATCGATGGCGATATCGGCGAGCTCTACGACGTCGAGCTCATTGAGGGCTCTCTATGCCCGATGGCGGTCTCTCCCAACTCGGTCGATGCGGCCACCCTCATCACGTTCCCTGACAGCAGCTGAAGGCACCGATCCGCTCTCAGCGCGAGTCCGCTGACGAGCTCCCCTCATTTTGAAGACGACCCGAAGCGCCGGGTCCGAACCAAGGAAAGTACAGATGACAAGCAGTCGTAAGGCCGACGCCCCAGCAACCTTTATGGATCACAATTCGCGGTGGCATCTGCGCAAACTCCTCTCAGGGGTCCTGCGCGGCGGGCGGATGACCAAGGTGAAGGGCGTCGCCGCGAGCTACGCCCCCCAATTGGGTGAGCTCTGCCCAGGGGCCGGCGCGGGTGGCTTCGCGGCAATGCTGGGGGCACTGGGTGGAAGCGTTTCCGCGATTGCGCTCGGCACCGCATTCGCTGCCGCTCCGGCGATGGCGGGCGATTGCGTGGACACCGCGGGCACCTTTGTGTGTTCGGGGCCAGCTGATCCCGCAGCCGATACGACGCAAAATCTTGATCCGGCGGGCGCACTTGTGGTGGTCACCGACCCCGATTTCGGCATCGATACGAGCACCAATGGCGGCGACGCGTTCACTCTCGGCGACAACGTGAACACCACGTCGATCAATTTTCAGGACACAAACGAGGCGTCAATCACGGGCGCGGATTCGGGCATCTTCGCCAACAATCCCGACGCCGCATCGACCGATCTGACCATAGTCACTTCCGGCGTAGTCGAGGGCCTAAACGGGCAAGGTATAACCGCCATCAATCAGGGCACAGGCGCAACCACAGTCACAAGCATAAACGCGGCCGGCAACGCCTCCGTCACCGGTAATTTTGGTTACGGCATTTCTGGGCTTACTGGTCCAAACGCCACCACGCAGACCATCACGGTCAATAACGTGACCAGCACCACGGACGCCGGCATCCGAAGCATACATGCCGGCACCGGCAATCTGTCTATCGCGTCGAGAAACGCCGCGGGCAACGCTTCAGTCTCCGGCGGCGCGCATGGCATCCTAGCGCGCAACAGTGGCTCAGGTGGGACATTTGTCACAGCCAACAACGTGGACAGCATGGAGAACGCCGGCATCGATGTTCGCAACGAGGCCAGCGCTGGTGCAATCTCGATCTCTGCGACCGGGACAGTCCAATCCACAGGCAGTAACGGGATTCTTGCGGAACAGTTTGGCGGCGGGAATCTGAGGATCACCTCGTACAGTCCGGGCTACAGTGCGCAAATCATCGGCGCTCAAAGCGGCGTGGTCGCGAGAAATTCCGGCAATCTCGCGACGGTCCTGTCACTCGACTCGGTTTCGGGAAACACGGGCGCCGGCGTTGACGCAACGAACAGCGCGACGACGACGGCCCTTACCATCAGAGCGAGGGGAACCGTTTCCTCGTCGGCAAGTAATGGCGTCAACGCGACGCACGCCGGGAGCGGCGATCTGGACGTTAGCGTGGCGAATGCATACGGCAACGCGCAAGTCATCGCCAACCAGACCGGGATTAACGTCGACAATAATGGCACCGGGGTCACCTCCGTCACCGCCAATAGTGTGACGGCGACCGATGGAGACGCGATCTACGTCAACAGCGCCGCAAGCACGACCTCGCTTTCCGTGACGACGACCGGCACCGTCAGGTCGACCAACGAGGACGGGATCGAGGCGAGCCACGATGGCACCGGCAATTTGACCTTCACCGCCACCAACGCCGACGGCGACGCGCTAGTTTCGGGCGGCTCGTCTGGAATTTACGCGCGCAATCGGGGTACTGGCTCGGCCTACATAACCGTCAACAATGCCAGCGGCGGCGCTGGTGCGGGAATTGTTGGCACAACCAGCGCAACCAGCGGGGCGCTCACCATCACGGCCGATGGGACAGTCCAGTCCAATAGCGGCAATGGTATTGGCGCCATCCACTTTGGCAGTGGTGATCTTTCGATCACGAACGCCAATGCGGTGGGCGACGCGCAAGTTATGGGCGGGGCATATGGCGTGTTTGCACGTAATGGTGGGAGCGGCGCGACGGTTCTTGAGCTCAATTCGGTTTCCGGTGGCGCCGGGAGCGCAGTATACGCGGACAATCTCGGAGCAACGACGGGGCTTACCATCACCGCGAACGGGACGATCGAGTCGACGCAGGGCGACGGTATCGAAGCGCGCCACAGCGGCAGCGGCGATCTGGGCGTTAGCGTGGCGAATGCATACGGCAACGCGCAGGTCATCGCCAACCAGACCGGGATTAAGGTCGACAATAATGGTACCGGGGCCACCTCCGTCACCGCCGACAACGTGACGGCGACGGATGGAGACGCGATCTACGTCAACAGCGGCGCAAGCACGACCTCGCTTTCCGTGACGACGACCGGTACCGTCCAGTCAACCAATGGGAACGGGATCGACGCGCGCCACTATGGGAGCGGCGATCTGACTATCACCGCCACAAACGCGGCGGGCGACGCGTTGGTGAGTGGCGGCGACGATGGCATTTTCGCCTATGGCGATACGCTCTCGGGCGCGATGACCATTTCCGCCAACAATGTCAGAAGCTCAAATGAAGTGGGCATTGCTGCGCTCCACTACGGTTCCGACGGTCTGACAGTGGACGTCACGAACGCCGATGGAACGGGCGATGTCACCGCCGCCAAAACCGGCATATTCGCCTCAAACAGCAATGGCGGCGCTGTTCAGGTCACCGCCAACAATGTCACGTCGACGACCGGAGCCGGAATTTCCGCGTCGAATAATGGCGACGGTACAAGCCTGACGGTCACAGCCAACGGCACCGTGCGATCCGATGGGTTTTACGGCATCACCGCGAGCCATGACGGCACAGGCGATCTGACGATCAACGCTACCAATGCGGACGGCATGGCGTCGGTTTCCGGGGCCAATGGGGGGATACGCGCGGACAACGAGAACGGCGGCGCAATCATAATCACCGCCAATAACGTTGATGGTGGCAGTGGAGACGCGATCAGAGCTGAGAATGACGCGGCGGGGACGGGCCTTTCCATCACAACCAGCGGCACCGTTCAGACCACCAGTGGGTACGCGATAGAAGCGACCCATTCGGGCTCCGGGGATTTGACGATCGCGGCCACCAACGCAGACAGCACCGCGCAGGTGAACGGCTTCGATCGGGGCATTTCAGCGGGTAACACCGGCACGGGGGCAACCTCAATCACCGTCAATACTGTCACCGCAGTGGGCGACGCTATCAACGTCGATGGCGGGGCCAACACGACGGGTCTCGTGATCGCGGTGACCGGCAATGTCCTATCGAGCGGTGCTGACGCGATTGACGCGGGCCATGAAGGCAGCGGCGATTTGACCATCACCGCCACAAACGCCAACAGCGACGCGCAAGTGACAGGTGACTTCCGCGGCATCTTGGCTCTCAACAACGGTAGCGACGCCCTGCGTATCACCGCCAACAATGTCTCGGGCACGGACGGTCAGGCGATCGGCGCATACGGCGCTGCCGGCACGACCGATCTTTCGATCACAGTCGATGGCCTCGTTCGATCCGAAAACAATGACGCAATCTTCACGCGTTTATACGGCAGCGGTGATTTGACGATCACGGCGACCAACACTGCAGGCGAAGCTCAGATAACAGGCGGCGGTAGCGGGGTTTACGCGCTCAATGCAGGGTCGGGGGCGGCATCGGTTACGGTCGACAACGTAACGGCCGCAAACGGAAACGGGATTTTCGTCGATAACGAGGCGAGCGCAACATCCTTGTCGGTGACGGCGAAAGGCACGGTCCAGGCCACCACTGGGGCCGGCATCTTTGCAGAGAATGACGGGACCGGCGACCTTACCATCAACGCGACAAACGCGGAGGGCGACGCGTCGGTCAGCGGCACCACCTACGGCATTTTCGCCGAACACACCGGATCGGGCGCGACTGTTGTCACAGCCAACAGTGTAACCGGGACGGTGATCGATGGTATCAGAGTGGAGGGTGACAGTTCCACGACATCCGCCAGCGTGACAACGACGGGCAATGTGTACGGTGGACGCAATGGTATCATCGTCGACAGCAATGGGTCGGGTGACCTGACAATAAACGCCTCCAACAGCGCGGGCACGGGCGTGGTCCGGGGTGGCGAGAATGGCGTCGTCGCCTTAAACGGAGGCACTGGCTCGACCAATGTCACCGTCGATAACGCCTATGGCGGCTCCGGCGACGGCATTCAGGCCTCCAACATTTCAGAATTCGCCACGGATCTTACCGTTACGGCCAACGGCACCGTGACCGGAAGTGATTACGGTATCACCACCTTCAATGGTGGGTCGGGTGATCTGACAATCACAGCGTCCAACAGCGCTGGCACCGCGCAAGTCACGGGCGGCGACGATGAGGGTATCCAAGCCGGTAACGCCAATGGCGGCGCGATCTCCATCACGGCGGACAACGTCTCGAGCACCAATGGCAACGCGATCGAAGCAACCAATGACTCGGCGGGAACCGGCCTTTCGATCACAACCAGCGGCACCGTCCGGTCGGCACAAGCCGCCGGGATCGACGCGGATCACGACGGTTCCGGCGATCTGATCATCAACGCCACCAACGCGGCGGGCACCGCGCAGGTGACCGGGGATACCTACGGTATTTTTGCAGCGGCCGACACACTTGCCAACGCGCTGACGATTACAGCCAATAACGTGAGCAGCGTAAGCGGGAATGGTGTTTTTGCGGCCAATTACGGGTCGGGCGATGTGACAATCGACATAACGAACGACGCCGGTACAGGCCAAGTCACCGCCGCCAACGTCGGAATTTTTACAAGAAACAATAATGGCGGCGTCCTGACGGTCACAGCCAATAATGTCTCCAGCACCAATAGTGCTGCGATCGACGTAATCAATGACACGGCGGGAACGAGCCTTTCGGTGACCACGAGCGGTTTCGTCCGATCGGACGGCAGCGACGGCATTAGAGCGGAACAAGCCGGCTCTGGCGATCTGGCCATCTCCGCAACCAATTCCGATGGCTCCGCGAGGATCATTGCCCAGGAATATGGGGTCGCTGCCATTAACACGGGAACCGGTTCCACCCAGATCGAAGTGGACCGCGTCGACGCCTATAATCAGCAAGCCATCCGCGTCGAAAACGGCGCTAACACCGACGCGCTTTCGATCCAGGTTAACAACCGCGTGGCATCAGCTTTTGGCACCGGCATTTACGCCAGCCATGAAGGCAGCGGCGATGCGCGCATTACCGGAGCGACGGCGTCATCCGTTGGCGGCGCGAACGTCGGCCTTGATGTCAGGAATTCCGGAAACGGGGCGACAATTATCGATGTGAACGATGTTAGCGGGAGGGATGACGCAGCGATCTTCGTGCGTGGCGGCGCAACGACAACTGACTTGTCGATCACAACGAGTGGCACGGTCCGATCAACTTCGGGAGATGGAATCCGGGCGGACCATGCGGGCACTGGCGATCTGACCATCAACGCAACCAACGCAGACGGCACCGCCCAGGTGACGGCCTATGGATACGGTATCAGAGCCCGGCACACCGGATCGGGCGCGATTGCTATCACGGCCGACAATGTAACGGCCACAGACGAAGACGCGATCTTCGCCAATGGTGGCGCGAGCACGACGTCGCTTACCGTGACCGCGAGCGGCGCAATCGTATCGACAAACGAGGATGGGATCGACGCGCGCCATAGTGGCAGCGGAGACCTTATCGTTGCAGCTAGCACCGCCGAGGTCACAGGTGGCGAGCGCGGGATTTACGCGTCTAACATCGGCACAGGAGCAACTTCCGTCAGCGCCAATACCGTTTCGGGCAGGGACGATGACGGCCTTTATGTAAGAGGTGGATCCAACACGACCGATCTCTCGATTACTGTTACCGGCAATGTGCAATCGACCCTTCAGGACGGGATTGACGCGCTCCATGACGGCAGCGGTGACCTGACGATTACAGCTTCAAACGCGGCGGGGACATCGCAGATCACCGCCGGCAATCGGGGAATATACGCGGTCAACACTGGCGACGGTTCCACTTCCATCACCGCCAACAACATCACGGCGACAAACCGAGACGGCGTCTACGCTCTTGGCGGCGGCAGCACGACCGATCTGACGATCTCTGTGAGCGGTAATGTGCAATCGAGCGGTGAAGACGGCATTGAGGCGCGCCATGTTGGCACCGGCGATCTGACGATAACAGCGGCCAACACCGCGAGCGACGCGCAAGTGACGGGCAACAACCGCGGCATCGCCGTGTTCAATGTGAGAGGAGGCGCGACGTCGATCACCGCCAACAATGTTTCGTCCACGAATGGTCAGGCGATCCAAGCCTACAATTACGCCAACGCAGGCGATCTCTCGATCACCGTCGATGGTGTTGTGGAGTCAGCCGCTGCGGCGGGGATATTTGCAAACCAAGGCGGCACCGGAGATCTGGCTATCACCGCCGCGAATGCAGCGGGCGATGCCTCGGTAAGCGGCACAACAAACGGTATTTTTGCCTCCGGCCTCACCGGGTCCGGCGCGATGTCTGTAACGGCCAATAACGTTACAGCCACGAATGGGTCTGGCATTCTTGCGGCGCATGAGGGTTCTGGCGGTCTGATTGTGAGCGCCACGAACAGCGCTGGCACAGCGCAGATCGTCGGCACGACCAGCGGCATATTGGCACGAAACAGCAACGGGGGAGCTCTCAGCATCACCGCCAACAATGTGCAGGCGGGTGGCGGAGCGGCCGTTTCCGGCCGCAACGATAGCGCGGGCACCGAGCTTTCGATCACGGTTGATGGGACCGTGCGAGGTGATGGGCGTTTCGGTATCCAGGCGGAAAACGAAGGCTCGGGTGATTTGACCGTCATCGCCTCCAACGCCGCCGGCACCTCATCGGTGACAGGCAGCGAATATGGGATTTTCGCGGACAACGAAAATGGCGGCGCGTTGTCTGTCACCGCCAACAATGTCTACAGCACCAGCGAAAGCGCGATCTTCGCCCGCAACGATGCAGCGGGAACGGGCCTTTCGGTGACCACCAGCGGCACCGTCCAATCGACTCAGGGTAATGGCCTCCAAGCCTTCAATTACGGGTCCGGCGATTTGACAGTGGATGCCGCGAACGCTGCTGGAACAGGTCAGGTAACGGGTGCGACGAACGGCGTCGTGGCAAGAAACAACAATGGCGGCGCGGTTCGTGTGACCGCCAACAACGTGACCACGAGTGGCGGCGATGGCATAGCAGCGGCCAATTCAGTTGATGGATCGGACCTTTCAATCACAATTGATGGGACCGTTCAATCCCGTGGGAATTTCGGTATCTATGCGTACAACGAAGGCACGGGTGATCTGACCGTCATCGCCTCAAACGCAGAAGGCACTGCGTCCGTTACTGGCGATTTTGGCGGAATCAGGGCGGACAACCGCTTCGGTGGCGCGTTGACCGTCACGGCAGACAATGTCTCCGGCAACGCTTTCGCTGCGATTAGTGTCAACGGCGGACCGGGCACGACCCAGCTCACACTCACCACCAGCGGTATCGTTCGATCGGCTCAGGATAATGGCATTAGAGCGACGCATTCAGGAACTGGGGATCTAACCATCAACAGTATGAACTCGTCAGGCACGGCCCAGGTTATCGGCGATGTTTATGGGATAAGCGCGCGCAACACGGGCATGGGGTCGACAAGTATTTCCGTGAACAACGTCAACAGCAACCTCGATAGAGCCATTTTCGCCGACAACATATCAACCACGCAAGATCTTTCCATCATGGCTGACGGCACCGTTACGTCTCAGGCCGAGGATGGTATCTTTGCGCGCAATCAGGGCTCGGGCGATTTAACGATCACTTCGTCGAACGCAGAGGGCACGGCGTTAGTGAGTGGGTATCAATCCGGGATCAGCGCGGACAACCGCAACGGCGGCGCGCTCTCAATCACCGCCAACAGTGTTTATGGCGAAGACAACATCGCGATCTACGCGGTTAACGACGCAGCGGGGACAACCCTGTCGGTCACCACCAGTGGTGTGATAAGAGCAACGCGGAGAACCTCGATAATCCCGGACACCACGCGAGATGGGATACGCGCGTTGCATTATGGCTCTGGGGATTTGACCGTCACGGCCACCAACGCAGCGGGCACGGCTCGGGTCGATGGCTATGACGACGGGATTTACACGCTGAACGAAGGTTCAGCCTCGACCACCATCATTGCCAACAATGCGAGCGGGGTCTCGAATAGAGGCATCTACGCCATTAACGGCGTGAATACGACCGGCCTCTCGATCACCGCGGATGGCACCGTTTCGTCGGTAAATTATGATGGCCTCCTTGCGCGCAATTACGGCGCTGGCGATCTGACGATAACCTCGTCCAACGCGCAAGGCACGGCGCAGGTCAGTGGTTTGCTCGCGGGCCTCGGCGCGTTGAACTACGCCGGTGGCGCGCTCCGTATCACCGCCAATAATGTGTCCGGTGGTATTCTTGGCGGGATCGTTGCCTTCAACGCCGCGGGCACGACGGATCTTTCGATCACGGTTGATGGTGCCGTCTCTGTGATGGACATAAGCGACCCCACGGCACCGCCTGGCATACGCAGCGGCATTGTCGCCAATAATCTTGGCTCGGGCGATCTGACCATCGTCGCTTCCAACGCATCCGGCACCGCCCAAATCGACGCCCCGGACACGGGAATCTTTGCCGCGAACTTCTCTGGCGGCGCGCTCGATATCACAGCGGACAACGTAAGCGGGACGTCCGACTACGGCATTTACGCGGAGAACCTGGTCGGCGGCACCAGTCTTAGTGTCGCGAGCCAAGGCGCGATCTCAGGCGGATCTATCGGCGTTTACGCGGCCAATTACGGCACCGGCGATCTGAATATCTCGAGTACGAATGCGGACGGCACCGCGCAGGTTAGCGGTGGTGACGATGGGATCCGCGCGACCAATGAGAATGGCGGTGCGCTGGGCATCACGGTGGACAATGTCACCGCCACGGGCAACGACGCGATCAACGCGTCGAACGACGCGAGCGGGACGGGTCTTTCGATTGTGACCACCGGGACGGTTATCGGCGAGGACGAGGGTATTGACGCTTCGCATAGCGGGACCGGCCCGCTTTCGGTCACGGTCTCGGGCGTGACGACGGGGACGACGGATACGGGCATCTTGGCCACGACCGGCGCGGGCGGTCTGTCCGTGATCACGCTCGACGCGGGCGCGAATGTTTCGGGCGGTGAGTACGCCATCGTGAACCGCGCGGGTGACAGCACCACCTCTTTCAACACCGGCTCCACGATCAGCGGCGTGACGCGGCTGGGTCTGGGCTCGGACAACGTGACCATTGCGGGCGGGGATATCAGCGGTGTGACCGTTCTGGATGGCGGCGATGACAGCGATACGAGCGATGGTTTTGTCGATGTGCTGACCTTTTCCGGATTTGCGGGCAGTGTCGGCGCGGATCTTCAAAACTGGGAAGAGATCGTGTTCGACAACACGCAGGCCACCTTTACAGGCGCTTCGATAACCAGTGGCCTAACACAGCTGCGGAACGGCACCACATTTAGCGCAGCCCAGCCCGGTTTTGCGCTCAGCAGCGCGCTATCGATCGATGGCTCCTCCACCTTCTTCACCGGGTTTGGCGGGGCAGGCAACGTCATGATCAACGGCGATGTCGCCAACACCGGAACGATCAGCTCGGTCGATAACGCGGCGGGCGATCAGCTTATCATCAACGGCAATCTCACCGGCATGGGCAATCTTGCGTTCGACGTCGATGTTTCCACCGCAACCGCCGATACAATCTCGATTGCCGGCGACACAGTCGGATCGGGCTTTATATCCGTGAATGGCTTTGGCCTCACCATCGATCCGGCTGAGATCGCGCTTGTGGATGTCAGCGGGACCACCTCGACAGGAGCCTTTGGTCTCACCAGCACGAACTTCACTCTGCCCGATGGTCAGGACGCGCAGATCATCGGCGCCTTTGGCTATCAGTTGAGATTTGATGCGCAGAACCAGACGTTCCTCCTTTCGCCATTTGCCGAGGACGGCACACTCTTGCTCAATCCGGCGACGATCCCGTTCGAGGCCTATCCCGCGCAGCTGACGCGGCTCAACACGCCGGGCACCACCCTCCAGACCTGGGGCAACCGCCCTTCAGTGCAGGACGAGGCGAGCGAGGGCAAAGGCCGCAAGAGCGTGGGCCAATCGCTGATCGACTTCGAGCTTACTCTGGACAAGGCACTGTGGATCTCGTTCGCGGGTACGCGCGCGGAACATGACGAGCGCAGTACGCTTGGCAGCGAAGTTGACACCGATGTCTTTGGCTTTGAGATCGGACTCGATATCCCGGTGTTCGAAAGCGACGCCAGTCGCCTAATTCTGGGCACCAGCTTCGCCTGGCAGGACGCGGACACCGATATTGACGGCCTTGTGGCATTGGCAGGCGGAATAGACACCCAGGCGGCGAGCTTCACGCTCAGCGCGCTGTGGCTTTCAAGCAGCCAGTTCTACGCCAACGGCCAGATGCGCTATTCGACCTTCTCGAGTGACTTTTCCGTCGATGGGCTGGGACGCTTTGCGCCCGACACAAACGGCGACGGCATGGCGGTCTCGATGGAAGTGGGTAAGGTCTTCGACCTATCGGACGGGTTGACGCTGGTGCCTCAGGTTCAGTTCACCCATTCGGCTGTCAGTAGCGATGGCATTGCCGATCCGTTCGGCTCCCCGTTTATAGCCTTTGTGAGCGATGGCGAGACCACCTCGGCACGCGCTGGCCTGATGGCCGAACACGTCACCGGCGGCACGAGCCTGATCGGATCGGTGAGCTACATCCATGCCTTTGACAACGACACGTCGATCGACTTTGCCGGCACGCCGTTCATCACCAGTCTGGCCCAGAACCGGGTTGAACTCACCGCAGGCGCGCACGCCTCGGTCGCCAAGAACCTCGTGTTCCACGGCGCGCTCACCGCACAAGGCGCCATCTCCGACTTCAGCAACGATAACAGCTATGGGGTGACGGGAGGGGTCCGGTTCAACTTCTGAAGGTAACCCATTTGATTAGAGAGCAAGGGGCCAGTGGCCTTGTCAGACTAACGTGGCAGGCGGGGGCCCTCGCTGCTAGCGGCGGCCTATGAGCCGCAAATCGAGAGCTAAACCAGCCAGCCCATTCAAACGCTTCAATTCTTGGCCCGAGGTCATCCGGCTGGTAGTGATGATGTATGTCCGCTTACCAATGAGCTTACGGAACGTGGAGGACCTGCTCTTCGAGCGCGGGATAGATATCTGCCATGAGACAGTGAGGTTCTGGTGGAACCGGTTCGGGCCGATGTTCGCAGCGGATATCAAACGCCAGCGCATCAGCCGGATGCGCGGCTTCAGGCAGTGGCGCTGGGCTTGGCTTTAGAGCCTTCCCCCGGAAGGCCCGTTGCCTGCGCTCGATGAGATGTTTGTGAAGATCAATGGGGAGACCCACTACCTCTGGCGAGCGGTCGATCAAGAGGGGGAAGTGCTCGAGAGCTACGTCACAAAGACGCGCGACAAGAAGGCCGCTCTCAAGTTCATGAGGAAAGCGCTGAAGAACCACGGGCCTGTGGAGGCCATCGCCACAGATGGCCTACCTTCGTACAAGGCCGCTATGAGTGAGCTTGGAAACAAAGATCGCCAGGAGATCGGACGCTGGTTCAGCAACCGGGTCGAGAACTCGCACTTACCCTTCCGACGACGGGAACGGGTGATGCAGCGTTTCAGGCGAATGAAGTCTCTTCAGAAGTTCGCTTCCGTTCACGCCAACGTCCACAACCACTTCAACACAAACCGCCACCTCACTGACAGACAAACTTACAAGACCACCCGCTCCCCCGCCTTGGCGGAGTGGCAATCACTCATGGCCTAAGCCTCG
>JBCCOV010000070.1:0-21769 GCA_039039985.1 Pseudomonadota bacterium | reverse complement strand
CTCGACAGCAAAGCGATCGAGTTGTTTATGCCGTCGATCTTTCCGCCAGAACGCGCCGACACTATTGGCGAACTGGCCGGCAAGCTGGCGCTCGATCCCGTCGCACTCAAGGGCACCGTCTCCGCCTACAATGCAGCGTGCGCCGCTGAAGGGCCATTCGACCCGACTGTGCATGACGGCCGCCGGACGACCGGCCTGCAACCCGACAAGACCAATTGGGCGCGCCCAATCGATCGCCCGCCCTACTACGGATATCCGCTGCGGCCGGGGATCACGTTCACCTATCTCGGTGTCCAGGTCGACGAAGGCGCCAAGGTTGCGATGGCCGACGGGCGGCCCGCGGCCAACATTTGGGCGGCCGGAGAGATCATGGCCGGCAATATCCTGGGCCAGGGCTATCTCGCCGGGATCGGCATGACCATTGGCACGGTGTTTGGCCTGAAGGCTGGTGAAGGAGCTGCGCGCTATGTCCGTAACTGAGGCTTCGACTTACATCAGCGACCAGCCATCGTCGGCGGCGCTTCAGGAAACCACCGCAGTCCTGGATGCCCGGCGCACGATGGAGATTTGCAACGCGTGCCGCTACTGCGAAGGCTTTTGCCCGGTTTTCCCGGCCATGGAGCGCCGGCGCGCATTCTCGGTCGCGGATCTCGGGCACCTGGCCAACCTCTGTCACAACTGCAAGGGTTGCTGGTATTCGTGCCAGTATGCGCCGCCGCATGAATTCGGCTTGAACCTGCCCAAACGCTTCGCCGAAGTCCGCACGGAAACCTATGTCGCTTTCGCCTGGCCAAGCAGCTTGGGGGCCACGTTTGAGCGCAACGGCTTGTGGGTCGCGATCCTGACCGGCATCGTTCTGACACTCATTATCGCCGGCTCGATTGCGTTTGTAGCCCCCGGCGCCATGACGGCCGTGCACCAAGGCCCTGGTGCGTTCTATCAAATCATGCCGCACAACGTGATGGTGCTGCTCGGCGGTGTGACGTTCGGTTGGGCCGTGCTTGCTATGATCATTGGCGGCGTGCGCTATTGGAAGGCCTGCGGTGCGTCCAATGTCGGCCTTCGACATATCGTTCAGGCGTTTCGTGAAGCCGGCACGACCCGTCATCTCGGCGGTGCGGGAGACGGCTGCAATGACATCGATGAGCGCTACAGCCTGGGACGGCGTCACTTTCACATGGCGACCTTATGGGGCTTCCTGCTGTCGTTCGCGTCCACATCCGTGGCGACGTTGATGCATTACTTTCTCGGTTGGGAAGCGCCCTACTCCTGGTACTCGGCGCCGGTGGTTTTAGGGACCGTTGGTGGCGTGCTCTTGTGCATCGGCACGCTCGGGTTGTTCTGGCTGAAAGTGCAGGCCGATCCCGAACCGGCCAACCGTCGGCACTTCGGCATGGACCACGCGTTTCTGGCGCTGTTGTTCATCGTGTCGGCGACCGGCCTGGCGCTCTTGTTCTTCCGTCACACGTCGGCCATGGGCTGGCTGCTGGTCGTCCACCTCGGATTTGTGTTCGCGCTGTTCCTGACATTGCCCTACGGCAAGTTCGTCCACGGCATCTACCGGACAATGGCGATCGTGCGCGATGTTGCGGAACGCGAGGACGAGGCAAAGACGACGGCCTGAGCAGTTCGACGCTCGCCCGTCCGTGCCTCCTACGCTGCGCCCGGCGACCAGTCCGGTGGCGCCATCTCGAAGCCGGAAAATTCAAAACCCGGCGCCACTGTGCAGCCGACCAACGTCCAGTCGCCAAGACTGCGCGCCGACTGCCAGATATCAGCTGGCACCACGATTTGTGGCCGCGCACCGGACGCGATGTCGGTGCCGAGGATCTGCGCCAACGCCGGAGCACTGCCGTCGGATTGCGACAATTCCAACGGCGCGCCCGCGTACCAATGCCAGACCTCCGCCGCATCAACCCGATGCCAGTGCGACCGCTCCCCGGCCTTCAAGAGATAATAGATCGCAGTCGAGTGGGCACGGTCAGAGGCCCCGGCGTCGCGAAAGGTCTCGCGGAAGTGCCCACCCTCAGGATGCGGGGTGAGGTTTAGCGCGGCGATGATGTCGTCTGCGGTCATGTGTGGGGCTCAAGTTGGGGTGGGGACTGAGTGGGGTGACAAGCTTGCACGACTTTACGTGACGCGTTGAGTTCGTCGAAGCGTGTGCTTTGGCCAAGTTACAGTCGCTTGCAGACAGCAGCTTGTGTCATCGTTTACGCCCGATACTGGCGACACCAGACGTTACAAAGCAACCGACTATCACGCGACGGGCCAATACCTGACATCAGACGAACTATCGCTCTCCATCACGAATGACTTTGCCCGATCGCGGTGCCCGCATCCGACGTGCAGATTGCGAGGATCTTGGATGGTGATCCGTTAGCTGTCACTGTGGCGAATGCGTGGCTCATTCCGCTATCGATATAGGCGCTGTCACCACGCGCAAGCTCAACAGGAGCGTGAGCAGCCGTGAACAGCTTCACGCGGCCAGTTAGGACGTAGATCAGCTCTTCACCCGGGTGGCTCGTCCAATCATATGGGCCCGGTCTCGATCTGGCATTGATTGTCATGACGAGCGGCACAAATGCTTTCCGGGTCACATCAGCGGCCAGCACCTCATAGTCATAGCGGTTGTTGGCAAAGCTCCGGCCAGTACCATCACGCGTGATGTTCAAGACTAGGGCGGGGGCACGATGAGACGTCAGGGTTGTGATTTCGTCGAACGACTTCCCGAAAGCCCGAGCTATGCGGGAGATCTTGTCGAAGGAGCCACCAGACACACCGCGCTCGATCCTCGAAAGCGTTGCAACGGGGATGGCGGTGGTCTCTGCAAGATCTGCGAGCGTCCATCGCGCCTCTTTGCGCAGCTCACGGATCGCTGCTCCTACACGCATCTGCTCGGTGTCGGCGATCAGTCTCGTCTTGGTCATGCAGTCCGTTGTCCGTCTGATTGGAGATAAACCTTAGCAACTGGAGAATGCGGTTGCAGATTTGAGAATTTTCTCATATCTGAGAATCTCAAGTGATGCATGAAGTCGCTGGAGAAGCACGGTGTCAATCGCCCTCGAATTGATAGAGCAAAGCACGCGTCAGCCAGATGGCGCGATGTTGGAGGGTGTCGCATACGTCGATGGTGCCTACCTCCCGGCCAACGAAGCGAGCGTTCCCTTGCTCGACTGGGGGTTCACACGGTCTGATGCGTTTCAAGAAACTGTGTCCTTTTGGGGTGGCTATTTCTTTCGGCTCGATGATCACATCGAGCGATTTTATCGCTCGGCTGAGCGCCTGCGGATGACCCCACCAACCGAGGAGGAGTTGCGCAGTGTTCTTCACGAATTGGTGGGCCGTGGAGGTTACAGCTCTGCTTATATCCAATTTCTCATGACGCGAGGTGTGCCACCGGTTGGCGATCGAGACGTACGCAACTGTGTCAATCGTTTTCGGGCCTACGCCATTCCCTACGTTTGGATTGCAAGACCGCAGATCCAAGAACGAGGCATGCGGCTTCATCTTTCTGATCGGCGGCGGATCCCGCCGGTTTCGGTCGACCCACGCGTCAAGCATTATCATTGGCTAGACTTTCAGCTCGGGCTGCTGGAGGCCTATGACGCTGGGTGCGAGACCGTTTTGCTCCAAGACGTTGAGGGCAACCTTGCCGAAGGTCCGGGCTTCAACGTTTTTGTCGTTGAGGATGGCAAGCTCTTTACGCCGGAAGCCATAAACGTGCTCGACGGAATGACACGCCGAACGATTATTGAACTGGCCGCTTCGCTACAAATCCCTGTTGCGGAAACTGAAATATCGCCGGCTCGCCTGGCCTCTTGTGATGAGGTATTTATCACCACCACTGCGGGCGGTGTGATCCCGATAGCATCAGTTGACGGCATGGAAATCGGCGATGGTACTCCGGGACCACTCAGCTCTCGATTGCACGAAAGCTACTGGACCAAGCGGGCTGATGGCTGGCTTGGGACCGCGCTTCAGTTTGGCGGAACATCTCCCGACGCCGATCAGGAGTGACACCTCATTTCGATCCAGGCTGATGTTCGGGCCTGCGGTGCGCCGCGCTATCCTTGTGGAGGATGACCCGTTTCGGCAGCATGGTTTCCCCACCCACTGCCACGGACGAATGTCTCCGGATCAATCAACCGGTTAGGTGATGGCGTCCGCAAAGTTGCATGCCAGATGCATCGGCAAACTGCGTTGCGCTCGCCACGTGTCCGGGGTGGCCGCGTTGAACAATCCGACCTTGCGTCTCTTGAGGGCGGTTGGTGCCGCTCGATGTCTCGGCGTCGAGGTCGACGATGCGATTGAAATGGCGGAGCAAGTCGAGGTCTGAAGGACTCGGATAGCGCGGACACGCACGACCCAATCAAGCACGCGACCCACGAGCCAATTTCGGCCGCCTTGTCCTTGGCTTGCGCGACCACGTGAAACTGCGAAATTGATCGCTCTCAGACATCGGCGGTCCGAATCGGGAATTGGCAAGGAGACTGTCCATCGGCAAATTGTCGATGCATGGGCTGGGGCTTGTTCGGAAATTCGCAGAAAGTGACCTGGCTGGCGTCACTGCAATGTCGCCGCTCTCATCGTGACCAAGGTCGGCGCCCATGCCGATATCTTTCGGTATGCGCTGCGATCGCTAATGTTACTTGAAGACCTGTGTGGCCGTCTTATTGCCGCGAATAAAGTCCCAGTCGTAGGTAACTCCGAGACCCGGCGCGCTTGGAACGGGCACTGTGCCGTCATCATCGACGGCGTCTATCTGATCATTGTAGCCACACGTGTAGACCGGCGGAATGGCATTAGGCGTATTGGGACCGACAAGCGCTAGCTCGTAGTAGTTTGTGTTACGGATGGCTGCCATGCAGTGCCGATGCGCCGGCCCACAAGCATGGATCTCGACATCGACGCCAAATGCCTCTGCAAGATGAGCGATTTTCATAGCGCCGGTTATACCGAGATCGTATTCGGGGTCGGCGCGTAGCATATCGGTGCCGCCAGCGATCAGGAAATCAGCCTTCGTTTCGAAGCCTCGCAAATACTCCGTTTGCAGCAGCGGCGTCTTCAGCGCCTCGCGCAGCTTCTTGTGCGCAAACGCCGACACGCCGCAATCTCGCAATGGATCTTCGTACCAGAAGTAGTTTCCTTCATCACAGGCCCGTCCGACATAGAGAGCATCAGCGAAGGTGCGCAACTGGTTAGCAGGGTCGAGCATCAACGTCATGCGATCACCGACAGCGCGAGCGACCGCGAGGACGTTTTCTGCCTCCTCCCTCGCGTCGCCATCATGCCAACCGTGGACTTTGAAGGCGCGGTATCCAAGTTCGTAACACTGCTCTGCAAAATCGATAAACGCCTTAGGGCTATCCAATCCACCAACTCGATCGCCGTGATATGTTGAAGCATACGTCTTTAAGCGTTTGCGAAAGCCGCCGAGCAATTGCGAAACGGATGCGCCTAAACGCTTGCCAGCCAGGTCCCACAGCGCGATATCAATAGGACCGATACCCATCCCGTCATGCTGGCGAAGTTCCCGCTTAAAGTCTGTCCAGATTTCTTCGCGGGTGTCGGGATCTCGACCGATGAGATTGGGTGCCAGTGTCAGAGTTTGCGCCATTGAAGCGCGGGAGCCGCCCCAATGCGCGACATAGGCACCAGAGCTGCCATCATCGCAGTGAATTATGGTGGCATATTTGGTGAGTTCGGTGACGTTGCCCGGGCTGTAACCTAGGTTGTAGATGGCTCCGGGACCATCCATAGATACGCCAAGGTTGTTCACTTGGAACGCAAACTCGATAACTTCGACTTTGTTGATCAGAGCCATGGCTTTAACTCGGTTACCCAATCGAGCTGAGAGCCTATCAGGCTCTTGGGCGCTACGGCGAGTCGCGGGATAGCGACGAGCTGCGTGCGGATTTTGTATTCCTCTCGATGCGCCAATTCTGGTCAATTGCTCGCCGAGCGATAGAACGCTGAATAGGCGCTTCATGTCCACTGTCCCCGATCTCGCAGCGACTAGGAACAGATTGCGTTGTTGCGACTAGAAGCATCTGCGGCTGCAGATGGGTGGCGCCCAGCACATCCGCTGAGCCCTCAACTTTGTGCTTGCGGTGCTCAGACTGAGTTGTTCCGCGCTGGGCCAGCAGGGGACAAACGCGAGGGTGTGCCTATCTGTTAACACGTTGCCAGTTCGGCCGCGCTTGAGGTCCTTCTCTTCGTTGCAGCTCAGGGCTTCACGTGGTTTTTTGCCGTGCCGTCGCGAGCCGTCAGGTCGCGCGCGACAGCCAGTAACGGCGGACACCAGTCACATTGGAGCTCGTCTTAATGGTGCGAAAGCTCGTCTCAGCGGTGGTGGCGGCACTTGTGATAGGCCAGCCCGCACACGCCCAAACGAACGATCCCCTGCTATTCTACAAACAGAATGGGCTGGCGATCCGCGGACATTTTCAGGCCGGCATTAATCTCGTTGGTGAAGAGAACCTGTTTTGGAACCTGTCGGACACCTTCGCACCAACAGCGGACTTCGATCCAGACACCGTATGGTTTGAGAGCTACGCCAAACCTGGCCTGAGCTTTGATTACCGGTTTGCGCCTCACAACGTATTTTACGGCAAGGTATCCACCGTTTTATCTGATACGCGTGGGATCGACGCTTACGACACCGGCAATACCGGCCGCGTCACTCTGGAAGACGCCTATCTCGGCTATCGCTTCGAGCGGCCTGACGGCCTTTCCGTCGATATCTCGGGCGGCCGGCGCCCGCTGAAGCTCGGCACAGGCATGCTTGTCGAGAACGGCGGTTCGAGCGGTTTCGAACGCGGCGCACTCAAACTCGGTCCGCGTAAGTCCTGGGAGCGCGCCGCAATCGCGAAGTTTGGCTTCGCGAACCTGACCAGTACGACCTTCTATCTCGACCCAAACGAAACAGAGGCTAACGACAGTCGCAACGAGCTCGCCGGAACGGATTTGCGCTACGACAGCAAACAGGGCGGTTATGCTGGCATAACTTATTTGAATGTCTTGGAGTCAGAAGCTCCCTATCCGAAAGCTGCACCTGGCGGGGTTGGAATCCCGAGTGTCATCCCGAATGCGCGGGACGGTCTCAACGCTTTGAATTTTTACGGACGAACGGCCCGATTCCATGGCCCACTGTCAGGCCTCTTTTTTACGACGGACGTGGCCTACGAATGGAATGATGACATTGACCTGCGGGCATGGGCGGCGCGCGGTCAAGTGGGCTATACCTTTGAGCAGTCTCCCTGGCGTCCGATGGTGATGTATACCTACCAGACGTTCTCAGGTGATAATCCTGATACGGCGACTCTGGAGCGGTTCGATCCCCTGTTCTTTGAGGGTTCGCCAAGCAGCTGGGCCACGGGATCAAAATCGTCCTTCACCTTCATCAATTCGAACGTTCAGGCGCATCAGATTACGCTGAGCATCAGTCCGACCTCGCAGGACAGGTTTACGCTGCGTTACGCCCATATCCGGGCCAACGAGCTGCGCAGTCCCGTCCAGTTTGGCCAGGCCGCTCGTTTTGATGTCAACACCGGCGAGGGTGTGATCGCCGGCGTCACGGACCCGCATCTGGCCGATGACGTGTTCCTGGAGTACTCCCGGATTATCAACAAGAACACCTTTTTTACCGCCGGTGTCAGCGCTTCTGTGCCGGGCAAAGGGTTGAAGGACGCGGTGGGCACTGCAGGTGGCGATGGCGACCTTCCCATTTGGCTCGGCGGCTTCGTGAACATCGTCGTCAATTACTGAATCGACTAGTCATTCGCAGGCATAGGAGTGCCCAACGTGCTGCGTCCTCTATGGTTGTCGATCACTTTCTGTATTCTCACAGCGTTTGGTGCTCTCAACGCGGCGTCGACCAACGCGGCAGATAGAGAGCCCGCCAGCGCGGCCGATTCCGATCCAGGCACCATGGGTTGGATGCAAGGGTTTCCTCCGCCGAAAGATAAAAGGATCGGTCAGCCTGATTCGAACTTTTTCAGCTTCCCAAAGATGCGCTGGACCGTTTGCCACTTTCGGGAACTGCTCCCCACGACGCGAGTGAGCCGCGGCCTGGGTGCCCCCATCACCATGGCACGGAGCCTCGATGACGGGATCGACGACGTGACGTTCGCGCCCATCGGCAGCGACAAGACTATGACTTGGAAAGAGTCGCTATCAGCCAATTACACCGACGGCATCTTGATCCTGCACAAAGGGCGCATTGTCTATGAACGCTACTTTGGCTGTTTGAATGAGGCCGGCAAGCACGGTGCGATGTCGATGACGAAATCGATGACCGGTCTACTGGCTGAAATCCTCGTCGCAGAAAGAAAGCTCGACGCTTCCGCAACCGTTGGCACGATTGTTCCAGAACTCAAAGACAGCGCATTCGGCAACGCAACGGTTCGTCAAGTCATGGATATGACGACCGGCCTGGACTTCAGCGAAGACTACTCCGATCCGGATGCCGGAATCTGGGTTTACAGTGCAGCCGCCAACCCACTGCCCAAACCGGCCGGCTACGAGGGTCCGGTTGGCTACTATGAGTTCCTCCAGACCGTGAAACCGACGGGCGTGCACGGCGAAGCCTTCGGATACAAGACGGTCAACACGGACACTCTTGGTTGGATTATTGCGCGAACGACCGGGAAGTCTGTGCCCGACTTGCTGTCGGAGCGGATCTGGCGCCGTATCGGCGCTGAGCAGGATGGTTACATGACAGTCGACTCACTCGGCACAGCATTTGCCGGCGGCGGTTTGAGTGCCGGTCTACGCGACCTGGGGCGCATCGGGCAGTTGATGCTCAACGCTGGCGTCATTCATGGGCAACGGTTGTTTCCGGCGTCTGCTGTCGACAGCATCAGACGCGGCGGGAGCAAGGCGGCCTTCGCGAAGGCTGGATATCAGACCATGCCAGGCGGCAGCTATCGGGGGATGTGGTGGGTCTTCCATAATTCTCACGGAGCGTTCGCTGCTCGCGGCGTGCACGGCCAGACGATCTATGTCGATCCGACTGCGGATATGGTCATCGTGAGGTTCGCCTCGCATCCCCAGGCGAAGAATGCCTACATCGACCCCACGTCGCTGCCTGCATATCAGGCCGTGGCTGAATATCTACTCGGTCGCTGATTGAAGAGGCGCGCTGGCAAACACATTTTGGCAACGGGTCGAAAGTGAGCCTGATCGTTGCACGACACATGTCCGGTCTTGGCCGGAGCTGACATTGGCACAGCGAATTCGCGCATCGCACCGGAGACCGCTCCCGCCCTCTGCCAGACGAACGCTCTGCCCCCTGCAGCGGCGTGTAGATCGTAATCACCGGACAATGATCGTTCTCGTATGCACCCTCGCCGCGCCTGGCGATTGAGACGTTGGGCGGCAGATTCAATAGCACGACAATGCGGTCAATGGCGCTGCTGCTTACCCGCATCATAGCCGAGCGGGACCTATACGCTCACGCCATGCAATCACCTTACCCATCCACTTTCCAACGCTCGGGCCCATTCCGGGCGGTTACGGCTTCTCGCGCGGGCGACCATCGGGGCCGTGTCATAGGGCACGTAACGGAACATGACCTGCCATTGATCTTGGACCTTTTCGAGCACAGCGTAGCAGGCGTCCGGATTGCCGGTTTGGACGACGTGGTAGACCGGCGCGTCGTCATCATAGCCGGGTGCACCGACACTGCCAGGGTTGACGATGTACCGGCCATCGCGCAGACGGACCCCGCGCGGGATATGCGTGTGGCCGCACAAGATCAGCGGAAAGTCGACGCCTTTGGCTTCGCGTTCAACCTGTTCGATCGGCGCTTGGTGGACGATGGCGTCCGGTGACACAGTTTCAAGCCAATAGGTCGTGTCGCTGGTCGGCGTGCCGTGACACAGAAAGACCTCGTCCCGGTACACCAACGTTACCGGCAATCCCGCGAGCCACGTCTTGTGCTCGGGCCGAAGGTCCGCATCAGCGGCGGCATCGGACGGGCCCATCTCGTCGCGGGACTGCTCCAGGAGCCAGCGGTCGTGATTGCCGCGGATCGATGGAAAATCGCGTTTCAGCAGCAGGTCTCCCGTTCGGCCGGCCGCAAGTGGTCCACTGAAGTGGTCACCGAGATTGACGACGTCGGAAATGCCCAGCGCCGCGATGTCGGCGAGGACGGCTTCGAGCGCCGCGACGTTACCGTGGACATCCGCAATGGCTGCAAATCTCATGGTTTCATGTCCGTGTGCTACCTCGCATCCGTCGGCCGATCGGCATGCCGTCTCAATCCATGACTCAATGGCCGGCAGGCGCGGCGCCTTCGGGATGGTGGCGTTCGTCGGCGAGCGTGCTCAGGCCGAAATCGTCGAGGATGGCGTAGAACGCCGGGACAACGAACAACACCAGAATGGTCGAGGCCATCAGTCCGAAGGCGAGACTGGTGACGAGTGGAATGAGAACCTGTGCTTGCAGACTGGTCTCGGCCAGTAGCGGCAGCAAACCGACGACGGTTGTCAGCGACGTCAGCAGGATCGCGCGAAACCGCGCGCGGACGGCTGGTGGTGCCGCGTCTGCGACGGTGCCGCCTGGGCTATGATGAGCCTTGATCTGGTTCACCAATAGGATCGAGTCGTTGACCACGACACCGGCCAATGCCGCAAAGCCGAGAAGGCTCGGCATCGTGAAATCGAGCCCAAGCAGGATGTGGCCGACCACCGCGCCAATGAAGGCGAGCGGAATAAGGACCATCACGACAATCGGCTCGACATAACTGCGGAACTGGAAACTCAAGACCAGGAACACACCGATCAGGCCGATGATGAAACCGCTGATCATCGACGAACTGGTCTGACCTGCTTCCTGGTTCTGGCCGGCAACCGTGATCTTGACCTCCGGATGGCGTTCGCGGAATTCCGGGAAGAAGCGCCGCTGCGTGTCGGCCACGACCTCAGCTGCGTTGGCGATCCGGGTATCGACATCGCCCTGCACCGTTACGGTGCGCAGACCGTCAATGCGATTGATACGGGCGTAACCGCGATCTGTCTCGAGCGTCGCAATAGACGACAACGGTACAAGCTCTCCGCTCGACGTCGTCACGACGAAGTCGTCGAGCCCGCCGCGGCGATTGCGGTCGCTCAAGGACAGTCGTGCATCGATCTCGATTTTGCCATCGCGGGTTTGGATCTCGTAGACGGTTTTGCCGAAGTAAGCGGCGCGCAACTGATCGGAGACGTCCTCTGCACGCAGCCCCAGGGCAACGCCCTCCTCCTTCATTCGGACCTTGATTTCGGGCTTGCCCAACCGCAGGTCATCGAGCACGCCGACAACGCCATTGTAGCGGCGCAACCACGCTTGCAACTCGTCACTCGCCCGCTTCAGCGCAGCCAGATCGTTGCCGCTGAGTTGGATGTCGATGGCCTTGCCGGCCGGCCCGGTCGACGGTTCGGTGAACTTCAGTGCAATCACGTCCGCGATGGGCTTGACCTCACGCCGCCACAGCGCCAGCAGCGCCTCGTTGTCGACCGTACGGACCTCGGACGACAACAGGTCGATACTGACCGTTGCAACGTGGGGGCCGGTCTCATTCGCATCGGCGTTCTTGTTGAACGTGATCGTCCGGTTGGTGATGAGCGCAGCACCGTTGGGTTGCTCCGGTGTCAGACGCTCATTGATGCGCAACGCTGCGGCTTCGATTTCCCGCGCGGCGGCTTCCGTGCGGGCCAACGGCGTGCCTTGCGGCAGCAGGATCCGTGCCTCTAACGTGTCGCCGTCCAGCTCGGGGAACGCGCTGAATTTCAGGATGCCGGTCGCCATCGCCATAATGGCCAGGACAAGGGCGGCCATCGTCAGACCGACCGTGAAATACCGGTTCCGGACGGAGAGCGTGGCAAGCCGCCCCACAAACCGCTCGCGCAGCCAGTCCAAAAATCGCGGCGCCCATCCGCGCGCAATCCGGGCTTCGTCAGTCGCGTGCAAGGCATGCCCGAGGTGGCTGGGTAGAATGAGAAACGCCTCAACAAGCGAGACAGCCAATACGGCGATCATCACAACCGGGATCACACGCAACAGCTGCCCGATATCGCCGGACAGGAACGCCAGCGATCCAAACACACAGAGCGTTGTTGCAAATGATGACAGCACGCCAGGGAGAACTTCGGCTGCACCCTTGGCTGCAGCCTCCATCGGCGGCAGCCCCTTTTCCCGCTGACTTGCGATGTTTTCCGAGATCACGATCGCGTCGTCCATCAACAGGCCGACGACGATCAAGAGCCCGACCATGGTGAGCATGTTGATCGAATAGCCGAGTAGCGCCATGGCCGCGAACCCGCCCATGAACGCGACCGGCAAACCCATCGTGATCCAAAACGCATAGCGACCGCCGAAAAACAGCCACATCACAACAAACACCAGCGCCAGCCCTTGGGCGCCGTTCGAGATCAAGAGCTGCAAGCGATCATTCACGATGCTCGCGACATCGGTCACGACGGTCAGCGTGACTCCCGGCGGTGCGCTTTGTCGCTCAACGTCCAGGAATGCGTTGACCCGATCGATGACTTTCAGGATGTCATCGTTCTCGGACTTCTCGACAGCCAAAAGCGCGGCGGGACGGCCATTGAAAACGACCTTGTCTTCGTCCTTTTCAAAGCGGCTATCGACCTTTGCAATATCGCCAAGGCGAATCTGACCGCCGTTGGTCGCTGTTATGACAATCAAATCCCGCAAATCATCGACCGTGGTGCGCTCATCCGCGAAGCGCAACAAGATTTCGCCGTCCCCTGCCATCACGCTTCCCGCGGGCAGATCAACGCTTTGGCGGCGGATGGCATCCGCGACGCTGGACAGGCTCAGCCCGTACTGACGCAATACAGCATCGGGAATCTCGACACGCAGTTGTTGGTCCGAGAAGCCCTGGACGGTGATTTTTGGAATGCCGCCAAACGCCTTCATGCGATCTTTCACGCGCTCGGCATATTGCTTCAGCGTCGTCCGATCGGTAGGGCCGGCAATCGCAACCGAGGTGACCGCGTCCGTCCGCCCCAACTGCTTCAGGATGGGCGTCTCGACGTTTTCCGGGAAATCGCTAATCGCATCGATTTCAGTCTTGAGGTCGGTGAAGAAGCGGTCGAGGTTGCCGCCTTCAACCATCTCGATTGTTGCCGTGGCCTGGTTTTCCCGCGAGTCGCATTTCACCTCGTGAACGCCGTCGACACTGTCGACGGCATCCTCGATACGTTGGCAAATCGCTTCTTCCACCTCGGCCGGCGTGGCGCCCGGATAGACCACCTTGACCTCGACCTTGCTGGGCGCAATTCGCGGAAACGTCTCGCGCTGCAAGGTCGGCGCCGTCACGGCACCGATGGCCAGGAACGCGATCATGAGCAGATTGGCGATGGTCGGATGGTTGGCGAAGTACGCGATCACTTGGCAGCTCCGCGATTGGTCACAGGACGTGCCGCTGCGGTTGATGCCGCTCCATCCTTATCGTCTGTCACCGGGTCCAGCAGCATGCCGTCGACTGCGGGCGCAACGTCCGTCAAAATCAATCGGTCTCCAGCTTTCAGGCCGCTTTCAACCAGGACCAGCTCGTCCTGGGCCACACGCACCTTGATCTTCTTGATCCGCAGCCGGTTCTCTGCATCGGCAATGTAGACAAAGTCGCCATGCACAGCCGCGCGCGGGACAACGATCTGCCCATCTAGTGCCCGACCTGATAACTCGACCTGGACAAACGTCCCCTTCACCAGCGGCGGTCGGATACCTGGTCGCGCGCTTGTATAAGGGTCGGTGACAGAAACGATCACACCAATGGAACGCGTCGTTGGATCAATCGTATCGGACGTGCGGAGCACATTGGCGTTCCACACGGTGTCGCGATCACTGAAGCGGAGCCGGATCTTCGCGGTCCAGCCAATCCGCTCGATCGCTTTGCGAACTGCGTCCTCTTGTTCCAGCTGTGGGCGCTTGAAGTCTGCCGGCGTCGACACGCGCGCGAATGCGCCAAACCGTGTCAGTGGAATCTGCGCGTCAACTTCCGCTTCGCTGATATCATCCGCCTCCGCCAATTCTGTGCCGGCCGCGACGAATTGCGTGCGTTCGACATTGACGCTGGCGATCCTGGCGTCGAACGGGAGCGCAATACGCGTCCGCTCTTTGTTCAGGCGGGCGGTTTCAAGCTGCGCGCGCGAAACCTCGATCTGTCGCTTTTGCGCGTCGATTTGCGCCGGGGAAAGACGTAGCGTGTTTTCAATGTCCTGAACCCGGACTTGCTGTGAAAGCACCGCGCGCTCAGTTTCATCCACCGTCGCCTGGCTCACATTCCCACGTTCGAGAAGGTTCTTCTTCCGGGTCAGGTCATTGCGCTGAAGCTCTAATGTTCGTGTTTCCAACGCGCGGGAGCGGCGAGCATTGTCCTGCTGCAGTTCAAGTTCGACCAACTTGGCCTCAGCGGCCTTCAAGTTTGCCTCGGCTTCGGCAACGGCGAGATCGTAGTCTTTCGGCGATATACGGATGACTTCCGTGCCGGCTTTGAGGATGGCGCCAGTGCGCAATGCCGGATGGATGTACTCGATCCGCCCGGCAACCTGAGCCACGGCGTTCCACGTTCGCGCCGGCTTGACCGCACCGTAACCAACCACGCTGGGCACAAACGCCGTCGGCTTCAGCGTGATGACGCGAACGATCCGGCTGGTTTCCGTCGGCGGCGCCTGCCTGGGCCCTTCGCGCATGTTGATGCCCAAGACCAACAGCGCGACGGCACCCGCAACCGGAGCGCCGAATGAAAGCGTCCTGACGGCGATACGACCAAGTGACACAGATCCACCTCGGGCTTGCTGAAGCAGTTTCGCACGCAACGCACCAACAGACACCGCGGCTGCAGCGCCGATGATGCGTGCCGAACATACATTTAGCGCGACACGGCGCTGAGTTCGATGGCGAAATTGCGACCGAATCCGTGCGCGGAAAAGATGACAGCCTTGCCTGCTCTCGGCGGCTCTAGAGTGTGTCCCCCGTGCCCAGAACTGCGGTCACCTGACTGGACAGTGTACCGCCGTTACCGTGGCAAACCGCGGTCCGACAAACCGGCAACTGACGCACACCCGCCTGCCCGCGAAGCTGGGTTACGGCCTCGTGGATCAAGAACAGCCCGTACATTCCGGGGTGAACGCACGACAGGCCACCGCCGTTGGTGTTCACAGCAAGGGTACCACCAGGTGCAATTGTCCCGTCGGCAACAAACCGACCGCCCTCTCCCTTCGGACAAAAGCCCAGGTCTTCCAGGAACAGCAGCGTCGTGATCGTGAAGGCATCGTAGAGCATCACCAGATCGCAGTCGCTCGGCCCGAGCCCTGCCATCTGGAACGCCCGTTGACCGCTCTCGCGCGCGACCGTGGTAGTGAGATCCCGCATCTGCGTGATCGATCGATGGGAGTGAGCCCCGCCGACCCCAAGGACATAAACCGGTGGCTTGCTCAGGTCTTTGGCACGGTCTGCACGCACCATGACGCAGGCCGCACCGCCGTCCGTCACGAGGCAGCAGTCTCGCGACGTCAGTGGATCGCTGACCATGCGGGACGACAGGACATCTTCGCGTGTCAACGGCTCGCGCATGAACGCGTCGGGGTTCAGTCGTGCCCAATCCCGGGCGGCAACGGCGATATCAGCCAGCATTTCCCGTGTCGTGCCGAACTCATGCATATGACGCGCCGTCGCCAGAGCGTACGCCGTAATCGGATGTCGCGGCCGATACGGTTGCTCATGCCACTGCGGCTCACTGAGCGACACCAGCCGACCTCCAGCAGTCCGTTGGTTTGAGCCGTAACAGATCAGCACGGCGTTACAAATGCCGGCCTGCAGCGCGAGTGCCGCTTGCATGAGGTGCATCTCGAAAGATGACCCACCAACGTTGGTTCCGTCAAAGAATGTCGGGGCAATGCCGAGGTACTCCGCAACGGAAAGCGTCGGAAACGCATGCTGACTGGTCGCCGCGCAGAGGCCGTCGATATCTTCAAGGCGCAAGCCGGCG
Organism: Pseudomonadota bacterium; assembly: GCA_039039985.1. Lineage (GTDB taxonomy): Bacteria > Pseudomonadota > Alphaproteobacteria > Rhizobiales > Hyphomicrobiaceae > JBCBWG01. The sequence goes on along the minus strand of JBCCOV010000070.1, from coordinate 5,769 downwards.
TCTGCGACGGCAGCCAGTGCCGCTTCGCCAAGTAACTCGATTGCACTGCGCCCGGGCGCTTCGCCCCAACCCGCACCACCAATGCCGACAATGGCTGTAGATCCGCGTATGCCATCACGTGTCACGATTGGTGTTCTCCGTCTGTAGAGGGGATGAGATCAAAGACGACGGCAGGTGCATCGTCGATCTGCGCAATCCGCGCCTGCACACGCGCCCCGATTGGGACAACCTCGGCACCCTCGACGCGGCTCATCATGCGCGGGCCTTCGTCCAGGTCGACGAGCACGACATTCGCGTTGCCTGAACGGGATCGGTTGAGAGTTGCAGAGTAAACAGTGCCCAAGCCCGACGCTTCGACCCATTCAAAGTCTGTCCCGCCGGTCCCCGGAACTGCAACACGCGGATAGAACACATGTGTCCCGGTGGCTTTGCAGCGTTGGATCATGAAGCGACCTTCCTTGAGAAAGGCCTCAAACTTCGCCTGAGGGCCGAGTTCATCAGATTGTGATGTCATACGTGTCCTTGCGCCTCGCAGGGTGTCAGCTCTGTCGCCATGCCGATAAAAGTCACGGCTTCTGCGGCAATTCGGCTATCGAACCATTGGCTGTGCCTCGGCGCAAGCGGACCAACGGAAATCCGTGCGCCTCTTTATCTACTTTAAAGCCGCACCACATATGTTCATGAGCGATATTCCGGACCGGATCAGGGGCTGGCCGATGTTTAACGAGCTTAACAGAGCAAAGCTGCTCGTTGTTCTCAGCACGATGTGCTTGAGCGCCGTTCCCGCGACATCGCCGGCTATTGCCGGATGCGGTGACTCGCCGCGACCTGGAATGGACTGGAGCGGATGCCGCAAACAAGCCAAGTATCTTGTCGGACGGTCGCTTGCTGGCGCGCAACTTGAGCGGGCCGATCTGTCGCGAACCAATTTGATGCGGGCGGATCTCTCCACCGCGGTTCTCAAGAAAGCGATCCTGACACGTACGGTGCTGATGTCAGCAAAGCTGACCAAGGCTAATCTCTCGGGTGTGATCGCGAACCGGGCCAACTTCGAGGGCGCGCGGTTATCTGGCGCCAATCTTTCGAAGGCGGAGTTTATTCGAACATCGCTACAGGCGGCTGATCTCAGCAAGGCCCAAATGGTCGGCGCACAGCTGATCCGCGTGAACCTTCAGGGCGCCAATCTTGACGGTGCGCGGGCGAAGTACGCCAGTTTTGCACGCGCCGACTTGCGCCTGGCGTCACTGAAGCAAACCGATCTCTCCGGTGCGTACTTGTTCCGCGCGGACCTGACCGGCGTGGATCTGTCACAGGCGATCGGATTGACCACCGAGCAGCTTTCAATCGCATGCGGCGATGCCGAGACGAAACTGCCCGCCGGTTTCACTGCTCCGTCAAAATGGCCGTGTCGCGCGATCGACTAAAGTGTTTTGTCCTGAGACAGCACTGCTCTAGCGGACGCGCGCATATTGTTTTTGCCGAACCCGTATGGCTAGGTTTCAGCTGCTTGCTGTCACCGGAGCCTGTGCATGATCGACACAACAACCCTGCTGACGTACGTGATCATCGTGCTTGGCTTCGTGTTTATCCCCGGTCCTGCAACGCTGCTAACCGTGGCGCGGGCCACGACTTCTGGCACCAAGGTCGGTATCGCCACAGGTGCTGGCATCGCCGCAGGTGATGTGCTGCACACTGTGATGGCCATTGTCGGCATCTCGGCGATTATCGCGACGTCCGCGCTGTTGTTCACGCTCGTCAAGTATGCCGGTGCGGCGTATCTCGTCTATCTGGGTATTCGCGCAATCCTCGACCAAACGCCATTGGATTTGGCCCGTGGCGGCCTGCCCATCACGGCTGGTCGCGCCTTCCGGCAAGCGATTGTGGCCGAAGTTCTGAATCCGAAAACGGCGCTCTTTTTTCTCGCCTTCTTGCCGCAGTTCGTGCGTCCGGAAAACGGCCTCGTGGTCCTGCAGCTGAGTATTTTTGGGGCCGTGTTTGTTCTTCTGGGGCTGATCAGCACGATTGTATTTGCCGTCGGCGCCGGCAGCCTGGGACGTGTCCTACGCCGCAACCCGATGGTTTTGAAATGGCAGGGCAAAGTTGTCGGTAGCATTTATTGTGTGCTTGGAGCGCGCTTGGCATTACAAGAACGCTGACCAAGCGCGAACTCTTATGCGACGCCGGTATGAGACCTAAGCCGCGGCGCGCGCGACTTCATGCACCGGCTGCCGTTGGAAGAAGGCCGTCACCTCTCCAACCTTGATGCCCCACTTGGTCACGCGTGTCCGATTGAGAAGACCGTCGTCGCCGACCGGATAAAAACGGTCGTGGAACTCCAAGTTCACCGCGCGATCTTTCATCTTAAGGCGAAACGTGTAGCGCATGGCTGCCATGCCAGGTGAGATCGCACCCGTTGCCAATCCAACAGCGTCGGAGCACCGCCCGATGAACGAGCGATCATCAGGCGATGGGACGAGTTCCCAAATACGCGTCTCGGTCTCACCGTCCGAGAACGTAAAGGTTTCCGACAATTCAAATGAAGCCTCGTTGACCCAGCGGCCATCGAGTTCGATCTGAAACCGACGTTTCACAGTGCCGAAGCGGTCCTCAAACACGCCCCATGCCACTGCCCGGCCTTCAAAGAAACGCGTCAGATCGCACGGCGATAACTGTTCGCCAGTGGTCGGTTCGCTTGCCAAAGTGTTCTCCCGCTGTCTGCAGTCGATCAAATTCAGACTGGAAACGGACGGATGGCCGGACCGGATGAGTTTCAGCTCTGGTGTGCGACCAAAGGCCTATGAAAGCGATAGATGCCGACATCTATGACGCCGGTTGCGAATCCAACCTCACAATATGTGAGATAATAGTCCCAAAGCCGTTTGAAGCGGTCGTCGAAACCAAGTGCGCTGATTTGTGGCCACTGATCGTGAAAATGACGCCGCCATTCGGCCAATGTGCGCGCATAACTCGCCCCGAATTCACGCCAAGTTTCACTTGTGAGACCGACGGCCGCGGCTTGTTCATGCAATATTGCCTTTGTTGGCAGCATGCCGCCCGGAAAGATATAACGCTGAATAAAGTCCGGCTTCCGACGGTAGTCCGGATAGCTCTCATCGCGAATTGAAATGGCTTGGACGACCGCAATCCCACCCGGTTTCAGGCGGCTGTAGAGCGTTTTGAAATACGTACTCCAATGGTCTTCGCCAACGGCCTCGATCATCTCAATGGATGCGATTTTGTCGTAGGTTCCTTGCGCATCGCGATAATCCTGGAACCGGGCTGTCGCACGATTGCACAGGGCCGCCTGTTCAAGCCGCGCTTGCGTATAGTTCAACTGGCGCTGCGATACCGTGATCGCGTCGACGCGAGCACCTATCTTGGCAGCCGCCTCGATAAATCCACCCCAGCCACAGCCGATTTCCAGCACATGGTCGTCTGCCGCGAGTTCCATCGCCGCGAGAACTTCGGCGTATTTGGCGGCCTGCGCGTCTGCGAGAGTCATATCCGGGGCCAGATAGATACCGCTGGAATAGGCCATACCGGGATCAAGCCAGTGCGCGTAAAAGTCATTACCGAGGTCATAATGGTCAGCAATGTTGCGTCGACTGCCAGCCCGCGTGTTTGCACGGCTTTTGTGATAAGCAACGTCCGTGCGGCGGACATGAAAGACACCACGGCCCGACTGCTCCAATGACCGTCGATTGCGAACAAAGAAGCGGAAGACGTTTGCCAGATCCGGCGTATCAACGTCTTGGTTGAGGTAAGCTTCGGCAAACCCCAACGCGCCGCGACGCAGTGCGGACCAAAGCACGCCAAAGGACCGCAGATATAGTTCAGCATGGAGTTCACCAGAGCCGAATGTGCGCGCGCGGCCGGATGGCAAGTTCAGCGTAATCCGGCCGTCTAATCGATCGGACAATGCGCGGGCGCAGAGTTGCAATAGCAATTCATCGCGCAAGGCGCCCAACCCGAGGGGCTCCGGGACGGGAGGACGTGTGAGTTCGCGGTCGTGCATAGGAAACCCTGCGCTATCGATCAGGCGCCGCGTGCGGCACCGAAACAGAAAACTTGGGCGATCGATGACGCCGAAAGACCGGCACGCCCTTCCACCACAGCTTGAACGCCTCTGCATGAATTCCGCCGAGGACACGTTGCGCCAAGAACGGTGTTCGTCGAAATTGGCGAATCACCTCGGGCGACGTCAAGCACTTGTACGTACCGTAGAAATGCGCCTTGAGGATAGGTCCGGAATCGTCACGCAACGCGACACCAACCGAAACGGACGTCTGCGGCTCAATAAGCCGGAACGCATACTGGCCTGTGCCACGCGTAAACGGCGATACGGACATTTCCTTGCTGCACGTCTGTGCAATCACGCCGTTCTCGGCCGCGCCGGCCTCCAAAACGTACGATTTACGCTCGCCGAACGTATTGCTAACTTCATAGATTATTGCGCCGATCTGGTTGTTTGCCCGATAGCAGAAATAGACGCTGAGCGGGTTGAACACGGCGCCGAAGACACGCGGATAGGTCAACAGCCGGATGCGAAACGCACTGTCTGTCAGACCGGCGTCGGACAGCAGCTGGCGTGCCCGGTCCCCGAGCGGAACCGGAGTCCGATCACCGTAGTCGGTGTCAAACAAGCTGATCACGTTCGTGCGGTTGTACGAAAAGAGCTGCACCGTGCGACTGAGTTCGTCCAGCCGATCGACATCAACCAAAAGCGAAAACACACGGTATCGCAGCTTATGGGGCTGCGGCTTCACGCGCGCATGTACGACCTCGCCACTGTAGAGCGCCCAGGGGCGCATGGTTTCAGACGCCGTCATGCGGCAACACTCGCGCCGGCCTCAGGCAGAACCAGCGGAATCTGCGGCGAGAAGATCAGGCGATCCGATGGGCTTGGAATGGACCACGGCCGCATAACCCCACCCAGCGCCTCGGCCACTGCGAGACCGCTCTGCAAACCGTCCTCGTGGAACCCATAGCCGAAGTAACTGCCGCAAAACCATGTCCGTCTCCGACCTTGCAGGCCCCAAAGCCGGAACTGCGCATCCAGAGCACGCCGATCGAATGTCGGATGCGCATAGACATCACGCCGCGCAACAAGATCGTCGTTGATTTCCCGGCCCGGGTTCAACGTCACGAACCAGTTCTCACGCGTCGCGAGTGGTTGCAGACTGTTCATCCAATAGGTGACGGACGTGCATTCGTCTGATGCCTCAGCACCGTAATTCCAGCTCGACCACAACCGATGCCGACGCGGCATCCAGCTGGCGTCGCGGTGGAGAACAGCGGTGTTCTCAGAGTAACGAAATGCGCCCAGCAGCTCGCGTTCACTGCGATCGGCATCCGCCAGCATGTCGAGCGACTGATCGGCGTGTCCGGCCAGGACGCAGGCATCAAACCGTTCGACCATGTCACCGACTGTAATGCGCACGCCTTCAGCCTCGCGTTCGATGCGCGTTACGGGACGTCCCACCTGAAAGTTGGCCGCAGTATCCGCCACCAGCGCAGCCACGTACGCGCGACTTCCTCCGGCAACCGTACGCCACTGGGGCCGAACCGACATGTTTAACAGACCGTGGTTCGAAAAGAAGCGGACGAAAGACACGGCCGGAAAGTCCTGCACCTGCATGGTCGGTGTCGACCAGATCGCAGATGCCATCGGGAGCAGATGTCGATCAACAAACGTCGTGGAGTAGCCCTGCGACCGAAGCCAGTCACCCAGTGAGAGACCGCCGTGCAGTGAGACATCTTTGAGCTGCT
>JBCCOV010000069.1:0-21881 GCA_039039985.1 Pseudomonadota bacterium | reverse complement strand
TCGCCCCGAGTGCTTGGGGCCAGGCACAGCGTCTTGGCAGCACGCATGCAATGCTGGCCTGCGTACGCCAGGCTGCGTCTCCGGGTCGTCATGCACAGGCCGAATGAAATACGGGTTCCTCAATGGCTAAACTCTTGCTCTATTATGCGCATCCTGGGCATCGGTCTTCGCGCGTGAATCGTCCCATGGCTAAGGCAGCTCAGCAGATCGACGGTATCACATTTGTTGACCTCTATCGGGCTTATCCGCGCCACGACGTCAACGTGGAGATCGAGCAGGAGCGATTGCTGGATCATGACGTGATCATCTTTCAGTTCCCGCTGTTCTGGTACTCCACGCCGTCGCTTATCAAAGAGTGGATTGATCTTGTTTTGGAGCACGGCTTTGCCTACGGCGCCGGTGGCGATCGACTTGTCGGGAAAATACTGATGTTGGCGCTTACTGCCGCAGGGCCAAGTGAGGCGTACACATCCGAAGGCTACCAGCGCTATCCACTCAGAACATTCCTCACACCTCTGGAACAGACGGCACATCTTTGCCGGATGCGTTTCGTCGCGCCTTATGTGTTGCACTCTTCTCTTAAGGCGCCCGAGGCAAATGAGGTCGCTCCGCACGTAGCAGGCTACCATCGCCTTCTGACCGCGATCCGCGACAACGCATATGATTTCGATGCAGCGGAGTCGATGGAAGCGGTAACTCGTGACACGCTGCCGATCCGGGAGATGCCGTGATGGGTGAGTTGTTATTCTTAGCCTTTGTGTTCCTGTGCGCCGGCGTTGTCGCCGTCCCGATTGCTTCACGACTTGGACTAGGATCGGTGCTTGGCTATCTGATCGCCGGAATTGCCATTAGTCCCTTGCTTGCAGCGTTCAAAGTGGACGTTGTCAGTATCCAGCATTTTGCTGAGTTCGGCGTCGTGATGATGCTGTTCCTTGTCGGCCTGGAACTCGAGCCGCGCCTTCTGTGGGACATGCGATCACGGCTGCTCGGCTTGGGTGGACTGCAGGTCGGCATCACCACGCTCCTTGTTACCGCCGTCGCGATGGCGCTCGGCCAAACTTGGAGTATCGCCCTGGCCGTCGGATTGGTCCTCGCGCTCTCGTCAACGGCGATCGTTTTGCAAACGTTGAACGAAAAAGGCCTGATGAAGAGCGACGGTGGGCAGAGCAGTTTCTCCGTCCTGCTGTTTCAGGATATCGCCGTCATTCCGATGCTCGCACTAATCCCGCTCCTCGCACTACCTGAGCTTGCAGACGGCGTCGGGTCGGCTGGCCATGCAGGTGACCATGGCGATGACGCGCACGGCGCCAATGGACACGCATCCATGAGCCTAGTCGATGGCTTGCCGGGCTGGGCTCAGGCTCTTGTCACACTTGCGGCAATTGGCGCTGTGGTGGTCCTGGGATCTTTGCTCACGCGGCCGGTTTTCAACTTCATAGCCGTCGCCAGGTTGCGTGAAATCTTCGTCGCTGCAGCACTGCTCTGGGTGATTGGTATCGCGCTCCTCATGACGCTCGTCGGTCTCTCACCAGCGCTCGGCACGTTCCTCGCTGGCGTCGTGCTTGCCAACAGCGAGTATCGCCACGAGCTGGAGAGCAATATCGATCCGTTCAAAGGGCTTCTGCTTGGCTTATTTTTCATCACGGTCGGCGCCGGGATCGATTTCGGCCTTCTGGCAGAGAACTGGATTACAACGCTGTTGCTTACGGTTGGCCTCATCACGCTCAAGGCAGCCGTACTTTTTGTTCTAGCGATCTTGTTCAAGATTGGCGGTTCCGATCGTTGGCTGTTTAGTCTCGGCCTAGCGCAGGCCGGCGAATTCGGCTTTGTCCTGCTCTCGTTTACCGTGGCCAACGCTGTCATTCCCAAGCCATTGGCTGATCAGCTTCTGTTGGTTGTTGCCCTTTCGATGTTGCTGACGCCTGCTCTCTTCATTCTCTACGACCGGATTATCGCACCTCGGTACAGCGCGACGGAAACGCGGGAAGCCGATGACGACGTGCCTCCTGGCTCAGTCATTGTGGCGGGGCACGGCCGCTTCGGTGGCATTGTGAACCGGATGTTGCGCGGGCTCGGCCACGAGACAGTCGTACTCGACTATAGCTCTGTGCAACTCGACATGCTTCGTGCTTTCGGCGTTCGCGTGTATTTTGGCGATGCAACGCGGCCTGACCTTCTCCACGCAGCCGGTATTGAGACGGCGAAGATCCTCGTTGTGGCAATCGATGATCGCGAACAGATCACGGAATTGGTTCGGTATGTCTGTTTGAATCACCCGCATGTGCATGTCGTTGCGCGCGCCGTCGATCGTCAACACGTCTATGATCTCTATGCGGCAGGGTGTCGGGATATCATTCGCGAAACGTTTGACAGTGGGGTACGCGCTGGGCGTTCGACACTTGAAGCGCTCGGCATGCATCCATTCGAAGCTGAGCGGCGGGCACGTCAATTCGTTGATTATGATCGCCGCACGATCGCTGCGCTGGCGGATGTCTACGATCCCGATCTGCCGATCCACCAAAACGCCGCCTACGTGGAGCGGTTTAAGGAGATCCGAGAGCAAAACGAGGCTCTGCTGCGCGGTGAAGATCCGGCGTTTTCTGCGCGCGCCGATCGCAGTTGGTCACCCCCGACGCTCGATGATGTCGAGGCTGAGACACGCAGGGCTGATGAGTGAGACGACTTGGCCAGAAGCCCCAGATACTGTCCATCCGGCAATGAAGTAAACGCGCTGATGTGTTCTGGCATTTCGCGTTTATCAAGACCGCTACAATCTGGGCGCCGGGCTTCAGTGGCCGGGCTTCAGCTCATTCGGCAGTTGTCGATCACATTGCGTTTATGCCGTTCTATGCAGGACATTCGGAGCTCACCGGGATGGTGTCAGCAGATGGCGTACGCGAGGGATTTCACCGTCCACTAGTAGTTCGCGGAGTGCGTCCTGTCGTTTGCGATCTTCACCACTGACACGCTCGTGATGGCGAAGATGCTGCGTCCACGACACTTCCGACCAGCTTTCCACGAAGCGTCCAGGTTGATCCGCGTCTTCCATCACGGTCCAACCGTAGCCACCGCCGCGGCGGCGGGCAGCACCAAGCGCCGTCACGGCGTCCAGGAATGCCTGCCGATTCTCCAGCGAAACAATGTAGTCGATCTCGATCCGCACGGGGTGGTGATCGTCTGCACTTTCGACGACGGGCGGCGCCGGCCAGTGTAGCGATGGCGCATGGTCGAGCCCGGCGCCCTGGTTAAGTTTGGAACGCCAAGTGAGAGGAATCATCAGGGCTGCGCCAGCTGCGGCAATGAGCAGTGCGGTGGGCACACCGAACGAAGCGGCGACGCTGCCCCAGGCCAAACTGCCGAGTGACATCGCGCCGAAGAAGACTGTCAGGAAGATGGACAGCCCGCGAGCACGGACCCACTCGGGCAGGGCCGTTTGCGCTGAGACGTGCAAACTTGACAGGACGGCAATCCAAGACGCACCCGCAAGTAGGCCGGCGACAATGGCAACTCCGCTGATCGGCACGAGTGCAAACATGGTAAGGACGGCGCCTGTGCCGATTGTACCTGCAGCGACGAGTCGATCTGGGCCCAGCGCATCCTTGATCTTCGGCAAGAGGATCGCACCGCCGACAGCGCCGGCGCCGATGGCCGCCAGGATCAGGCCGTACAGCGTTGGGCCGCCCTGCAGAACATCACGCGCGATCAAGGGCAGCATTGCCCAGAGTGCGCTTGCGAATGTGAAAAACGCGGCGGCGCGAATGAGTGTCGCGCGTAGGGCCCCGCTGTTGGCAGCGTGACGCAATCCGACCGCGACGGCTGAGCCGACATGCTCCGGCGGCAGTTTGCTCGCATGGGTTTCCGGAGGGCGCCACCAGATGAGTGCGGCAATGATCCCAACGAAACTCAGAGCGTTCAGCGCGAATGGCGACCAGAGGCCGACAGCAACAATCAGAAATCCTGCAAGCGCCGGACCGATCGCGCGACTGACGTTGATACCCATCGAATTGAGCGCAATCGCCGCTTGCAGCTCCGGCTTTGGAATGAGTGACGGGACAATCGCCTGCCAGGCGGGTGCCATAAACGCTGCGCCAGCACCAAGCAGGAACGTAAAGAGAAGCAGGAGGGCCGGTGTCATGGCATTGAGCCATACGACGAGCGCAAGACACGCCGCGACAAGGCCCATGAACATGTTCACAACGAGCAGCAGACGCCGGCGGTCGACAATGTCAGCAACAGCGCCAGCAACGAGTGCGAACAGAAAGACGGGCAATGTCGTTGCCGCCTGGACAGCAGCCACCATGACAGGGGACGGCGCCAGCTCCGTCATCAACCAACCGGCGCCAACATCGTGCATCCATGTGCCGACGTTTGAGAGGATGGTTGCGAGCCAGAGAATCAGGAACGCCGGGTGGGCCAGCGGGGCCCAGGCCGACGGCTTTGATCGCTTTTCCGGCATTACGTCCGTGCTGCTCATGATCGTGGTCCTTTAGCCCTGCACCACATCCGACCAGTCGTTATGCCGTGCGGCCTGTGCCTTGAAGAAGGGGCAGAGCGGGATGATTTTGAAACCGCCGGCACGTGCCTCAGCGACGACGTGCGCCGCAAGGGCCGCGCCAACGCCTTTGCCACGTAAACTGTCTGGCACGCCGGTATGGTCGATGATGATCAGTGCTGACGACGCACGCGAGTACGTCAGTTCAGCGGACTCGTCGTGGTCGGCCACACGTGCGATATAGCGGCCTTTGCTCTCGCTTGGTTCGTGCGAGATCGTAATGTCTGACATGGTTCGGTCCTTATTCATCAGCCGGTACAATGCGCGATTGAACCTTCACTTTCATGCCAGGCAGCAGCGTTCCGCGTGGATTTGCCACGAGCCCCCACGTGGTCAGCAGCCCGGATGTCGGGTCAATGGTTGCGCTTTCGAACTCTGCACGACCGGTTTGCGGATGCTCAGCACCGCTCGGTTCAATAATGGTCAAGCGGATGCGGCCCAGCATCTCCGCAGCGGTCTTGGCACCCGTCATACGCATTGCCAACTGTCGGCTTTCGTGCGGCACGCCGTAGCGCACGCGAACCGGATCAATCCGAACAATCTCCGCAAGCTGCGTGTTCGCTTCCGCTTCAACGAACTGGCCGACTTGAACAATCAGTTTGGTGAGCGTCCCCGCGATGGTTGCGCGAATGACCGTGCGTTCGAGATTTAGCTTCGCGACCGATAAATCCGCTTCAGCCCGTGCCAATGCGGCGCGTGCGATGTCAGCGCGCAGTTTCGACTGCCGGGCTGCTGCCGCCGCACCTGTTCCGCGGGCGCGCAGTTTTGCCTGCCGCGCAGCGACGTCTTCAGCCAGTGCGAGCGCAGAAGTCGCCTCATCGCGCGCGGCTTTGGCCTGGGCAACTGCGAGCTTCAACACGGCGGCATCGAGACGGAACAGTGGCTGGCCGACGGCAACCCGGCTTCCCGGCCGTACCAGAACCTCGGATATGACACCGGTTACCCGATTGGAAACGATGACTTTATGCGCCGGTTCGATGATGCCGGAGAATGAGAAGTGTGGCTGTTCGCCGTCGGCGGCCGAGGCTTTCTGTGGCGTCAAGCTGAGTGCGACGATCATCAGAGTTGCGCCGAGGATATGTCTTTTGAGCATCGTCTTGCGTCCTGAACAGAGTTTGCGCTGTAGCCGGCCTGGGCGCTTCATTGCGCGCTAGCGCGCCAGTTCCTTGGATGGGGCTCCCAGGCCATCACAGTGTGCTCAATCTGCTGCGCGTACGCCAGGCGCTCCAAACACGGGAACGGGCGACCAGTCGGGCAACTCCGGCAGGAGCGCAGGCCCGTAAGCTGCGAACGGGCCGCCCGCGTGGACTATCTTGCCGCCGGTCAACGTCAAATAAGAACTGATATCTGGGATCTCATCCAAGGCGACCTCAAAATAGTCGCGGTCCAATACGGCCAGATCGGCAAACTGACCCGGTTTAAGTTGCCCCTTTCTTCCTTGCTCGCGACTGAACCAAGCCCCCGCCGCCGTCCAGTGGTTGAGAGCGTCTGCACGGCTCAGTACGTTTTCTGGGCCCCAGATCGCATCACCGCCGCGGCCTTTCCCTGAGACCGCCCAGTGGATCGCCAGCCATGGATTATAGGAGGAGACCCGCGTTGCATCAGTGCCTGCGGCCAGAGGCGTGCCCGCGGCCATCATCTTCTTTACGGGCATGACTTCGCGCAGTGCATCTTGGCCATAGCGGTCGCGGTAGGCTGTGGCCTGGAAGGCGATGCGGTTCTGGTAGGAAATGCCGCCGCCCAAACGTGCGACCCATTCCATGGTGCGTTCGGAAATCGTCTCTCCGTGATCGAAGATCCAATTCAGCTCGTCGATTCCTTTGTCGCGACCGACATCTTCAACCACCGCGAGCAAACGACGGGCGCTTTCCTCATATGTACAGTGGAATCGGATTGGCCAACGGTTCTCAAACAGAAACTCAAGGACTGGCCGAAGGTCGTCTTCCATGCGTTTTGGAAGCTCGGGCCGGGGATACGAGAAATCTTCAAAGTCGTAGGCTGATGCCACAAGCATCTCGCCTGCACCAACGCACTTAAGATAGTCGTCGCCCTGGCCGGGTTTGACGATGTCATGCCACCGCTTGAAGTCATCGAGTTCTAGGAGCGGACGCTGGGCGAAAAGTTGATATCCAATGCGTACCGTCTGCTCGCCTCGGCGGTTCAGTTCACTGATCACGCCATAGTCGTCGGGGTAGTTAAGGAAACCGCCGGCACAGTCCAACGCCGATGTCAGACCAAGCCGATTCAATGCCCGAAAGTAGTGCTTGGTCGAGAGGATCTGCTGCTCGAAGCTGAGTTTTGGCGCCATATCGAGAAGGGCATACAGCGGCTGGGCGTTTGGGCGCGCCAAAACGAGGCCCGTTGGGTTGCCGTTGTCGTCGCGCTCAAGTCGGCCGGACACAAACGGCTCGTAGAAATGACGGTCGATGCCGAGCGCGCGAAGTGCGGCCTGGTTGAGCCAGGCACGGTCGTACAGATGCAGCACATAGACCGGTACGTCAGGAGAGACGGCATTGATCTCATCAATTGTCGGTAGGCGCCTCTCCGCAAACTGGTCCGCTGACCAGCCACCGACGACCCGTATCCACTGCCCCGCTGGGGTACGTCGGGCCTGGGCTTTGAGCATAGCAAATCCGTCGGCAAGCGATGGCGCGTTGTCCCAACGCAACTCCATGGCAAAGTTGTTGCCTTGGCGAATGATGTGGGTGTGGCTGTCAATGAGACCGGGGATGACGCGTTGGCCCTTGAGGTCAATCGCCGTCGTATCTCGTCCGGCCAGCCGCATGATGTCGGCGTCCGTGCCAACTGCTTCCACAAGGCCGTTGCCAATCGCGATGGCCTGAGCATCCGGCTGTTTCGGGTCGCAAGTTGTGATTTTGCCGTTTGTCAAAATGACATCAGCCATCGTGATCGCTCCCAAGCGCGTAAAGAGAGTTTGGCAGTCAGGCCGGAAGCCGAGGATGGCTTCCGGCATGGCGCTGGCTCGTTAGGTGCTGCGGCTGTCACCGAATGTCACAACCGGTGACCACTCGGGGCTGACGGGTGGCGTGTGGCGCAGGTCGTGTTTCGCGAACGTATCGCGGCCGTAGACCACCTTGCCGCCCAGCACGGTGAGATCCGATTTGAGTTTCGCGATCTCGGCGTCGGTAACGGCGAAGTAATCGCGGTCCAGCACGACGAAGTCGGCGAGCTGTCCGGACTTGATGGCACCCTTGCGGTCAGCGTCGCCGGTGAACCAGGCAGCACCCACGGTCCAGAGCCGCAGGGCTTCGTCCCGTGTCAGCAGGTTGTCGTCGCCGTACATGCGTTTGCCGCCACGCGACAGACCTGTTGAGAGCCACTGCAATGCGTACCAGGGGTTATAGGACGAGACGCGGGTCGAGTCCGTGCCGGCGCCAACGGGCACGCCGAGATCGAGGATGCGGCGGAAGTTCGGGGTCTGTCGCAGTTTTTCCTCACCGTAGTTCGCGATGAAATCCTCAGCCTGGAACTGTAGGCGGTTCTGTATGGCGATCCCGCCGCCGAGCTTCGCAACGCGCTCCAGGTTGCCGGGCGTGAATGTTTCGACGTGGTCGATAAACCAACCGGGTGCGAGACCCGCGCCCTTCGCCGTCGCTTCGTAAACCGGCAACAGGCGATCGCCTGTTTCGTCGTAAGTGATATGCTGACGGAACGGCCAGCCCGCTTCTCCCAGAACCGTCATGATCTTCGACTGGATCTCTTCTGCGTCGCGGTCGATGTCAGGACGTTTATCGGCGAAGATCTCGTAGTCATACGAGGCCCAGGTGAGGTTCTCACCAGCGCCAACGAACTTCAGCATATCGTCGCCGTCGCCAGGGCGGATGTCTTTTGTCCAACGTTGATAGTCGGCAAGCTCCCGGCCTTTGACCTGTGGGAACGAGTGGTAGCCGACGCGAACCGTCATCAGCTCGCGTGCATGGAGCCAACGGAACACCTTGTATGGATCGGCGTCCGGGAACTCCATGCCGCCGCCGCCGGCATCGGACACGGACGTGAGGCCGAGGCTGTTCAACTCATCCATATACTGGATCGAGGAATTGATTCGATCCGTGAGCGAGAGCTTTGGTGCGCCGGATAGCGTCTTGTACATCAGGAGGCCAGATGGTGCAGCAAGCAGACGACCGGTCGGAGTTCCATCCTCTTTCTCAATGATGCCGCCCGGATATGTGGGATGGTCTGGCTTGTTATAGCCGTAGTATTCAACCGCGCGGCTGTTGAGTAGCGTAAGCTTATAGAGATGATGGATGAGCACCGGATGCTTCGGCGCGACCGCATCGAGTTCTGCGACGGTCGGCAGACGTTTCTCCTTAAATTGGAACTCTGAGAAGCCGCCGGCGACGCGGATGAATTGTCCGTCCGGTGTGCGCTCGGCCTGAACACGCAGGAGGTGTAATGCCTCTTCCAGGCTGTCCGCACCGTCCCAGCGAACTTCGAGATTGTAGTTCACGCCACCGCGGATTGCGTGGGTGTGGCTATCGATCAGTCCGGGGATGACACGCTGGCCCTTCGCGTCGATGACTTGGGTGAACGGGCCAATCAGCGTGTTGACGCTCTGGCGGTCACCGACAGCGATGAACCGGCCGTCCTTGGCGGCCAGCGCCGACGCTTCGGGCCGTGCAGGGTCCATTGTTGTGATGCGCGCATTGACAAGGACAAGGTCGGCCGCGCCAGTCTGCGCCAATGCGGGCGTGGCGCCCAGTGCGACTGCGGCAGCAGAACCTGAGAGGAAGGTACGGCGATCAACAGGGAGTTTCGGGGACTGGCTCATGATCATCTCCATCGACGTTCGGCACGTCGGTCTGTGCCGTTTGGTGCCGGGCACACCTCGGGTATCACCCGGACCTGAGGGACAGGCAGGTCCGGGCGTTTCTGACCGGCGAGAGTGAGTCATTTCGGTGCCTGTTATTCCGCGGCGGTTCGCATAGCGCCGGCAGGAACTGGCTCAAGGCGAGGGCCGTGCTGTATGCGCTCCGGCGCCTTATGGACCATGGTGTAGGAGTAGTCGACGCCCATTCCGTATGCACCCGAATGCTCTTTCACGAGATCCATAACGGCATCGTAGGTGTCACGGTGGGCCCAGTCGCGCTGCCACTCGAGCAGGACCTGCTGCCAGGTCATCGGCACGACTCCGGCCTGCACCATGCGGTCCATGGCGAACGTGTGCGCGTCCACTGATGTGCCGCCCGATGCATCGGCAACCATGTAGATTTCGTAGCCGGCATCGTGCATGGCAGAGAGGGCAAACGCGGTATTGCAAACCTCTGTCCAAAGACCCGAGACAAGGACTTTCTTTCGCCCGTTCTGAGCAAGTGCATCGCGAACTTTCTTGTCGTCCCAAGAATTCATCGATGTACGCTCGAGCAACGGTTGCTCCGGGAAGACCTCCAGCAGTTCAGGGTAGGTATGACCCGAAAAGCTGTCGGTTTCGACCGTCGTGATTATCGTCGGTATGTTAAAAATCTTTGCTGCCTTGGCGAGTGCCACTGTGTTGTTCTTCAATGTTTGTCGATCAATCGACTGCACGCCGAATGCCATCTGGGGTTGATGGTCGATGAAGATGAGCTGAGAGTTTTCCGGGGTGAGGACTTCGAGCTTTTCCTTGCTCATGATGAATGGTCTCCGTTGTGCGGGCTGTCGCGCCCGATGCTAACAATCGAAGACATGGTCGGCCTGATCGGCTACAACAAACGACGAAATCTTTTCCGATGGATTAGCTGGGCTTAACTTCGAAAAATGCCGCTCCGCCGACTGCCAGCCCTTGGGTCTCTTCGCGCCTTCGAAGCCGCTGCACGCCTGTTGTCTTTCAAGGAGGCCGCGACTGAACTGTCGGTCACACCGGCAGCGGTCAGCCAGCAGATCCGTGCACTTGAAGACGATCTACAAGTTAAGCTGTTTACGCGCTCGGCAAGGACCGTTGCCTTGACCGAAGCCGGCCATCGGCTCCAGCCGGCACTCAGTGCAGCCTTCATGCAGATCCGTGACGCAATCGAAAACGTTCGCCCTGACGCGAACAAGCCGCTTCGCGTGGAGTCCAGCAGCCCTATCCTGACCAAGTGGTTACTTCCGCGGCTGCACCGGTTTGCGCAAAGGTATCCGGACCTCGACGTCTCAATATCTTCAGTTAGTCCACTTTCGGATATTCGTACCGATGGCGCCGAAGTGTTCATTCGGTTTTCGCGCGTCCCACATGGTGACTTCTTCAGCCATAAACTGTGCGACGAGTACGCCCTGCCACTGGCAAGCCCTAGCTTTGTCGAGCGGTTGTCGATCCGCGAGCCAAGAGATCTGTTGCGCGCACCACTTCTGCATGACACCAGCTACGAGCTTTTCGGGATTGCGTGCCATTGGCCGGTATGGTTCGAGCGTGTCGGCCTTGATCCTAGTGAGGCGACCCGCGGGACGCGTTTCGATAAGTACGCCGCTGATCACGCAATCGATGCAGCCGTCAATGGTGCGGGTATCGTTCTCGGTCGTCGGTTCCTTGCGCGTCTCGATATGATCAACAAGCGTCTTGTGTCGCCGTTCGGTCCGGTCATGGCACTCACTGCCAGTTACTATGTCGTTTGCAAAAGGGGCGTGGAGACTGAGCCGAACGTCGCCGCATTCATAAATTGGATTACGACAGAGGCTGCCGTTGGGCAGTACCGCGCGACACGCGATGCTGAGGACGGAGACACCGGGTTAGAGATCCAGATCGAATAACAATAGGCGCGCGTCCGAAACCGCCTCGACGGTCAAATCGGTCTCGTGTTCAATTGCGAGGCCGTCGCCCTTCGACAGTGTTTCGCCGCCGGATTGAATAGATCCATCAATCACCTGAAGCCACGCCCCACGATTGGGGTTAAGCGTATGGTTCAGCATTTTGCTTTTAGTGAGCGACGCGCCGTAAAGAATAATGTCTCGGCTGAGCTTTAGGGATCCATCCCGACCATCTGGCGAGGCGAGGGCCAGCCAATGCTGATCCCAACTGTCCATCGGGAATGACGCGTTCTGATAGGCCGGTGGCAAGTCATCGCATCCGGGAATGAACCATGATGTGTAGCTATGCAGCGGCGCGGATGACGATGCATTGGCAACCGAAAACCGAACGCCGGTGCCACATGACACACACTGCAAATCGCCGCTTGTCAGCTTTGCGAGACCGCCCAGACTGTCACGATATTCCAGCTCGCCTTCGAGCACGATGGTAACACGTTCCATATTGGCATATTCGCGCGCCGCGTAGCCCGCGCCGGGCAGTATGTGTTCCTCGTCAACGGCGCGCAGTGGACCAAACCCCATATGGTTCGGATCGAGGTACTGGCCGGTCGAAAATGTATGCCGCGCATCAACTCCGTCATGTTGTGTGCGTCCACGATCTTGAGACAGCCTGATCTTGCGCATGCCTTCTGCCATTCGCGATGTAAGTGATGATCTGTCAGAGATGTATTCGTCGTTCTCATCAAGACAATTGATGTCCAGATTGACATACTGTCCCGAAAATCGAACAGGTAGTTCATGGACAAGTTTTCCGAGTTGCGCGCTTTCACCGCGGTCGTCGAAGCTGGCGGGTTCTCGGCGGCTGCGCGCGAGCTGGGTCAGTCGCGTTCTGCGGTAAACCGTCTTGTGATCGCGCTGGAAGACCGGTTGGGTGTGCAGCTGCTGCATCGTACGACCCGGGTGGTGTCGGCGACCAGCAACGGCCAAGCTCTCTACGAGCGGGCCCGCCAGGTGCTGGACGATCTGGAAGAAATGGAGACGGCTGTCGGGTCCTCGCGAACGAATCCGGTCGGCAAACTGCGCATGAGTGTGCCTTTGTCCTTTGGCGATCTGGATTTCTCAGATCTCGTTGCGCAGTTTCTAAGGGCCCATCCGAAGGTTCAGATCGACGTCAGCTTTGACAGCCGGTTCGTTGATCCTGTCGCCGAGGGATTTGATCTCGTCATTCGCGTTTCTGAGCCGGATGAGACGACACCACTGGTCGATCACCGGTTGGTCGAACTGGACTATGTGCTCTGTGCGTCGCCGTCTTATCTGAAGTCGCGCAAGGTGCCCAAAGAGCCCAGCCAGCTTGCCAATCACCAGATACTTTTTCACAGCCTCCCGGGCCGCGCCACGTCATGGGCGTTAAGCGGTCCGAATGGTTCCGAAGTGATCGCGTTTTCGCCGCGTCTTGCGGCCAACAATCTTGAGGCGCTTTTGACAGCAGCGTGTGCCGACCTTGGTATTGCAATCCTGCCGGAGTATGCAATCCGCTCTGAACTCGGGGCAGGCCGATTGCGACGCGTGCTGCCGGAGTATCACTTGCCAAAGCGTACACTGCAGGTCATCTACCCACCAGCGCGCCATCTTTCTGCAAAGGTTCGCCACTTCACCGACTTCGTCGCGGCGTGGTGCGGACGAGCATGAATTCGATGGCAATTGTTCGGTTGTGGCCAAGTCCACCGCTATGGCGTGCGAACTCACATTTGCGGAATTCTCTCAGCACGTCGCGATGTCTCGACAACCTGTGCGATCCGGCGCGACCGCGTTTCAGTTCGTTTTGCAATCTTGATCCACCGGAGCACGTTGCGCCGATAAGATGGCGCAGTTTCGAGAAAGAACCGTTCGGCGGCGGGTAACTGTGCTAGTGCACTGGCCAAGTCGTCCGGCACCATGAGGGCATCGACGTCGGCCATGTCATCCCAAAGGCCAAGCTGTTTTGATCGTGCGATTGCGGCGAGGCCCTCAGCATGCATGCGTTTCGCATCGATCAGGCGCGCCGCGCGATCCTTGTAGGACTGTGCCCAGGTTTGTGTCCGGCGCGGTGAGATCAGTTGCATGGTGCGGTCGGCGTCGAGCTTCATCCGACGACCGTCGACCCAGCCATACGCGATAAGGGCATCGAGGACCGCACCAGTCGAAACGTACCTGGTGCCGGTGTGTTTTTTGAACGTTACGAGCCACACGCTTTCGCTCTGCCTGTGGTTCGATTCAAGCCATGTCCACAATGCGTCCACTGATGCAATCTCGATCCGTCGGGGAGTGTCACCTGCTGGCGCAGTTCGTTCTGTCATGGCGCCGCCCCTCTCACACAGAAACGAACGAGATAAAGTTCCGGCACGCCAAAGCCGTGTCCGAGACCCGGGGCAAAACATCCCCGGTGTGCCATGCTGTTAGCGTCAGATCATCCCTGACGATCATGTTGGTCAGTTTCAATTCAGCCGCAAAGCGATGATCGGCATGCTCGGCATAACCGCGCGGCATCCCCTTCAGTGTGTTGTCGCGCAAAAGATCAAGCCTGTTTTCGTTCAGACCTTCGAGCACGAGTTCGAAGGCGTCGGCTTCCGCGATGATGCGATCGCGAATGGGGCCGAGCGCCTTGGCATCAAGACCATAGCGACCAAACGCAGCGAAGCCGCCGGACGTGTCGAGCTGAAGATAGATGAACCCCGTCCGCTCGCGCTTTTCTCCACTCGGTGTGAGTAGGCCTGAAACACTGGTCTTGTACGGTGATTTGTCTTTTGAAAAGCGCGTGTCCCGGTTCATGCGGAACATGGTGTTTCGGCCACCGCGAAAGTCCATATGGTGATCGATGAGCTTTGCAGAAATCCCTTCAAGAAGCTGCGCGAAGGGATCAAGCACATGGAGTGTGAACTCACTTCGATGTGCTTGATACCAGTCGCGAGAGTTGTTCTGCACGAGGTCTGCGAGAAGTCGGAACGACGTATCGGTAAATGTGACGGACATCGCGCCTGCTCAATCTGGCTGATGACTGTAGCCGTTGGCGAGCGCCATGGATGAGGCGCGATCCCGGTTTTCCCGATAGTGAATCTTGAAGCCGGTGACCATGCGGTTCGCGAACCCGAAATGAGCTACGACGAATACGACATCCTAAGCCGCCTGCTCATCGAAGCCCGCTGCAACGAGCGCCAAGCCCTTCGCGTTGCTGCGACGAAAGACGCGACGGTATGTGCATGATGTGTACGCGAGTGTCAGGAAGGCGAGGAACAGATCGGGCCGCGCAGCGCCGACACTGCACGTGTCCTCCTGAGAGATGCCCTTGAAGTACATGGTCACAATGCCAATCTCAACGCTTGATATATCTAAACGGTACCGTACCGTACTAAAAGCATATCAGTTTGTCTAGCGGGCAATGTGTTTGGTAGATCACACCGCTACGGTCGGTCTGAACGGAACGCTCGATGAGCAACGAGAATGATGGCTATCCACTTGGCAGCCCGCCCGACCGGATTTTGAAGGCCGGTCGCAAGCTCTTTTTTGCGCGCGGCTTCGAGGCCGTGACGACCGACGTCCTCGCCAAGGAGGCGGCCGTCTCCAAGGCCACGCTCTACAAGTACTTTCCGAACATGGGCGCAGTCCTGCGCGCTGTAACGGTTGCAGAGGGCGCAACGTTTGAAGCCGGCGTACCGACCGAAGTCGAGACCATCGAGGATCTGCGCGTGGCCTTGACGCTCTATGGCACCAACTTGCTCGAATTCTTGAACCGGCCGGAGGTCCTGCAATTCAGCGCCTTGATGTATGAGGAGGCTCGGCGTCATCCCGAAGTGGCTGCACAGTTCTACGAGGCGGCGTACGGACACACGCTTGCGTTTGTCGAGGCGCTTATCGCGCAAGCCCTGCGAAAGAGCATCGTTGACAAGACTTTGAGCGCCCGCGAGCTTGCCGAGCAGCTTGTCGGCATGTGGGAAGGCATTCCTATGGTCCGTGCGCATCTGGGCGTCGCAGCAAAGCCGTTCCCTCAGCCGCGTGTGTGGTCCAAGCGATGCGTTGCGACACTTCTGGCTTGAGGGTCAGATCGACGATCTGAGACGCATATCGAACCCGTCGTACGTTCACTCGACTTATGCCCCGCTTAGGCATCGACCGCCTTTGCGACAGACTGCGAGCAAGACTCCCGCGTCGCATTATGGTCATTTCGGACTCTCTGATCTATTGCAAGCACCTTGATGGTTCGCACGGTGCCGCCGATGAGAGCGGCTTCATGCTCCAGTGGCCGTAATGCCCCGCCGACGGCCAATGGCGTAAGCTGCACGCAATTGATCGTGTGACTTCCTGATAGATCGCTCAGCTCTATCGTATCAGTCGTCAGCGATCCGATCGGCGCCGAGACCACGCATCGCCAGATCGCTAGATACTCAGACTCTTGAACTCGGTCGGTAGAATGGTTCGAAGCTGTCCGGTGCAATGTAGTCGCGATAGAATGCGGCTACATGCGGCAGGAGTGCTTGCGAGAGTTCTCGCCTTTGCACCTCTTCATCTGAGAGCGCTGACGACAGTTCATCGTGCAATGCCTGTAAGGCAGCGGTTCGGTCGACCCGTGTGAAGGCTCCGTCCCGGTAGACAATCTCGCCAGCACATATGACGGTTTTGACGGTATCGGACTTCGCACGTTGAACGACCGCATCGAGTGTAGTGGTGCTTGCATCCAGATACGGGAAGGCGATCGCATCCCAGTCGATCAAGATGAGATCTGCGGCTTTTCCAACTTCGAGCGAACCGATCTGGTCGCCATAAGGCGTGGTCCGCGCGCCGCCTTGTGTTGCCATCCGAAGGACTTGCGGCACGGTCGGGACATCCGACGGATCGAGGCCCGGCACTCTATGAATGCGCAATGCCAAGCGCATTTCCTGCAACATGTCGCGGTCATCATTGATGCCGGCCTCGTCCATGCCAAGCGCAGTTTCAATGCCTGCCGCTTCGAAAGCACTCAGGGCCGCGACTCCTGATCTCAGCCTGAGATTGGATGAGCAGTTGTGGCAAATGCATGTGCCGGTCTCCGCAACCCGCTCGATGTCGCTCTCCGTCAGCCAGACGCCATGCCCGAGCGTCAAGTCTGGTCCCAGCATTCCGAAACGATCGATGTACTCAAGAGCGGTGCAGCCCCCACGATGCTGCGCGTAGGCTTTCTGATAAGCCGTTTCCACCAAATGCATGTGCATTGGGACATGGAACGAGCGAGACGTTTCAGTGAGCATCTCCAGTGCTTTGTCAGAGCACCAGTGTAGGTTGGCCGGCGCGAGCTGAATACGCGTGCGCTCTTTCGCGTTGTGACGATCATGGAGATCGCGAAACAGAGCGAGGCTATCCTCAAGGCTAAGCTGGAAGCGGGCAAACCAACTGCGCATGGGTCCCCGCAGCTTTTCTGGTAGGCGCGCAATAAACGCTTCGTCAGAGTCGTAGACAAGACGGTTTTGATCACGCGTCGCGTACGCATAAGAGACGCGCATGCCAATGTCGTCATAGGCTTGGATGACCTGGTCGCATTTATTGACAGCTTCAACAGGTGTGCCTGGCACCCAACTGTGCAGATGTTGGACGGTCGTCACGCCCGATGCGATCATCTCGAATGCCGAGTAGAGTGTGTCGAGATACAAGTCGACATTGCGCATCACCATCCGCGTAACGAACCAAAGCTCCAGCGGCATATCTGGTGAGCCGAGCTGCACGGGGGTTAGCCCAATGTGGTGATGCGCGTTGACGAAGCCCGGCAGCACGACCTCGTTCCCTGAGCCTATGATTTCCGCGTCCGGATGGTCGCGTGACAGCTCCGAAAGTGCGCCGATACTCGCGACCAGTCCGTTGTCGATGAGAAGCGCACCTCCCGCCACCTCCTCAACCCGCAAGCGATCAATCACGCGCGTTATGAGTAATCGGCTACGGACAATCTTCTTTGTCATCTCTCATTTCCGAGTCTGGGCCGGCAAGCCGTGATTAAAACACGTCCCGAATGCGACACGTGCTTTGTCGCACATTGCATTGCTCTGCCAGCGCGAAGGGCGCGCAAAAATTAAACGGAGTTTGCCTAAATCTTTGACTTGCCCGGACGAAGTATGCGTCCAAAGTTTAGAGTGCATATGAGTGAGCGCTCATTTTGACGCGATGTTTTGATGGATCGGGGGCACCGGTGTTGGACGGCTCGACAGCAAACGTGCAACGCGACGTTGGGGCTGACGAACGCACAACAGAGACCGGCCACTCGGTTGATCTGGATGGCGTAACGCATCGATACGGTAGTTTTGTCGCCGTGAACGACGTGTCGCTGACGGTCGAAGCGGGAGAGGTTCTCGCACTACTCGGGCCATCGGGTTGCGGAAAGACAACCTTGCTCAGGATCATATCGGGGTTTGTCGAACAGAGCGCAGGTTCGGTCCTCATCGATGGCCGATCCATTGACCACCTGCCACCAAACTTGCGGCGCGTTGGGATTGTGTTCCAAAGCTACGCATTGTTTCCGCATATGACTGTCGAGGAAAACGTTGCTTATGGCTTGAAAGCGCGCGGAACCGCCAAGCTCGCCATAAAGTCCCGGGTCGAAGAGCTACTCGACACCGTCCAACTTGGTCCCATGGCGCGGCGCCTGCCTCGCGAACTGTCGGGCGGTCAACAGCAGCGCGTGGCACTGGCACGTGCATTGGCCGTCGAACCGTCGGTCCTGCTGCTCGATGAGCCGTTCAGCGCGCTCGACAAGAACCTCCGGCTCGATATGCAGATCGAGCTGAAGCGGTTGCAAAGACAGCTGGGTTTGACGGCCATTCTGGTGACCCACGATCAGGATGAAGCCATGGGTGTGGCCGACCGGATCGCGGTGATGAACGAGGGCCGCGTGGAGCAACTCGATACCCCGGTCAACGTATATGATCGTCCCTCGAGTCTGTTCGTCAGTGGGTTCATCGGCACGACGAACCAGTTGTCGGGCCGGGTTGCAGGCACGGGCAAGACCATTGATGTCGCGTTGGATGTCGGCGGCGTCGTTCCAGCCATTTGCAATGCCGCCGTGACCACTGGAGATGCTGTCATCCTGACCGTCAGACCCGAGCAACTCGAACTCTACGAAACCGAGGCAACGGACCGCTGGGCTGTCCGGCACAGGTTATCCGTACCGGCTGGTGCGCAGGTGATCCACGAACTCGAAGCGTCCGGCCCAACCGTCCTGAAGGTGATCGCGCCAAGGATCGGGCAAGTCGCCGATGCTCTTGAGACGGGCTGGTGCGGTCTTCGCGCCGGCGCACAGCCAACCGCTTTCCCACAGCAGTAGATGTAACTTGGAGAGGTGACGAGAATGAGCACGAACACTATTCATCGACGCACGTTTTTGGCCGGAAGTGCCGCTATGGCTGGGGCCACTATGTTGCCTCGCTCCGCTTTCGCTAGCGGCTCGTTGACGGCCGCCACCTATCCAGGCACGTGGGATCAAACCTACCGGACAATTGTCGCGCCTGCGCTCAAAGCGAAACACGGGATCGATCTGAGCCTTGAGCCGCTTTGGGCTGTTCAGCAGGTGACGAAAGTTGCTGCGTCGCGCGGGCTGGCCCCGTTTGATGCCATGGTGCTAGACCCAGGTCCGCGCGCTGCGGCGGTTGAAAAAGGAATGTTCGAGAAATTCGATCCGAGCAAGCTGAAGAACGCGAGCAAGATCCCCGGGGGCTATGCCGATGAATACGGCGTTGCGGTCAACGCCCAGATTGTCGGCATCGTCTACAATCCGAAGAAGCTGCCCAAACCGAAGAATTGGACAGACCTTTTCGAAGAGCCTTACGTCTCGCGGCTCGGTCTGACCGGGTTCCAGACGACCTATGGCACGGTCTCTCTCATCGAGATGGCGAAGCAGTTTGGTGGGTCAGCGACCGACGTTGAGCCGCTCTTCAAAGAGCTGAAGAAAATCCTGCCGAAGGTTGCCGCAATCACATCGCCGAAGGCGCTCCCCGGATTGTTCCAACAGGGGCAGTTCGACGTGACCTACACAAACACGAACAACGTTGCGACGCTGAAAAGCAAAGGCGTCGATATCGATATCGCATTCCCCGAAACCGGTGCGATCACGTTCATCACATCGCTGCACATTCCAAAGGGCGCCGAGAACATGGATGCGGCGTACAAGTACATTGACACGGTTCTCGACGCAGACGTTCAAGCGGCAATGATGAAGCCGCCGGCGAACTTCATACCTGTCAACAAGGACGTAAAGCTTGAGGGTCTCGACATTTCGAGCCTCGACGAGCTGAGCAAGTTCGTGACGCACGACTGGTCCGTGATCAATCCGCAGCGTGCGGCCTGGATCGAGCGCTTCAACAAAGAGATGACGAAGTAAGCGCGAACAGTGGCCACCACGACAAACACGCCTGAAGTGGGTGCTGCCGCATCGCGACGCTACAGCTTTCGTGGCGCAACACCCGCACGCCCCGAGTGGAGCCTCACGGCACCGCTCGGGAGCATGTATATGATATTCTTCATTGCACCGTTCTTGTTGCTGCTCTGGATCAGTTTTCACAATGACAATGATCTGACGCAGCCCGGACTTGATAACTGGATCAAGTTTCTTGGCGACCCGTTCTACGTCGAGGTTGTCTTCAAGACTCTGCGGCTCGGTCTCTTAACCGTCATTGCGACCACGATCCTTAGTTATCCGATTGCCGTCATCTATTATGAGGCCGGAGTGCGGATCAGGAAGATCATGCTGTTCATGATCATTCTTCCGTTGCTGCTATCGGTGGTCGTGCGCACATTCGCTTGGATCGCGATTTTATCGCGTGAGGGCGTTGCGAATGCGACCATTCAGGGGTTAGGTCTGACCGACGGGCCCATCTCGCTTCTGCAAACCGAGTTTGGTCTGATCTTGTCGCTGATGCAGATCGAGATGCCGCTCATGCTGTTGCCGCTGATTGCCGTCATGCAGCGTATTGACCCGCGCATGATTGAGGCATCGCGCGCGTTGGGTGCGTCTCGGTGGCGGACCACATTGCAGGTGCTGATCCCTCTGAGCTTGCCGGGCTGGATTGCCGGTGCGACGCTTGTGTTTGCCAGTTCGACAACCGCGTTTATTTCGCAATCCGTCATTGGAGGACAGCGGCTGATCTACCTGCCCGCCGTGATCTACCAGCAATCTATGGTGATCTATAACTGGCCGTTTGCTGCCGTCGCATCGATCATGCTGCTTGTGTCCGTACTTGGGGGCATCTTCCTGATCGCGGCGGTTGGGCGATGGATTTCGCGGGAGGCCTCGTGATGGCGCGCCGCCGGACTGCATCTGATGTGAGCCATGACATCGTTATCGGCGGGATTGCGCTGATCGGAACGGTGATTCTGATTGGTCCGGTGCTGGTGGTCCTGATCACGTCCCTTTCCACGTCGCAAGCGCTGAAGTTCCCGCCGCCAGGGTTTTCGTTCCAGTGGTATGAGGCGCTGTTCGATACCCTTCAGTCGCGGCAGATTCATATCGCGGCATCCAACAGCTTCTCGGTTGCCTTGTGGGCAACCGCATCCGCGACGGTCTTGTCCGTGCTAGCGGCTGCGGCGATCGCGCGCGTGAGGTCACCGTCAGCGCGTGCGCTTGAGGCCACGTTCATGGCTCCGTTGATTCTGCCCGCGCTGTCGTACGGTCTTGCGACGTTGATGTTCTTTTCCCTGCTCGGTTATCGACCCTCGCTCTTGTTGTTGACGATTGGCCATCTCATCGTAATTGCACCATTTGTGTTCAGGACGACGCTCGCCAGTTTGACGCAACTTGAGCCGTCGTTACTGGAAGGGTCGGCAAGTCTTGGCGCGAACCGATTCTACACGTTCCGTCGTGTCACGTTGCCGATCATAGCGCCTGGGATCGTTGCGGGTGCGTTCCTTGCGTTCGTCAATTCGCTCGACAATGTGCCGGTGTCTCTATTCCTGACGAATGCGCGGACAGACATGCTCCCGATCCGGATGTGGGGCATGATCGAGAGCACGCTCGACGTTCGCGTCGCCGCGATCTCCGGATTGTTGATCGTATTCGTTTTTGTTTTGATGGTCGCACTCGACAGGCTGGTCGGGTTCACGCGGCGCGTCGGCGGAGACTAAGGGCGCAATGCACCATGACTGACGTCCCGACACTACTTGCGGAACCGATCTCGCCTGAGGCCTTCGCACCCTTCGGAGTTGTCTTGGCTGCGCCGTCTGAACTTGGCCGCATCTATTATGATCAGGGCCTCGCGAATACACGACGCAATGCGTCCGCCAGCATCTCGATCGCGCATATTGCTGAGGCCCAGTCCATGCCCATCACAGCCGTTGAGATGGAGCGGCATGCATTCTCGTCGCAAAGTTTCATTCCAATGGACGTATCACGTTATCTGGTCGTCGCGGCGCCGCACGACGTGAACGGTGCACCAGATGCGCAACGGGCGAAGGCGTTCATCGTGCCCGGCGATGTTGGGATTACGTATGGCGTCGATGTCTGGCACCACCCGATCACGGTGCTGGGCCGGCCCGGAGTGTTCGCAGTCCAGATGTGGCGAGACGGGACAGCGTCGGACGAAGAGTTCGTTAAGCTCGAGCGGCCATTTCGGATTGACCTGTC
>JBCCOV010000068.1:0-22208 GCA_039039985.1 Pseudomonadota bacterium | reverse complement strand
CGATTGAACAATGAGCAAGACGATGAGCGCAAGCGCGATCCCACCCGCGATATACCAAAGCCAATTGCCGCGGCGTGGCGCTGAGCGGACCGGGGCGTGGTGCCTGGGCCTGCCAATTGCGCCTTCCGGTTCCGTCTCTCCAGTCGGTTCCTGCGGCGCGAACTCGTCCGAAAACGATGTGAAGAACTTTTCGGCGAGGGAGGCGGCTGTTGCATCGATCAAGCGTTGTCCCAGTTGGGCGATCTTGCCACTGACTTTTGCATCAACATCGTAAGTCAGCAACGTGCCCCCGTCCGCGTCGGTCAGAGCAATGTCAGCGCCGCCGCTGGCGCGCCCAGCGACACCGCCGGAGCCGCTGCCTTCGATCCGATAGCTGTTTGGAGGATTGAGGTCCTTTAGCTCGACGTCGCCGCTGAACTTCGCGTTCATCGGGCCGATCTTGAGTGCGACAGTTGCCTTCAATTCCGTCGGTGAAACCTGTTCCAGCGATTGGCACCCGGGAATACAGCGTCTGAGGACTTCGACGTCGTTCAGCTTTTCCCAAACGTGTTCTCGGCTGGCAGCGATCTGGCGCTCGCCTGTTAGCTTCATTCTGCGTGTCCTCGATCGTAAGAGCGTTTCAGCCACGTTACAGTGTGGGAGACGCGGATGCACGGCATCGTTTGGTTCGCACGCGGTTCGCTTTCCATCAATGGCAGCCTAAAGTCGGTCGATGCCATTCATCCAGTGCGGAGCAAGCACATGTCAGAGCAGAGCCCGGAGCAGGGCAAAGGACGTCGCGTGGGCTTTATCGGGCTCGGTGTGATGGGCGCACCGATGTGCCGCCACATCGCACAGAAAGCGGTTTCCGCTGAAATCACCAGCGTCACAGCCCTTGATGTCAACGGTGATGCTGCCCGCGCACTGGGCACGTTCGGAGTTGTGGCGGTCGACTCAGTGCCCGCGCTCGTTGCGCAAAGCGATATGATCCACCTGTGTCTGCCCGGAGGCGCTCAACTGGAAGACGTTTGTCGTGGGCAAGGACATCTGATGGCGTGCGTTCGTCCCGGACAGGCCGTTGTCGATCACGGGACGTCGCCGGCGCCGCTGACACGGGGGCTGGCAGCTGAGTTTGCCGAATTGGGCGTTGCCTTCGCCGATGCGCCGGTGACTCGGACCCGGGAAGCGGCCGAAGCTGGCACGTTGGTGACATTGTTCGGTGGCGATGAACCACTTCTTGAGCGGGTTACGCCAACACTTCTAGCGTTTTCTGCGGAGATCGTGCATTGCGGCGCCGTCGGTGCGGGCCAAATCTTCAAGCAACTCAACAATATGGTGTTGTTCCAAAACGTTGTTGCATTGTCTGAGGCACTTGCGACTGCACGGCGGGCCGGTGTCGATGACGTCAAGCTCTTTCACGCCCTTTCGCAAGGCTCAGCCGACAGTTTCGCGCTTCGCAACCATGGGATGAAATCGCTTTTGCCAGGTGTGTTTCCGGAGCGCGCGTTTTCCGCTGCGTATGCCCTGAAGGACCTGACGTATGCGATAGAGCTTGCCGAGGCCCATGGGTTGGAACTTGAGCAGGCTGACGCAACCCGCCGTCGGCTTGAGGCGGCAATCTCGGCTGGTTATGCGGACGACTATTTTCCAACCGTGCTCAAAGCGGTTGATGATGCCGTCTCGTCAGCGCCGCGATCCTCCGGCCGAAGCCGGGCGTGACGATAACTCATCGGGCTTAAGCTTGGAGTTTTTGGTGGTGCTTTTGGGCTTTGCTTCGCGGTTCTCGGCCCGGTCGCGCCATCGTGACGTGATGACTTTCCGGCGGCTGGCCGCGACGATGTTATCACCCTTCTCCACGTCGCGAACGTCGCGGATCAGGTACATTTTGACGGAGCCCTGACGGCGGACGCCCGGGATATTGTAGCCGATAGCGGTCGGCGTTTCGCCAAGGAAATCCTCAATCTCGAACATTAACCAGCCGGGACGGGACTTGATTGTGTCGACGGCCCAATGGTCCGGGAGCGCTGATTCAGCGGTTTGCACACCGGCCTTCCGCGCAGCGGCTGCAACCGCAGGGTGTATCGGTAGGTCGTCATCCATGTCGGGATCTGTTGGGTGGCCGACACGCGCCAGCCTCGGGCGGCGCGGCTCCTCTGGCATGTCATCAACGTGCGAACGGGCCCGCTCGCGGTCGCGAATGGGTGCTGAGCGACCGCCGCGGCGGCGCTGAGCTGCTTTGATTTGAGCCGGTGCGCGCTGGGATTTCGTCCGGGTGGTCTTCTCGCGCACGGCAGATTCAAGAAACCAGCCCTGCCGCCAGCCAACAATAAGCAGTACACCCATAATAACAGCAAGGAGCGTGGCAAACTCAAAGAAAATATTCAGCACACGAATTACTCCGTTGCGTTTCTCGTTTCTATACGCTTTCCGACCAACAGCTTTGAACGTTAGCGACGGATACGCCAAGCGCCGACACCCGGCAAGTTTTTCTGAGCGGCTTTCGTTGGCAATATCTGCAGTATTGGTCTTATCGTGGCGTCGAGATGTTCCCGAGGCCCCATCGATAGACAGAATTGCCTGGACTCACGTCTTGCACATTACAATCAATCCACTTAATTCAAGGTTTATCTGTATGCGGATTGAAGGGGGCGCTATGCGCTTTATGTGCAAACTGCTGGAACGAACAGCGAGCTATTCGATAGTTTTGCTCATCTATTCCATGGCATTGGCGTTGCCCGCTACGGCGGGGTCCATGCTGAAAAGTCTGGTTGGCGCCTGGTCTGGGGCCGGCCAGGTTCGTTTCTCGGACGGTACGGCGGAAGCGATCCGCTGTCGGGCATACTATCGGCAGCGATCAGATGGCATCGGCTTGTCGCTTCGTTGCGCAAGCTCGGGCTTTAAAGTGGAGATTCGATCGGTACTGCAATCACGAAGCGGTGTGCTCCGCGGGTCATGGGAAGAGCGCACCTACAACGCCGTCGGCAAGGTGCGTGGGCGCGAGACAGTTGACGGCGTTGCATTGGAGGTCACAGGCGGTGGTTTCGACGCCCGAATGAATGTCGCCCATACCAATGGAACTCAGGTGGTCAAAATCGCAACCGTTGGCACGGAGTTCCAAGCTGTCAATGTTCGTCTCGTTCGGTTGCGATAAGAGCGCGCGCCGACACGCGGCAGCGACTTAAGTCAGACTCTGCTATCGGACTATCGGCGCGCGCCTGAACTATTTCGCCAGGTCGGGATAGCGCTTGGCACACTTCGAACCGAGGAACTCGTTGACCTCTGAAATCAAGTCGCTGTGAAACAGACCGAAGCGGTCCTCAAGTTGAGCCACCGTCCAGATTGCACCTTTGATGAGGGTCGGAGCTTCAATATTGCTGACGTTCAACCATGCCTTTGTCGCCTTGCCATTTTCAAACTCCAGTTTCGGCGACAGCGTCAAGTTGACTTTCGTAATCGAGTCCTCGCGTTCAACGTTGCACGCGACCTTATGCTCGGCGAATTGCACCGTATGCGCCGGCTTTGTCAGCGCTGACACGATGTCGCCATTGCTCAGGTTGACGTCAACGCCGCACTGGGCGTCGCCGAACGTCCAGGAGATTTTCTTCTGTCGCACGCCGTTCTCGATGTACGACTTGGTCCAGGTTTTCTGGATCGAGCAGACGAGCGGTCCATCACCCGATTTTTTCAAGGCGGTGGCGCATATTTTCGCCTCGCAGGCCTTCAGGCGTTCGCGTTCGTCGGCAGCGGGCGTGATGGCTTGAGCAACAGCCACAGTTGACAGCAGGCCACTCGCGACGACGGCAGCAATTGCCGCACGAGCGTAATCAAATTTCCTGACCATAACATCTCCCCGTCTTTCGGTTTCGTCGTGGATCGAGTCCGCACTTGCGTGGTGCAGAGCGACAACCGGAAGACAGGGGCAGAACCATGGCAATGCGACGCGGAGTTGCTGATAAGCACCATGCACGCTTGCGATTTGTAGGTGGCTTGCCGTAGATGAAACCCCAGACAGCAGCAGCGACTAGGCGGAACATCCAATGGACTTAGACACTTCGAAGGGTCACCCGGACATGGACTACGATGCGCACAAGCAAACCTATGCAGGCTTCTGGCTTGGCTGTCAGGTTGTGACGGTGTGCGTCGTCGTGCTTCTTATTTTCATGGCAGCGACTTTGGTTTGAGCGGTCGCCAAGATGCAGGTTTTATCACGGCGCGTTGCAGCGTCGTCGGCGTGACCTGCGCAGATTGAAACCTTCCGATCCATCGGAGTTGAATATGGTCACGGTGGCGACCACCACGGAGCCTGTCGGCGAACCACGCGTTGCGATCTCGCCAGATACGGCCAAACGTTTGAGCGGGCTGGGCTGCACGGTGAAAATCCAGACCGGTGCCGGCCTGCGCTCGCATTTTTCCGATACCGCCTATCGTGAGGCGGGAGCTGACGTTGTCGATACGGCCGACGCTGCGGCGAGCGGGGCGAACCTTCTGTTGCAGGTGACGCGGCCCCCGCCGGAGCTGACCAGCCAGCTTGCGGCGGACGGCGGCGTTGTCGCGATGCTGGAGCCGTACGCGACGGGCCCGGAGTTGGACGGCCTGGTCGGGGCAGGGCGGTTGCTGTTCTCCATGGAGTTCATGCCGCGCACGACGCGCGCGCAAGCGATGGACGTGCTGTCGTCGCAAGCCAACCTCGCAGGCTACAAGGCGGTTGTCGACGCCTCGTCGCTGTTCGAACAGGCGCTGCCGATGATGATGACAGCGGCAGGCACCGTTCCCGCTGCGCGCGTCTTTGTGATGGGGGCCGGCGTTGCCGGTTTGCAGGCGATTGCAACGGCGCGCCGGCTTGGGGCGATTGTCACCGCGACGGATGTGCGTCCGGCAACGAAAGAGCAGGTTGCGTCATTGGGCGCAAAGTTCATTGCCGTGGAAAACGAAGAGTTCCTGGCTGCGCAAACGGCTGCCGGCTATGCAAAGCCAATGTCGGAAGACTATCAGCGCCAACAGGCGGAACTGGTGGCTAACCACGTCAAGTCGCAGGACATTGTTGTTACGACCGCGCAGATCCCCGGCCGGCAAGCGCCGCGTCTGATCAGCCGCGAAATGGTTGAGAGCATGAAGCCGGGTTCGGTGATTGTCGATCTGGCGGCGACGACTGGCGGAAACTGCGAATTGACCCAGGCGGGAGAAACCGTGGATCACAACGGTGTTCGGATTGTCGGGCCTAAGAACCTGCCGGGGACCGTGTCCGTGAATGCGTCGACACTCTACGCCAAAAACCTTCTGACATTCATCCAGCTGATGATCGAGCAGGACGCGGATGCGCTCAAGATCGACTGGGAGGATGACATAATCCAGGGCACCTTGATTGCGCGCGACGGACAGATCGTGCACGCGAACCTGCTGCCGAAACAGGAGAACGGCAATGCTTAAGGCAGTTTTAGGCGGCCTAACTGTGGTTTGCCTGAGTGCAACGACCGCACTGGCCGCCAGCGGTGTTGCCGGCGGCGAAGTGGATCCATCCATCTATCGTCTGATGGTTTTCGTGATTGCGATCTTTGTCGGTTACTACGTCGTCTGGTCAGTGACACCGGCGCTGCATACGCCGTTGATGTCGGTCACGAACGCGATCTCATCCGTGATTATCGTCGGCGCGCTGCTGGCCGTTGGCGTGTCGTTGGCCAGCGAAGGCTCGGTTGCCGCCAAGGTGTTCGGCTTCTTTGCGTTGGTTATGGCTGCCGTGAACATCTTTGGCGGCTTTCTCGTTACGCAGCGCATGCTCGCCATGTACAAGAAGAAAGAGAAGCGCTGAGCCGGCAATGAGTTTGAAATTGCCACATCGCTACCAGCCGATCGTCTTCGGCGCGCTGCTTTCGGGATTGATGTCCTTCGTCGTCTCCGGCGTTGCAACGTGGCGCGCCGTCGGCCTCGTCACTGATTTCGTTGAGATCTGGATATCGGCCTGGCTGTCCGCCTGGCTTGTGGCCTTTCCTGTCGTTTTGATCATCGCGCCCTTCGTTCGTCGCATCACCAATCTGGTCGTGAAGCCGTCAAACGGCTGAGCCTGCCAAGCTGCCTCCTGGAGCATCGAGATGTCCCCCAATATTGTCGCCATCCTCTACCTGGTTGCGGGTGTGCTGTTCATTCTTGCGCTTCGCGGCTTGTCCAGCCCGGAGTCGTCTCGACAGGGGAACATTTACGGCATGTTGGGGATGGCAATTGCCGTCCTCACAACGTTGTTCCAGCTTGGCGCTCCAGATGACGTGCTGACGTGGGTGTTGATTATTGCCGCGCTCGGACTTGGCGGCGGCATCGGCGCCTACATCGCGCAGCGCATTCCGATGACAGCAATGCCGGAGCTGGTCGCGGCGTTTCACTCGCTTGTGGGTATGGCCGCGGTGTTCGTGGCCGCAGCAGCGTTGTATTCACCGGAAGCGTTCGGGATTGGCACGGCCGGCAACATTCCGGCCATTTCGTTGCTTGAGATGGCACTCGGCACCGCGATTGGCGCCGTGACCTTTACCGGCTCTGTTATTGCATTTGCCAAGTTGTCCGGTCGGATGTCGGGTAAGCCGATCATCCTGCCCGCACGTCATCTCGTTAACCTCGGCCTTGGCGCGCTGCTGATTATTCTCGTCTATCAGTTCTGCATGACGGGTGGTTCAGGGTTTCTGTTCTGGGCGATTACGATACTGGCCCTGGCGCTCGGGATCTTGATCATCATCCCGATCGGTGGCGCTGACATGCCCGTCGTTGTCTCAATGCTCAACTCCTACTCGGGTTGGGCTGCGGCTGGGATCGGGTTCACGCTTGGCAACATCGCGCTGATCATCACCGGCGCGCTGGTCGGCTCATCCGGTGCGATCCTGTCGTACATCATGTGCAAGGGCATGAACCGGTCATTCATTTCGGTCATTCTGGGCGGCTTTGGCGGTGAGACGACCGGTCCGGCCGGCGATGACGGCGTGCAACGGACGGTCAAGCAAGGTGCTCCCGATGACGCGGCCTTCCTCATGAAGAACGCATCGAAAGTCATCATCGTGCCGGGCTACGGCATGGCGGTTGCGCAAGCCCAGCACGCCCTGCGGGAAATGGGCGACAAGCTCAAAGAAGAGGGCGTGGAGGTCAAATACGCGATCCATCCGGTTGCCGGGCGCATGCCGGGGCACATGAACGTGTTGCTGGCGGAAGCGAACGTGCCGTACGACGAAGTGTTCGAACTTGAGGACATCAACTCGGAGTTTGCGCAAGCCGACATTGCGTATGTCATTGGTGCAAACGACGTGACCAATCCTGCGGCTGAGGAAGATCCAAGTTCGCCGATTTACGGCATGCCGGTGCTGCAGGTGTGGAAGGCCGGAACGGTGATGTTCAACAAGCGCTCGCTCTCCTCGGGCTACGCCGGGATCGACAATCCGCTATTCTATCGCGACAACACGATGATGATCCTGGGCGACGCCAAGAAGATGACTGAGGAAATCGGCAAGTCACTGGATTAGGGCGTTTCAGTTCTAGCGCGAAGTATCCCGCACCCAACATGCGATTCAACCTAGCCGGCTACCCAACTGGACTATGTCATGAGTGGCCTAACGACATCGGGTGTTTCCGACGTCGTTGCCTCAAGAATGCGGAACTCGGATGCATCCGAGTTCAGGGAGAGGGTGTGGGCCGGTGACGTGAGTCCGCCTACGACGGACATCATCGAAAGGGTCACCCCGGGCCTTGTGCCCGGGGTCCACGTCTCAGCGGTCTCGAACGTTCGAGGGGCCGACAGCTGCGCGGTCCGCGCATCCAACCATCATTCGTATCTGTTGCACCATGGATCCCGGTGACACGCACCGGGATGACACCTGTGGGCGTAGTTGACAATGCGCCACCTCAGGCGGACCCAGCACGTGAGCGAAAACCGCGACCTCGCGACACTTTGAGCGCTCCAGATTGAGCCAGAACCGTCCCACACTTCGTCATCTGGTCGTCCTGGCCGGCCACCCATCATATTGTGGCGTTGGCTCAAGAATGCCGAACTCGAAAACATCCGAGTTCGGGGTGCAGGTGAGGGAAGACAAAGCAATCCCGCTTCAAGCGAACACGGCCCAGCGAAGCGGATCTTGGTGGCGCAGCATTACCGTGATAGCGCGCGCGACGAACACTTGTGGACCAGTATCTGCCTTGAGACGCACATGACCAACGACGACCAACATCGCTGGAATGTCTTTCTCGACGTCCAAAGCGACCTGCCGCGGCAGGGGCCGGGATGTGAAGCCAGCGCGCTGCAGGCGCTTGCGTTGTGCTCTGGGCTCCCGCAGCGGGCACGCGTTCTGGATCTGGGCTTTGGGCCGGGCATGCAGACCATCACGCTCGCCCAGGCCATGGACTGTCATGTGACGGCGGTCGATCTACATCGCGCATATCTGGACCAATTGGTCGTTGGGGCCGAAGCGGCCGGGGTGTCCGACTGTATTGACGTGCGCGAAGCGGACATGCGCGATCTGCCATTCGCACTGGCAAGCTTTGATCTGATCTGGTCCGAAGGCGCGATCTATAACGTGGGTTTCGGGGCCGGGCTGCGCGCCTGTCACGCGTTGTCGGCGCCCGGCGGCTATGTTGCCGTCACCGAGCTTGTCTGGCTCACACCGGAGCCACCGCCTGAAGCGGCAGCATTCTTCGCGGAGGAGTATCCGGCGATGACCGACGTGGCGACCAATCTCGAGATGATCAGCGCAAGCGGATATGAGTGTGTCGGGCATTTTGCGTTACCGGACCATGCCTGGTGGGATCACTATTACGGGCCGCTCGAGGCCAAGCTGCCGACGATGGAACGGACATATGCTGATGATCCGGTCGCGAGAGACGTGATCGCGATGAGCCAGACGGAAATTGCGATGCGCCGCCAGTTTCCAACGGCCTATGGCTACGTGTTCTTTGTCGGGCGAAAGCCGGACTGAGCCTTGTCGTCTTGTCGCGCGACGGCTTTAGCCAGGCATGCGCCGAGCATTCAAGCCAGTTTCCGGTAATAGAAGTTGGTCGGCGTCAAACCGCCGTTGGGCCATAACGCGAAGTCCGGGATGGTGCCAACATAAGTCCAGCCGAGACGTTCGTAGAGCCGCGCGGCGGCGCTGCCAGGAACTGTGTCGAGAACGAGCAGGGTTCGGCCACGGGATTGCGCGCAGTCTTCCGCCGCGCGCATGAGCGCAGCCCCGATACCACGACGCCGGCCGCGGCGATGCACGAGCATCTTCGAAATGTCTCCGCGGTGCGGCTGGTTTTCCGGCAGGTTCAAGACCAATTGCACGGTGCCTACGATGCCCGCTGCGTCTTCCGCGACGAATACGATCTTTGCGCCGGTTGCGATGTCGGCGGCCAGCGCCTGCCAGAAGGCGCGCGCCTTCGTCTGTGCCAGCGGATGCATGAAACTGACGGATGCACCGCCGTCGACGCAGTCGATCAAGACATCGGCCAACTGGGCTGCAGCTGCGTCGTCCATCGTCTCGAGTTGGCGGATTTGTACATCATCAACGTGAGCTGCGGTCACTGGATAACCTCACTTTGGGGCGCTGACGACGACCACTGCATACCGGGCATCGGCCTGCGTCGGGTTGTGGAAGGCGGTTGGCTGATCCAGGGTGCAAGCGAGGCAATCGCCCGAGCCGAGTTGGAAGACCTGGTCGCCCACAGTGGCCGCGATTGCACCGTCAAGAACCCAGATCTGCTGGTGCACGTGGCCCGACCGGCCGGTGTTCTCATAGGCAACGTGCGCGCCGGCCGGAAAGACGACCTCCGTGAGCTGAATAGATGATGGAAAGCCCGATGGTGAGATGTTGCGCCGGATGTAGCCGGACGCCGGGTCGCGCCAGATGATCTGATCGCCATGCCGAGATACGGGATCGGGGTTTGGATCGGGCGCCTCGAACAATGCCGAGAGCGTCACGCCGAGCCCGGCTGCCAGCTTGTCCAGAACGGCGGCCGTCGGACTGCTTTCGCCACGTTCGATCAACGAGATCGTGGATCTGCTGACACCGCTCAGTTCTGCAAGTCCGTCGAGAGTCATGCCCCGATCAGATCGCAGCGTGCGCACCCGCTGCGCGATGCGCTCGTTGATGTTCGTTTCCATGGCTTCGCCAACCAAGATGTTTGGGTCTGCGTGTCTCACGCTCTCCATTATAATAGAAATTTTATACAGAATTATGGATTCAGTCAAATGCCTTTCAAACGCCCGTCAAGCGCCTGCGGTTGTCGGCATTCGTCATTCGCAGACAATCACCACGTCGCGATTGGGTTTTCGCATCGGCCTCAAATGTGTGGCAGGCTCATTTGGCGGGGACAGGTGCGAGCGGTTGCGTGGCGAAGGCGGATGCGGGCCGGCTTGGCTGACCGCAGACGCAGCTGCGCAAGACGAACCGGTAAGGTGAGCAGGATGCCGAGTGCAAAGCGCGTGCGGGCCATGGCACCGAAAGATCGCGATACGATCGTCGACATGATTAGCGCTTTGACGGCTTATGAAGCTGTCTACTCAAATGACCGATCGGCTGATCCCGAGATCAGTTCTGCCTACCTGGCCCATGTCGAAGAGGAAGTGGCAAGCGAAGGCGGCGTCATTCTTGTTGTCGAGGCTCCCAGAGTTGACCATCCGGTTGGGTTTGCGTCGGTCGTTTACCAGTCCGACGATCCCTACATCGTCGAACCCTATAGACGTTATGCCTACGTTACGGATGTTTTTATCGTCGAAGCTTACCGTCGGCGCGGCTTCGGGCGCATGCTGATGAAAGAGCTGGAGCGCTCAGTCAAAGCTGCAGGCATTCATCGCATCATCATAGGGGCACTTGCGGACAATGTCGGAACCCGCGACGCTTATGCCAGATTGGGATTTCGGCCTTATGTCGTCGAATTCGTGAAGGACCTTGGTCCAGAGTTGCAAAGCAGCGACGAGAGGTTGTGAGGCAATGACCTTTGAAAGCCATTACCACAGTTATGGTGTGGCGATTATTGAGTGGGCCTTGGAGCCGGCGGATCTCACGGCTATGGCACGCGCCTTCACCAGCGCACCACGGCGGCAGGGCAACGAGGTGCTTCGGCTGCGAAGTGGGCTTGGATCATCACCTGGTGCCCGTGCCATACCGGCAGATCTCGCGGACTGGCTTGAAACGCATCCGGTGTTGATCGAAATCGCAAGCCGTCTGCTGGCCGACCCTGCGCGCCTGGTGCGGATACTGGCGTTCGACAAGACCGTGAGCGCAAACTGGTTCGTGCCTTGGCATCAAGACCGCATCATCGCGGTTGAGGATCGCAAGCCGGTGCTTCAGTTCAAGAACTGGTCCCGCAAGCAAGGCTGCTGGCATGTTGAGCCGCCGATTGCGCTACTGGAGCGCATGGTGACATTGCGCGTACATCTGGACCCCTGTGAGGAGCGGGACGGGCCGCTTGAGGTGTTGCCGGGCACCCATGCCTTTGGGCGATTGCGGCGCTCCGATATCGGGAATGTCGCCGCGACGCTGGCGCCGCAAGTCTGCCTCGCCGACAGAGGGGACATTCTTGCGATGAGCCCGTTGACTGTGCATAGGTCGCGACGCGCCAAAAACCCGTCCCGGCGGCGCGTACTGCACTTGGAGTTCGCCGCACTTGACCTGCCGGAACCGCTGAGATGGGCATCTTTGACACCGGACTTGGATTTTCGCACGTAGTGCTTTGAGCTGATGTGCCGGCGCCCACGCCCATGCCCGTGCAGCCGGCGCAGAGCTTCGGTGGGCGTCCAGACGTGCGCGTTTCTCAAGTGCGGGGGATACAATTGGATATGAGTGTCGCGAATGTTGCCGGCGTGATGCTCGCAATTGCGCTGTTGGTTGTGGTGGTCGTGTTCGGTGCGCGATGGCTGGAACCGCGGTTGCTCTATTTTCCGGACTCGAGCCGCGTGGCCCCGGAAAGTATCGGGCTAATCAAGGTCCGCGAACGTGTGCTGACAGCCGACGACGGTGCCAAGCTCGTGACTTGGTTCGCACCGGCCCGCGGCGGGCAAACGACAATCTTGTACTTTCATGGCAATGGCGGCCATCTTGCTGGGCGGAGCGAGCGGATTGCGTCCTATGTCGGCGCCGGTCATGGGCTGTTGATGCTGGCTTATCGCGGCTATGCCGGGTCGGAAGGGACCCCATCTGAACGCGCAAATGTCGCCGATGCGCTGATGGCCTATCGCGTTTTGCGGGAGGACGGCGTCGCGCCCGACGACATCATTGTCTATGGAGAGTCGCTGGGATCGGGCGTCGCCGTCCAGCTCTCCAGTCAGGTGCCTGTCGGCGGTGTCATCCTTGATGCGCCGTACACGTCGATTGTGGACGTCGGTGCGTCCGCCTATCCGTTCCTGCCGGTGCGCCTGCTGATGCGGGACCGCTACGAGTCCTACCGGTACGTGTCAAAGATCACGGCGCCGGTGCTGATCATCCACGGCGCGCTTGACCGCATCGTTCCGGTTGAGATGGGGCGCAAGCTCTTCGAAATGGTGCAAAGCCCGAAGAAGCTGCTGATCTATCCAGAGGCCGGTCACCTCTTTCATTCGCAGTTCGGGTCACTGGACGCCGTCAAAGCTTGGATTGGCAAAGTGAGGTCACCGTCCCAGACGCGTGAGCCGTCTTCGCCGGATGACGAGCGGCCAGTCCGCAAAGCAGAATAACGACCCGCACAAGATAACTTCCGCCATAGGCGGAGTTGCTTCGCCGGCCCACACCCCATGTTCGTTCAGCTTGGCCAGCCACCCATGAAATCGTCCCGTTGGGTGGCCGGGAGGGGGTGTGGGATGGTTCCAGCCAAATCTGAAGCGAACTGGCGCGACCCGCTATTGTCGTGGTGGATGAACGTATTCCGGAGCCGAGCCAGCGCTCGCGTTAGCGGGCTTTGCCCTTCGACGGCAACAAGCCTTCCCGCTGCGCACGTTTCCGCGCCAGCTTCCGCGCGCGCCGCAGAGCTTCGCCTTTTTCGCGGGTACGCTTTTCCGAAGGTTTCTCGTAGTAATTCCGGAGTTTCATCTCACGGAAGATTCCCTCGCGCTGCATCTTCTTCTTCAGCGCCTTGAGGGCTTGATCGACGTTGTTGTCACGGACAAGGACTTGCACGCGGCCTAACCTGCCTTTGGTGTTGCGATGATCGTGGCCAATCAACCATTCAATTGGCGCACGGAAACGGCCACTATTGGGATAGTAGCCGCTATGATTGGACACATAGCTAACAGACTCAGTCGCTCGCGTCTAGTGATGCCGACGGACGATGACGCGCGCGGGGGGCGGGAAACCTGCCGCGACTTCAACGGCGTGCCGGCCCGGGCCTGCAAGTGCGGTTAATCTGGCAGTTTCGTGTGCGTTAACAATCGGTTGACGTGACCCATCTTTCGGCCTGGACGGGCCTCGCCCTTTCCGTAGACGTGCAACCGGGCCATCGGCTCTGCCGCCAGCGCCATCCAAGTGTCGATCTCGTCGCCGATCAGGTTCGTCATCTCAACGTCGCAGAGGCGGTGGATCGGGGCGATGGGCCAGCCGCAAATCGCGCGAATGTGGTTCTCGAATTGATCGGCCTCGCAGGCGTCCATTGTCCAGTGCCCTGAGTTGTGGACACGTGGCGCGATTTCATTAACCAGCAGCTGGCCCGCTTGCGGGTCCTGATCGTCGCGCACAACGAAGAACTCGACGGCCAAAAGTCCTATGTAATTTAGGGATTTCGCGACTCGGGTGGCGATATCGACGGCCGCACCTTCCAATGCCGTCGGCAGCCCGGACGGAACTGTCGAGCGCCGCAGAATGCCATCGCGGTGGACATTGCGTGGCACGTCATAAGGGTGCACCGCGCCGGTGCGGTCGCGAACCAGCAGAACTGAGACTTCGCAAGAGAACGGCACGCATTGTTCCACAATCGCTGGCTGTTGACCGATCTCCGCCCAGGCAAAAGCGGGGTCGGTGTCCGGTGTCATTCGGCACTGGCCTTTGCCGTCGTAACCGAACCGCCGGGTCTTGAGGATAGCATCGCCACCCAAGGCCGCCATTCCGGCAGCCAACGAGTCCGGACCATCGACGGCAAAGAAGCGCGGTACGGCAATCCCGTTGTCGACCATGAACTGCTTTTCAGACAGGCGGTCCTGGGCGATCGCAAGCACGTGCGTGCTGGGGCGAATATCGACAAGATCGTCGAGCACCGAGACGGCGGCGTGTGGGATGTTCTCGAACTCGTAGGTGAGAACGTCTGCCCCCTGTGCAAACGCGCGGATCCGCTCCGCATCATCGAACTGGCCCCGGGTTCCGACCGCAACGTCGAAAGCGGGTGTATCATCGCCGTCGGCATAAACGCGGCACTTGAAGCCCAGCTTTGTCGCAGCGATGGCCAGCATGCGGCCAAGCTGTCCGCCGCCGAGAATGGCGACGGTGCTTCCCGGGGGCAGCATGCGAGTGGCGCTGGCGGCATGCATAACGACCTATGCCTCGACAGGTGCATCGGCCACGGCGGCTGTTTGCGCGGCACGGGCCGCAGCAAGCCGGCCGCGCAGGTCCGCGTCGGTCAGCGCCAGGATCTGTGCTGCTAGCAGTGCGGCATTGATGGCACCGGCCCGGCCGATGGCCAGCGTGCCAACAGGAATTCCACCGGGCATTTGGACAATCGACAGCAAGCTGTCTTGCCCACGCAGCGCCTGGCTCTCGATCGGGACGCCAAGAACTGGCAGCCATGTCAACGATGCGACCATGCCGGGCAGGTGGGCGGCGCCGCCGGCACCGGCAATGATGACTTTCAGACCGCGGTCGGCCGCACCACGGGCGAATTCATAGAGCCGTTCGGGTGTGCGATGGGCGGAGACAATGCGAACGTCGGTTGCAACCTGCAAGTCAGCCAACCGGTCGCGGGCATGTTTCATTGTCGGCCAGTCCGACTGGCTGCCCATGATAATCGCGACATCAGCTGTGCGTTCGCCCATAAAGTCGTGCTCCAGACGCCGAGTCAGTCGGCGAGAAGCGCAAGACCTAAACAACAGCGGCGCGATTTGACAAGGGGGCCAAGTTCGACAGCGGTCCAAGTCGCGGTGTCCGTGGTGGAGTCTTTAAATTGCGCTGTTCGCACGCTCGCAGGCTCGCGGCTCGAGCGCTGGCTATCCTGGTAGAACGGTTCCAGGCCGCGACTGCGGCCCGGCGCGTTGCGCCGCCCCCGCGGAGGGTCCGGCCGCAAGGCCGGAACAGCCCGTGAGCGATAAACAATAGCCGATAAACCGCTAACCCGTCTCTGGCATCGTATAATTCAGCGGAAGACGCCCCCCGTCTGCATAGATGGTTTCGCCTGTGACGTAGCTGGCTTCGTCGCTCGCAAGCCAGGCGACGATAGCGGCAACTTCGGCCGGTTGGCCGAACCGGCCGAGCGGTGTCCGGGATAAGACCTTGTCTCGGAACTCCGGACTCTTCACAACGTCCTTGATCAGTGGCGTTTCAATCGTTCCGGGGCCGACGGCATTAACGCGGATACCATGAGGCGCCAGCGCAATCGCCATCGATCGCGTGAGCTGCATAACCCCACCTTTCGACGTCGCATACGCCACATGGTCGGGCAGGCCGAAGAACGCGTTGATCGAGCTCATGTTCACGATGGCGCCCGGCCTTTCGTTGCCATTCGCGAGTTGATCGACCATTTGCCGCGCAGATGCCTGCGCACACAGAAACGTGCCTTTGAGGTTCGTTTTCAGGATCCGATCGAATTCGGCTTCGGAAAGATCAAGAAACGCCACGTCGTCAACAATGCCGGCATTGTTCACCAAGATATCGAGGCGGCCGTGCGCCTCAAGCGCGGCGGCCAACAGGTTGTGAACATCCAGACGCTCCGACACATCTGCATGCACAAAACGCGCTGTTCCGCCGGCATCCCGGATCGCTTCCGCTGCCGCGTTACCCGCATCGTCGTTCGTGTCACAGAGAACAACGCTCGCGCCGCCCTTGGCCAGACGTTC
Organism: Pseudomonadota bacterium; assembly: GCA_039039985.1. GTDB lineage: Bacteria > Pseudomonadota > Alphaproteobacteria > Rhizobiales > Hyphomicrobiaceae > JBCBWG01. Next base: position 6,277 of record JBCCOV010000068.1, on the reverse strand, counting down.
CGCACAGGATTGGCCGATCCCCTGGCCCGCTCCTGTCACGATCGCGACCCGATTTTCAAACATCATAGTGAACCTCGCCGGCACCGGAACTGATCGATTGCTGCGACGCTAGTGCGTTTCAGATTGAGATGAAACCGAAGATGGGTGCGGCATGGTTCCGGCCAGATCTGAAACGCTGGAAGCGCCGCGCGCAACATGTCACGATCCCCACCAGCCAGTCGTAGGAGCGGAGTGCGCCATGTATAAGGTCTTCGGGAGTCCCAAGACGCGGACATTTCGGGTTATCTGGATGCTGGAGGAACTCGGCCAGCCCTACGATATTGTCCCGACAATGCCGCGGTCCGAGGACGCGATCGCGCGCAACCCAAGCGGCAAGGTCCCCATTCTTGAAGTCGACGGTGTCCCGGTCACGGACTCGGTCGCCATCTGCACCTACCTGGCCGACAAGCACGGGGCAGTTACCCACCCCGCCGGATCTCTTGCCCGCGCCCACCAGGACAGCGTGACGCAATTCATCGTTGACGAGATCGAAGGCGCGCTGTGGACCGCCGCCAAGCACCGTTTTGCCCTACCTGAGCCGTTGCGCGTACCGGAGATCAAGGAGACCTGCCGCAGTGAATTCGCGGTCGGCATGGAACGCCTTTTGGCACGCCTTGGTGATAAGCCGTTCGCAATCGGTGAGACGTTTACGGTCCCGGATCTGCTCGCGGGGCATTGCTCCGTCTGGGCCGCGAACGCCAAGTTCGACATTCCCGAGGGCCCGCTTTCAGCCTATTTCGCCCGTGTTTGCGCGCGGCCTGCTTTTGAGAAAGCGGTGCACGTGCGCGATTCCGTAAGCTAAAACGTGTCGTTCTGGCTTGTTTTCGCTCACGGGCTGTTCCGGCCTTACGGCCGGGCCCTCCGCGAGGGCGCCGCAACGCGGCGGGCCGCAGGCGCGGCCTGGGGTGCCAGACGGCTGGCCCGCGCTGGTTGTTGATCGCTCACGGCTATTCCTCGCTGCGCTCGGGCCTCCGCGAGGGCGCCGCAACGCGCCGGGCCGCAGGCGCGGCCTGGGAACCGTCCTACCAGAATAGCCAGCGCTCGAGCCGCGAGCCTGCGAGCGTGCGAACAGCGCAATCTAAAACGCGCTCAAGTAGCGAGCGCTTGTCGCGAGCGGTAGCGCACGTCAAAAACTCGCGAACAGCGCAAGTAAAGACTCTCGCTGTCGGCTATGGCGGAAACGATCTACAACACGCCGCGCTCGTGCAATACGTCCACGATCTCGTCGAGAATGACGGGATCGTCGATCGTGGCCGGCATTTTCCATTCAGCCTTGTCTGCGATCGCCCGCATGGTGCCACGCAACACCTTGCCGGAACGCGTCTTGGGAAGCCGCTTCACAACCATCACGTTTTTGAACGCAGCCACCGGCCCGATGACGTCCCGAACGTGCTGAACGACCTCGGCCTCAACCTCGGACGGATCTCGATTGACCCCCGTATTCAGAACGATGAAGCCGGCGGGTAGTTGCCCCTTGAGATCGTCGAGCACGCCGATGACAGCGCACTCGGCCACATCCGGATGTTGCGCAACAACTTCCTCCATCTGGCCGGTCGATAGGCGATGCCCGGCGACGTTGATCACATCGTCTGTGCGCGCCATCACATAGACATAGCCGTCGTGATCAATATAGCCAGCGTCCGATGTCGTATAATACCCGGGAAAGTCAGACAGATAGCTATCTCGAAAACGTTGGTCTGCACCCCACAGCGTCGGCAAACAAGACGGCGGCAAGGGGAGCTTCACCGCCAAGGTTCCGGTCTCGCCAGTTGCGACCGGTTGACCGGATGGATCCAGGACTTGCAGATCATACCCAGGCATCGGAACGGTCGGCGATCCGTACTTCACGGGCAGGCGTCCTAACCCCATCGGATTGGCGCAAATCGACCAACCGGTTTCGGTCTGCCACCAGTGATCGATCACGGGGACCCGCAAGACACGTTCGGCCCATTGAATCGTATCGGGATCAGCGCGTTCGCCTGCCAAAAACAAGGCCCGAAACAGCGAGAGATCATAGTGATCAACCAGCAAGCCCTTCGGGTCTTCCTTCTTGATCGCGCGAAAGGCCGTCGGCGCCGTAAACAAGGCGGCCACCTCATGCTCTGCGATCACCCGCCAAAACGCGCCCGCATCCGGCGTGCCAACCGGTTTGCCCTCGTACATCAAGGTCGTGGCCCCGTGCAGCAACGGTGCATAGACGATGTAGGAGTGCCCAACGACCCAGCCGACATCGGACGCGGCCCAAAACACCTCACCGGGGTGCACGTTGTAAATGTTCCGCATCGACCACTTGAGGGCCACCATATGTCCGCCGTTGTCGCGGACAACGCCTTTCGGGGCGCCTGTCGTCCCGGACGTGTACAAGATGTAAAGAGGATCGGTTGCTTGCAGTGCCATGCATCCGGCATGCCGTCTGCGCTTGCGCGCATCGTCGACAAGCTCGCGCCAATCATAGTCGCGCCCTGGCACCAATTCGGCTTGTGCCTGCTCGCGTTGATAAACCAGCACACTCTCAGGCTTATGGCTTGAGATTTCGATCGCCTCGTCGATCATCGGCTTATAGGCCACAACCCGGTTGGGCTCGATCCCGCAGGAGGCCGCCAATATGGCTGACGGCTTTGCATCATCAATTCGGGTCGCAAGTTCGGCGGCTGCAAACCCGCCGAACACAACCGAATGGATCGCCCCTATGCGCGCGCACGCCAGCATCGCCATCGCGGCTTCCGGGATCATCGGCATGTAGATGATGACGCGGTCGCCCTTGTCGACGCCGAGATCCTTCAGAAGCCCGGCAAGCGTCGCAACTTCGTTCGTGAGCTCGGCGTAGGTATAGCGCCGCGTTTCGCCAGTCACCGGGCTGTCATAGATCAGCGCGAGCTGATCCCCGCGGCCGAGTTCAACATGACGATCCAGGCAATTGTACGCGGTGTTACATTCGGCGCCGGAAAACCAGCGACCATAATGACCAGCATACGGATCGTAGACCTGATCCCACAGCTTGTACCACGAAATATCTGCCGCTGCTGTCGCCCAGAACGCTTCCGGATCGCGCGCCGACTCGGCATAGACATCGTGGTACCGGCTCATGAAACGTCCCTCCTACCTTGGCCGAGCCTAACCGGCACGGCATCACTGTTCTTTCAATCTATTGGGCGCGGCGCACGCGCGAGCAAGTAGCAATAAGCTTAGATCCGGCCCTGCGCGGGCAATCGCGGAGTGACCTGTTGCCACGCTGCGCACGACCGCACCAAGCACCGTTGGCCGTGATCTGATCCTATGCCCGCTGCATTATGCGCGCATTTCCGGCGCGATGGCGCATCGTTGGTTCGCATGCTTACTGGCTGAAAGTTGCCGCATCAACACACGCCAAACGACCGCCGGGCAGCAGCACAGAGACGCATCCCGTCACAAACAGCCTGCCACGCCGTATCCTGCCAATTGCCCCCGTCCCACCTTCCCGTTACGGTCCGTGACCCGAAGATCACCCGCACACGTCCGCCATGCGAGCCAACGATGTCCGTGAACCCGTTCGAAGAACACCTCGATAAGACTCAAGCAAACTATCAGCCGCTTACGCCGTTGACGTTCCTGCAACGTGCGGCCGCGGTGTTTCCGAATAGAACTGCCGTCATTCATGGCTCGCTGCGCCATGACTACGCCGCGCTGTACCTGCGATCACGCAAACTGGCGTCCGCGCTCGCACAGCGCGATGTCGGCCCGGGCGATACGGTTTCCGTGATGTTATCGAATACACCGGCCATGCTCGAAGCGCACTACGGTGTGCCTATGACCGGCGCGGTCCTGCACTCCATCAATACCCGGCTCGACGCGCAGATCATCGCTTTCCAGCTTGACCACGCCAATTCAAAAATCGTGATCGTAGACCGCGAGTTTGCGCCCGTGATGCGTGAAGCGCTCGCCGCCGCCAAGGTCGAGCCGTTTGTGATCGACTACGACGACCACCAGTTTCCGCAAGATAACGACGCCGCATCGCACCAGGACTACGAGGCCTTCGTTCAAACGGGAGACGGCGCTTTCCAATGGCAAATGCCAACCGATGAGTGGAACGCGATCTCGTTGAACTATACCAGCGGCACGACGGGCAATCCGAAAGGCGTTGTCTATCATCACCGCGGCGCGGCCCTGATGTGTTATGCCAACACCATCGAAGGCGGCATGGCTCGCCACCCCGTCTACTTGTGGACGCTGCCGATGTTCCACTGCAACGGCTGGTGTTTTCCCTGGACCATATCGATGCTGGCCGGCACGCACGTCTGCCTGAGGTGGGTGCGCGCGTCTGCCATGTACACTGCCATAGCCGACCATGGCGTCACGCACCTGTGCGGCGCGCCTATTGTCATGGCAACGCTGCTCAACGCGGCCGAGTCCGACAAGCGGGACATCTCGCACACGGTCGAGTTTCTGACAGCTGCCGCGCCACCACCCGAAGCCGTGCTTGCGGCGATGGCCGACGCCGGCATCAACGTGACCCACCTGTATGGACTGACCGAGACCTACGGCCCCGCCGTCGTGAATGCCTGGCACAGCGACTGGAACACGCTTGATCCAACCGAACGGGCATCGAAAAAGGCCCGCCAAGGCGTGAAGTACACCGCGCTCGAAGACCTTGACGTCATGGATCCGGCGACCATGCAGCCTGTACCGCGCGATGGCGAGACAATTGGCGAGATCATGTTTCGCGGCAATATCGTGATGAAGGGCTATCTCAAGAACCCCTCGGCGACGGATGAGGCGTTTCGCGGCGGTTGGTTCCATTCGGGCGATCTCGCCGTGCGCCACCCGGACGGCTACATCCAAATCAAGGATCGTTCGAAGGACATCATCATTTCCGGCGGCGAGAACATTTCATCAATCGAAGTCGAAGACGCCCTCTACGCCCACCCTGCCGTCGCGCACTGCGCAGTCGTCGCAAAGCCCGACGACAAATGGGGAGAAACACCGTGTGCGTTCGTCGAACTCAAGCCTGATAGCGCAAACGTCAGTGCGGAGGACCTCGCCGCGTGGTGCCGTGACCGGCTGGCCCACTACAAGTGCCCGAGACACATTATTTTCCGTGAGATTCCAAAGACGTCGACGGGAAAAATCCAGAAATTCAAGCTGCGTGAGGAAGCAAAAAACCTTTGAGAAGAGCGGCCTGGCCGGGCTCTTCCGTTCCTTAGTCCGAGTCTTTACGGCCCCCGGGACGGCCAGCAGCGGCGCTGGCCGCAATCGCGTTATCCGAAAAACACTAGGATTGGCCGTCACTTTGCAGGCGGACAATCTGGTCCTTGAGACGGAGCTTCTCGCGCTTCAAACGGACAAGCTCCAAAGAGTCAGCGGACGGATGCGTCTGCACCTGTTCAATTCTCTTTTCAAGCGCACGGTGCCGAACTTCAATCTCGGCGAGGTGAGCTTCAAGGGCCATAGGAACCTCCGCTATTCTATATGAACAGACGAAGACTGACAGATCACCAGCGCCTTGTCTAATTCCGTCTTTCGCCAGTGGAAAGATCGGTCAAAGAAGGTTTGCCGTTCAGCTTGCAAGGTGAGCAAAACCTTATGATAGTCTTACGAAGATTCGAAATCTGAGGGGCGCAGCTGTCATGGGCCAGCCCGACGAGGAGCAACTGCGTGCAAAACTTGCGGAACTCCGCGCGCGACATCGGGAACTTGATACCGAAATCATCGCCATAGAGGCGCTCGCCACCCCAAATCAGATCGCGGTCCGACGGCTCAAGAAGGAAAAACTCCAGCTGAAAGACTTGATCAGCACACTGGAAGATAAGCTCTTTCCCGATATTATCGCCTAAGCGCAGCGCAACGCGCTTGTTATTTGTCGCTCACGGCTATTCCTCGCTTCGCTCGGGCCTCCGCAGGGGCGGCGCAACGCGCCGGGCCGCGGTCGCGGCCTCGGGTGCTCGACGGCTGGCCCGCGCTCAAGTAGCGAGCGCTTGTCGCGAGCGGTAGCGCACGTAAAGACTCGCGAACAGCGCCATCAAAGACTCTTCGCTCACGGGCTATTCCGGCCTGCGGCCGGGCCCTCCGCGAGGGCGGCGCAACGCGCCGGGCCGCAGTCGCGGCCTCGGGTGCTCGACGGCTGGCCCGCGCTCAAGTAGCGAGCGCTTGTCGCGAGCGGTAGCGCACGTAAAAACTCGCGAACAGCGCCATCAAAGACTCTCGCTCACGGGCTATTCCGGCCTGCGGCCGGGCCCTCCGCGGGGGCGGCGCAACGCGCCGG
>JBCCOV010000067.1:0-22576 GCA_039039985.1 Pseudomonadota bacterium | reverse complement strand
GGCCAAAGGCCGGAACAGCCCGTGAGCGATAAACAACAAGCGCTGGCTATCCTGCAAGGACGATCCCTGGCCGCGACCGCGGCCCGGCGCGTTGCGCCGCCCTCGCGGAGGGCCAGGCCAAAGGCCGGAACAGCCCGTGAGCGAAAACAAGCTCAAGCGAAGCACATATCATGCGACACGCATTCGTTCTCCCGAGACGAGGCTGAAGCCAGCCGGTACCGCTGCCACACGCGCCGACAAATGGGCGATCACTCACAGTGTGATGGATTGAAGCTTCAGTTCACCGTCATCCGGGCTGAACACCGCCCGGACTCTAGCGTTCGACAGGCCGTAGTGACGAGCCAGTTCGCGCAGCCCGATGGCCAGGACCAACTTCGATGACCGTTGCGGCAGACCGTGGGACTTCTCCACTTGCGCAAGCCCCATACCGTGGCAACAGACATCCACGACAAGGCGCGCGACGCGAGGATCCGCCGTTTCCAGCGCACGCGAAATGCGTTGGCGCGCAGCAATCGTAAGATCCAGCACTTCGGAAAAACCATTCTCGTATCGCGGCCCCGACGGACCAGTTTCCCGTCCGGCCGACCAATCGCTTGTCGTGCGCATACCCATGGTCGCTTTCAAGAAATCCAGCCGCAGCCGCTCAGCAGCTTCAAACTCGACGTCGGAAATCAAGGATCGCCCGTTTTTTCCCGAACGCTGGCGCAGCCAGGCCAACGGACTATCGGACCTGCCGGCTGCCTGAATGTCATGCGCCGCGCCGCGCTGAGCCCGGAGCCGTCGCACACGCTGCCGTCCGGCATCAGAGAGAATGAGACGCCGGCCGATGTCGCCCGACAGATAGCCACCGCGCACGCCCATTTGGACATACCGCATGGCGATGGACCGCAACGGACTGTCGCCGTCCGTCAATCCGGCGCGTTTCACAACGTAACAGCGTTGTTCGTGTTCGCCGCTGTCACCATCGGCAAGCGGTTCAAGAAAGGCTCCGCGCACAGCGAGCGCTGTCAAGATACGGTCCAGTTGGCGATGGCTCATCTCTAGAACGACTCCTGATCTTCTAAGACCATGGGCAAGACGGCTTGGGTCAGAATTATGCTGGAGCTGAGCTCCAAGAGGTCCACAGCGCGATCAAACTCAGCATCCTCGCGCGCCTCTTCGATAACCACGCAGGCATGCGCAACTGTGGTTCGGTCGCGCTCAAACATCTCCCCGACTTCCGTAAGCGACCGACCGCACGCCGTATGCGCGAGGTACATGGCAACCTGGCGCGCACGCGCGACCCGCGCGCGTCCTCTTGTCGGCATCCGCAGCAGCGTCTCATCGAGTTGGAACGCGCTCGCCACAAGCTTCTCAAGGCTGTTGCGCAGAATGAAGCGCAGCTCGACCGCTCTCCGGCCTGTTCGAGTGATCGCGTTCACCTGACGCGACATTGGCCCCAACCGACGACTTATCGAGATTGCACACATCGACCTGCTGCCAAGGATCCTATCGGGCTCGCTCGGCCAATTATCGAATTGGCAGCACCCGGAGTTTCCGAAAACGTTACGATGTTGGTGAACGGCGGGGATAGCCCCTAGTACGGTTAATTCGGAGGAATAGACGTTGGTGCAATAGCGCTGTCGCGACAGCTGAAAACCCAGCGCGTCGCAGTCAAAGGAAATGTTTCAAACAAGCCAAAATGGCTGGATCATTTCAGCCGAATGCAGAACGGCATTGCTGCCCCAGCCCCAACCTTGAGCAGCCCCACCTCAAGAAGCCACAGTGATGCGCCTCAGCGCCGCCGCGTGCCGAGGCCCATACGTTTTGCCATTGCGGAACGCGCCTTACGGTAGTTCGGCGCAACCATCGGGTACTCGTGAGGCAACCCCCAACGATCACGATACTCCTCAGGTGTGAGATTGTACCGCGTCCGCAAATGACGTTTCAAAGACTTGTATTTCTTACCGTCTTCAAGACAGATTATATAATCTGGAAAAATAGATTTCTTTATGGGAACTGCCGGCTTCAAGTCTTCCTTGGCCGGTGTCGGTTGATCTTTTGCAGCCGCACGCAGCGCATTGCTCACGTTCGTGATTAGGATGGAGACTTCACCCGGTGAAATCTCGTTATGGCTGACAAACGCCGACACAATCTCAGCCGTAAGATCAACGATGGATGAGGATTGATCACGATCCATCTACATTTCTCCGTCGGCCAGACGCAACGTTTGGCCGGTGCGCAGAACCGAAGCGAGCAAGCTCCCAGTCCTGCAAGCTTCAACACTGACACGCGGCCGTCGCGCGGCCATATCAGAAGGACTCATGCACGCATTGCAAAGTAGCCAACCGCAAAATGGCGTGTTTACAAAACAATGTCACCAAGAATTACTTGCTGAAGACTGCCGAAAGCAAGAACTTCTCTGCGAACTTGAACCAATTACTATGATATCCAGCGTACAACAACACCCGACACTGATCTGAAATCCCGCATATCTGTCCCCATGTGCTCGCGTGATAGCGATGCTTCCAGCCCGGTTTGCAGCCCACAGTGCGAGCGCACAGGTTTCGCGGCCACAGAGCCTATCCATCGTGACAGTTGCTTGACAGGCCCCCAACTTCGTCGGCAAACCTGTGCGCATCACGACACCGGCCCCACCGCGCACGTTGCCCAGTTTATCAGAGGAGGTTTGTTTGCGATCGCTGACGCTGTTGGTCGCACTTGCGGCATTCTGGCTCGCACTGTCCGGACACTACAAGCCTCTGCTCCTTGGGATCGGAGCCGTTGTCGTGGTGCTGGCCGTCGCCCTCGCGCATCGCATGCGAATTGCTGACGAGGAAGGTGTCCCGGTTGAATTTGTTCCCGGCACACTTCTGTACATGCCGTGGTTACTTGTCGAGATCCTGAAATCGTCTTGGAACGTCGCGCTCATAATTATCAACCCGCGCTTGCCGATCAGCCCGACGATGACCGTGGTCCGCGCCAGTCAGTCGTCACCCGTTGGCGTCAATGTCTACGCCAATTCAATCACGCTGACGCCGGGAACAGTCACCACCGGGGTCGACGACACGTCGCTGACCATCCACGCACTGGCCCGTGATGGCGCAGACGACATCGAGACCGGGCGGATGGACGCCCACGTGACGTCGATTTTCGGCTAAGGGGGAGGGCCAGCGAGATGTTCATTGTGGCGACCGTTGCGATCCTAGTCGCGCTCACGCTTGCAGTTGTCCGCGCAATTGCCGGACCCACGGTGTTTGACCGTGTACTGGCGGCAAACACCATTGGCTCGCTGGCCATTTTGCTGCTGGCAAGCGTCGGGTTCCTTCTCGGCCGGCCGGAGTGGCTCGATATCGCCTTGACTTATGGGTTCCTCAACCTGATCGGCACACTGACGGCACTGAAGTTCTTTCGGCACGGCAGCCTTGCCTACGACCCGACCGACGATGGAAAGGCGGGATAAGATGGAACAGTTTCTAACAGCGGCGAGCTGGGTCTTTATTTGCGTCGGCAGCTTCTTTGTCGTGACGGGAGCGATTGGCTTGCTGCGCCTGCCAGACGTCTATTCCCGCATTCACGCCGTCAGCTTGATCGAAGGCGCTGGCGCCGGCTTTATTCTTTTGGGGCTTGGCCTCCAGGCCGGGTTCACCCTGATCGCTGTGAAGCTGCTGTTTATCTTCCTGGTGATTTTGTTCACGGTTCCAGTGGCAACCCATGCTGTTGCGCAAGCCGCTCTTGTCGCGGGCATCGAGCCGCAACTCGATGAGGACAGACGCACCCCCGCGAAGTCCGACGACGTGTGAGGACAACGAGCCGTGGAACTCTACATCAACATGGTCTTGTTGACGCTTTTGGCGGCCGTGACAGTCGCGATCATTCGTCAGCGCAATCTGTTTGGAGTGGTGGTACTCGCGGGCGCATACAGCTTCCTGATGGCCAGTGTGATGCTCGTGCTCGATGCGGTGGACGTCGCTATGACGGAAGCCTCTGTGGGCGCCGGGGTTTCAACGGTGTTTTTTCTGGCAACGCTTCATCTCACCAGGTCGATGGAACTTAAGCCGGCGCCGCGCTTTCTGGTGCCTGCTGGCTTCAGCATCCTTCTGGTCGTGATTTTGATTTACGGCACGTTCGACTTACCCGCATTCGGCCTCGCCACGGCGCCGGTCCACGTCCATGTCGCGCCGCATTACATCTCGCAGAGCATTCCTGAGACAACCGTACCCAACGTCGTCACAAGTGTGCTTGGCAGCTATCGCGGCTTCGACACACTCGGTGAGACAACGGTTGTGTTCACAGCCGCACTCGGCGTGCTGCTTCTTCTGCGGCGACGCAGGCGATCGTCCGATCAAAGTTCGGAAAAGGACGCGACAGAATGAGACTCGATCTGATCTTGAGGATCACAACCAAACTGATCCTTCCGTTCATCATTGTGTTCGCGCTTTACGTTCACTTCCATGCTGACTTCGGACCGGGCGGCGGGTTTCAGGCCGGTGTGATCATTGCAGGCATGTTCATTCTGTACGCGATTATCTTTGGCAATTTCGCAGCCCGACAGGTTGTCCCGCAGCCCGTTGCGGAAGCGATGGTCCCATTAGGCGTCATCATCTTTGCAACAGCCGGTCTGCCGGCGCTGATGTTCAACGAGAACTACCTCAACTACAACGTGCTCGCCTCTCATCCCGAACACGGACAGCATCTTGGGCTGATCTGGATCGAGGCCGGCGTTATCATCACTGTGGCCGGGTCGATGCTCTCGATCTTCTACGCGTTGGTCGAGAGGGGACGATAATGGACGCGTTCCAGGTTATCGCGGCGCACTACAATTACGCAGTCACGATCTTTCTCATGGTCGGCGGTCTGTATATCGTTGTGGCCCGTGGCAACATGATCAAGAAGCTGATTGGCCTCTCGCTATTTCAGACATCCGTCTATTTGCTTTATCTCTCGGCCGGAAAGATTGTTGGCGGCACGCCACCGATTCTCGCACCCGAGTATCAGGTTTATTCGAACCCGCTTCCTCATGTTCTGATCCTCACGGCAATCGTCGTCGGCATTGCAACAGTAGCCCTCGGTCTGGCGCTGACAGCGCGTATTCAGGAAGCCTACGGGACCATTGAAGAGGATGAGCTCTACGATACGCGAGGTCGGCAGGAATGAGCACGGCCTCCGGCGCGGCATTCGCGCTTAAGGACCACCTCGCCATGCTTGTCGTGGTGACGCCACTTCTCGGCTCCGGCGTTGTCGCGATGTTGCCGCGCGGCGCCGCGAGCTGGGTGGCGACGACGGCCATCACGTTCGCCACAATGGCGTTTTCCATCCTTCTGTTTTGGGAGGTGCAGGAGCGCGGCGTGATATCCTATGCCATTGGCGGGTGGCAACCGCCGATCGGCATCGAGTATCGCGTTGACATCCTCAATGCATTCGTCTTGGCAATCGTCGCGACAATGGGCGCCGTGACGATGCCGTTTGCCTTGCGCAGCGTTCCGAGCGACGTCAATCGGGCATCGCAACCTTGGTTCTACGCGATTTACCTGCTGTGCCTGACAGGCTTGCTTGGCATGGCCGTCAGCGGCGACGCCTTCAACATCTTCGTCTTCATGGAGATCTCGTCGCTCGCGACGTACGTCCTGATTGCAATGGGACGCGACAAGCGCGCGCTTCTGGCCGCCTATCAGTACCTGATCATGGGCACGATCGGCGCCACGTTTTACGTGCTCGGCGTCGGCCTCTTGTACATCGTGACCGGAACGCTGAACCTTGCCGACATCGCGGGTCGCATCGGCGATGCCTATGCCGTCCATCCGCGCCCGGTGATGGCAGCGCTGGCCTTTCTGATTGTCGGCATCAGCCTCAAACTCGCACTGTTTCCGCTGCACGTCTGGTTGCCCAACGCCTATACCTTTGCGCCACCGTTCGCGACGGTCTTTCTGGCCGCAACGGCAACCAAGGTTGCGGTCTATGTCCTTTTGAGGATCTACTTTGGCGTGTTTGGCGCCGCGATAGACGTCAGCGCGCTCCCCATCGCCGAAGCCCTCCTTGTCTTGGCGATCGTCGCCATGTTCGTCGCGTCGATACTGGCGTTCTACGAAAACCGCATCGAACGGATCCTGGCGTATTCTTCCGTCGCCCAAATCGGCTACATTATACTTGGCATCAGCCTCGCAAATGAAAACGGCCTGACCGGCGGCATTGTGCACATCCTCAATCACGCTGTATCGAAAGCGTTGCTGTTTCTCGCGATCGGCGCGGTGACCTACCGATTGGGCCATCCCTACCTGGAGCAACTGAGCGGGATCGGCCGCAAGATGCCGGTTACGACAGCCGCTTTTGTGCTTGGTGGCCTGAGCATAATCGGCGTGCCCGGCACAGCAGGGTTTGTCTCGAAATGGCAGCTCAGCATGGGCGCGATTGACGCCGGAATGCCTGTCTTGGTGTTCCTGATTGTCGCGAGCTCGATCATTTCCGTGCTGTATGTCGGCCGCATCATCGAAGTCGCCTACTTCCGTCCGGTGTCAAAAGACTGCGAACGGGCCACAGATCCCGGGCTGACGATGCTCATACCGATCGCACTTATGGCAGCCGCGACTCTCTACTTCGGGATCGACACAGCGCTGTCCGCCGACATCGCCCGTGATGCGGCGAAACTCATTCTGACGGGGCTCAAGTCATGATCGCGGCAAGCCCTGAGACCTTGATGATTGCGGCCATGCTCGTGCCGTTCGCAGCCGCGCTGCTTTTGCCGGTGTTCCATGCCGTTCCGGCCATTCGCGAAGGCGTCACGCTCGGCGCAGCGGCGGCACTCGCCGTTATCGTGATCAGCCTCGTCCCGCACGTGATGGCCGGGGCACGGCCGGAAGTCTTGAATTGGGAGCTGTTCGCCGGCGTATCGATCGGTTTCAAACTCGAACCGCTCGGCATGTTGTTTGCGGGCGTGGCCGGTTCGTTATGGGTTATCAATTCGATCTACTCGATCGGGTATATGCGGGCCGGCGATGAACCGCGACAGACGTCTTTCTATGTGTGCTTCGCCATCGCCATCGCCAGCGCGATGGGGCTCGCATTTTCGAAAAACCTGCTCACGCTGTTTCTGTTCTACGAAATCCTGACGCTGTCGACCTACCCACTGGTCGCCCATAAAGGCAACGACGCGGCCAAAGCTGGCGCGCGGACCTACATGGTGCTGCTGCTCGGCACGTCGATGGGGCTGCTGCTTCCAGCAATGATCCTGACTTTTGGCGCCGCCGGCACGTTGGAGTTTACCGCCGGAGGTATCCTGTCCGGCAAAACCGATACGACGACCATGGCCTGGCTGCTCGTGATGTTCGTCTTCGGCATCGGGAAGGCGGCGATCATGCCATTCCACTTCTGGCTGCCGTCGGCGATGGTCGCACCGACACCCGTCAGCGCGCTCTTGCATGCCGTCGCCGTGGTCAAGGCCGGCGTGTTCACGATGCTCAAGGTCATGGTCTATGTGTTCGGTATCGAGACGTTGACCGAGACCGGCATAAACGAGCCGTTGATTTACTTCGTATCGTTCTGTCTGCTTGCCGCCTCGATCGTTGCCTTGATGCAGGATAACTTGAAGGCGCGTTTGGCCTATTCCACCGTTAGCCAGCTCGCCTATATCGTGCTTGCCGCGCTCCTTGCCACGTCTACCAGTATCGTCGGCGGCGGGTTGCATGTTGTTACGCACGCAGCCGGCAAGATCACGCTGTTCTTCTGCGCCGGTGCGATTTACGTAGCCGCGCATAAAACAGAGATCAGCGAACTCGACGGCATCGGGCGCAAAATGCCGGTGACGATGATCGCATTTCTGATCGGTTCGCTATCGATTATCGGATTGCCGCCATTCGGCGGCGTCTGGTCGAAATGGTTCATCGGAATGGGCGCGCTGGACGCCGGCTACACGATTGCCGTGGCGGTGCTGATGCTATCGTCACTTCTGAACGTGGCCTACCTCCTGCCAATCGTTGCGCGCGCCTTTTTCAGGCCGCTGCCGGGCGTTGCCCCCGACCAGCCGGTTCAGCTGGCCGAAGCGCCGCTGGCGTGCATCGTGCCCTTAAGCTTGACCGCGCTCGCTTGTCTCGTGCTGTTCTTCGCCGCGGAACCCATCACGGAGATGGTTGCCATGGCGGTGACCGAACGCCCGGCAACACCGGAGACCGCCAATGTCCGATAACCCCGACAAACACCACGACGGACCACCGTCAGATCCGAGTTGGTTTGAGCGGCCGGGTACGGTGCGGCTAATCCTCTGGGCGCTCTACATTGCTTGCGCCGGTGTTTTCGTTGCCGACATCGCCATACCGAAACATGGGCCATTCGCGATCGAGTACATCTTCGGCTTTTATGCGATTTACGGCTTCGTCGGCTGCGTTGGCCTGGTCCTGGCTGCGAAAGAACTGCGACGCCTCTTGATGCGGCCCGAGGACTACTATGATCGGTGAATTGAACCCCGGCCTGATTCTGATCGTCGGCGCTTTGCTGATCCCGGTCGCACCGCAGTTCTTGCGTGGCGTGATTACGCTCGTCCTGCCGATTATTGCCGCGTATCACCTCGTGAACCTGCCGCTCGGCAACATGGGCATCATACCGTTGTTCGGTTACGAGCTGGTCACCCTGCGCGTCGATCGGCTGTCGTTCATATTCGGCCTCATATTTCTGCTGGCAGCCTTCATGGCGGCGATCTACGCCCTGCACGTCAAGGGCTGGGTCGAGGCCATGACGTCTCAGATGTATGCCGGCAGCGCGGTAGGCGCCGTGTTCGCCGGCGATCTCGTCACGCTGTTTGTCTTCTGGGAAATCACCGCCATTACGTCGGTGTTTTTGATCTGGGCGCGCCGGACGGAAAGCGCGTTCAATACCGGCATGCGCTATCTGGTGATCCAGGTCGGTTCCGGTGTGATCCTGCTGGCAGGCGTCATGTTGCATGCGCATGCGACAGGCTCAATCGCGTTTGACCAGATCGGCAAAATCACACTCGACAGCGATTGGTCCACTGTCCCTATCGCAACCTGGCTGATTCTCCTCTCGTTTGGCATCAAGGCGGCGTTCCCGCTTCTGCACAACTGGCTGCAGGATGCCTATCCGGAAGCCACCGTCAGCGGCACCGTCTGGCTCTCTGCATTCACGACAAAGCTCGCAATCTACGCACTGGCCCGCGGGTTTGCCGGGTCCGATCTGCTTGTCCCGATCGGGGCGACGATGACGGCTTTTCCGATCTTCTATGCCGTGATCGAGAACGATCTGCGGCGCGTGCTTGCCTATTCGCTGAACAACCAGTTGGGCTTCATGGTCGTCGGCGTTGGCATCGGGACCGAACTCGCCATCAGCGGAGCCGCGGCGCACGCCTTCTGCCACATCATCTACAAAGCCCTCTTGTTCATGAGCATGGGTGCCGTCCTGTACCGCGTTGGAACCGTCAAAGGATCGGAACTTGGCGGCCTGCATAAATCGATGCCGTGGACGACGGTGTTCTGCATCATTGGCGCCGCATCGATTTCGGCTTTCCCCCTGTTCTCGGGATTCGTTTCCAAGTCGTTGATCATTTCGGCGGCCATGAAGGAAGGCTACTTCTGGACTTGGTTGATCTTGCTGTTCGCGTCCGCTGGCGTGTTTCACCATTCCGGAATCAAGATCCCCTACTTCGCCTTCTTCGCGCACGACAGCGGCAAGCGATGTCAGGAAGCGCCGTTCAATATGCTGCTGGCCATGGCGATTGCAGCTGCGCTCTGCATCGGAATTGGTGTTGCACCGGGCATGCTCTACGACATTCTTCCATACGACGTGACTTATCAGGCCTATACGACCGAGCATGTCCTCACGCAGCTGCAGCTTCTGCTGTTTTCGGCGCTCGCGTTCGCCGTCTTGATGCAAACCGGACTGTATCCGCCGGAGCTTAAGTCGACGAACCTGGACAGCGACTGGTTCTATCGGAGACTCGGCTATAATATCGCAGCGACCTTGCTTCTGATGAGCCGCGAGACGTGGCGCGGTCTATCGCGTGCGGCAACCGCGGCAGTTAGCCGACTCGAACGCAACATCAATCGCTCTCATAACCCGGAGAGCGTGTTGGGCCGCACATGGCCGACCGGGTTGATGGCGTTCTGGGCAACGGTCATGCTGGGCGCATACTTGGTCCTGTTGTACTTCCGCTGATGGGCTGCCGCCACGAATGTGCCTGATGTGCCGGCCAGATGTGCCAAAGCATGCCGCGCGAAGAGGGATACGTGCCATGACAGAGACTTCCACCCCGAAACCACCGCGCGCGGAAGCCAAGCCGTCACATGCGACGTGGCATGGCGAGACGCTGACAGATAACTACGCATGGCTGCGCGCCGACAATTGGCAGGACGTGATGCGCGATCCTGCGCTGCTCGACGCAGACATTCGTGCGTATCTCGAGGCCGAGAACGCCTATACGGCCAGCGTGCTTGCGGATACGGAGGCTCTTCAAGAGACGCTGTTTCAGGAAATGAAAGGGCGCATTAAGGAGGACGACAGCTCCGTTCCCGTGCCGGATGGCCCGTGGCAATACTATACGCGCTTTGAGACAGGCCAGCAGTATCCGCTCATCTGCCGCAAGCCGCGCGAGGCCGGCCACGACATGTCATCTGAGCAGGTGATGCTCGACGGAAATCGCGAAGCTGAGGGCAAACCGTATTGGCGGCTGGGCGCGACGGCACACAGCCCCGACCATCGGTATCTGGCCTACGCTGTCGACGAGAACGGATCGGAGTACTTCACAATTCGCATCCGCGATCTTGAGAGCGGTGCGGACCTGCCTGACGCCATCCCCGACACCAGTGCAAGCCTGACATGGGCCGCTGACAGCCAGACCTTGTTCTTCGTACGCGTTGACGACAACCATCGACCGCTGTTTGTCCATCGCCATACCCTTGGCGCGGAGCCAACGGCAGCGCCACGGGTCTATGAGGAGGGCGATTCCGGCTTCTTTGTCGGCGTTGGCCGCACGCATTCCGGCGCGTTCGTTGTCATCAACGTGCACCGGCACGAAACCAGCGAACTGTACATTATCGATGCCGACACGCCGACCAGCGCGCCACGGCTGATCGCCGCCCGGCGGGAAGGGCACGAGTACGATCTCGAGCATCAGGGCGATCGCTTTCTCATCCTGACGAACTCAAACGGCGCAGTCGATTTTCGGGTTTGTGAGACGCCGGTTTCGTCGCCAGACGAAAGCAACTGGCGCGAGATCGTCCCCCACAAGTCGGGACGACTGATCCTCTCTCAAGTCGCCTTCAAACATCATGTGGTGCGGCTTGAGCGCGAAGACGGCTTACCCCGTATTATCATCACGGCAACCGACAGCGGCGAAGACCACGCCATTGCGTTTTCCGAGG
Organism: Pseudomonadota bacterium; assembly: GCA_039039985.1. Lineage (GTDB taxonomy): Bacteria > Pseudomonadota > Alphaproteobacteria > Rhizobiales > Hyphomicrobiaceae > JBCBWG01. Next base: position 11,234 of record JBCCOV010000067.1, on the reverse strand, counting down.
AGGCGTACGGACTGGGCATGTCGGCCGGTTTTGAGTTCGACACCAAGACGGTGCGATTCACCTACTCATCGATGACGACGCCTGCGCAGGTGTTCGACTACGATATGAGCACCCGCGAGCGGACACTGCGTAAAACCCAAGAAGTGCCCAGCGGCCATGCGCCGTTTGACTACGTAACCCGTCGGATCTACGCACGCGCGCGAGACGGTGAGACGGTGCCGATTAGTCTGCTTTATCATCGCAACACGGTCATAGATGGGAGCGCGCCCGTCCTCCTGTATGGCTACGGCAGCTATGGCATTTCCATTCCAGCGGGCTTTTCAACGGCGCGGCTTTCTCTGGTTGATCGCGGATTCGTTTACGCCATCGCCCACATTCGCGGCGGCAAAGAAAGAGGCTACGGCTGGTATCTCGACGGCAAGCGCGAGAAGAAGACGAACACCTTTAACGACTTCGTCGATGCTGGCGCCTATCTGGTGGAACAAGGGTTCACGCAACGCGGTCGCATCGTCGCCATGGGCGGCTCGGCCGGCGGCTTGCTGATGGGCGCCGTCGCAAACCAGTCGCCCGACCTGTTCCTCGGTATCATTGCCAACGTCCCGTTTGTCGACACGCTCAACACGATGCTCGACAAAGATCTTCCGCTCACACCGCCGGAATGGCCCGAATGGGGAAACCCGATCGAAAGCCGCACGGATTATGACCTGATCAAATCTTATTCGCCCTACGACAACGTGCTGCCGCAGGCTTATCCGCACATCTTCGCGGAAGGCGGTTTGACCGACCCGCGCGTGACGTACTGGGAACCTGCAAAATGGATTGCAAAACTCAGAGACCAGTCGACCGGCAGCAATCTCTTGCTCCTGCGCACAAACATGGAAGCCGGACATGGCGGCGCATCAGGTCGCTTCGAGTCGTTGCGCGAAGCGGCCCGGGAGTTTGCCTTTGCGTTAAAGATCAGCGGCAAGACGTAGAGCACAACTATGGTTCGCCGGGTGATCCCCACGTCGCGCCGTGGTCCGATACACCGCCGCCGCCGCAACACCAAGTCATCCCGCTGCTTGTCAGCGGGATCCATTTCGCCACGGGTTCGGACGTTCGTTAAGTGCGGCGCGGCGCATCTATATCAATCAACCGCGTATGTCCGCACCTGCCGCAAAGCGGATTCCGGCCACAGTAAGCCCAGGATGGCCGGTTGCGTCGCGAGACGGACACTCTTGCGGACGTCCATCGGTTATCCTGCGCACCACTGAGGTTAGTGGTGCGTCCGCGTCTCTCGGCCGAGTTGAATAGACAACACCGTGAATAGTCACGATTAGATATCAAAGTCGCCCATATCACCCCAGTCGTCGCCGCCGAACCAGCTGTCACCGCCGTCATCGGCCTCCTGGACGTTGTCGCCGGCCCGGGTATCGTCTGCGGCGGCGGTGTCCGAACTTGCGTCACTGGTGTTGCTGTCAGTCGTCGCATTCGCCTGACTGTCTGTCGCACCGGCGGACGCCGTATCTGTAGCGGCCGAGCCCGCATCGGGTGTTGCGGCCGACGCGCTACCACTGCTGAACAAGCTCGATATCCCATTCGCCAGCAACATGCCGCCCGCTACGCCTGCAGCGGTTGTCATCGCCTGCGCCATGAAACCACCAGATGCACTGCGGTTGGCTGGCTGGGCGTCCTCCCGGCGCTGTTCGCGCGCCGCCGAACCGAAACCGCTGGATGCGCGTGCCGTGCCCGCGCTTGGCACGCTGCCAGTCGAACCGAGAAAGCCGGAACTCTGTTGACCGCCAACACCGGTCCGCACCGCTTCAGGCTTCGCAACCCGCTTCTCCAGCGTATCGATCTGCGTTTGTAGATCCTTGATGCGCTCGTCTGCTTTCTGCAGGGCCTGCTCTTGGACAAGCACAGACTGCACCAGCAAGTACGCGGCGTCGCCATGGCGCGCAACCAAATCTCGGATCAACGCGTCTGCGTCCGCGTCTTTCTCCACCGGGCCGACACCCGACATCCGGTCGAACAGGCCGCGGATCAGGTTCTGTTCGTCAGCGTTCATCTGGTCCTCCAAACCGATACGGAGCCTGGTATGTGGGGGCTCTCCGAGATCGGGCAAGGGCTGCAGCCATCGGCGCACGGAACTCACTCGTGCCATGTCAAGAGAATGTCCTGCCCCAAATTGGGACATGCGCCAACGGCAGATAAAGCATACGTGAAAAGATCATCACATTACGGATAAAATTCATCCGCATGCGCCTCATGATAAACATTCAGCAAGCTGTTTTTCATTAAGCCTACCGAGATCCAAGACCGGAGGCGAAACCAACATGCAGTGCGTAAACCAAAAACAACGCGTTCTAGTGAACGGGTTCCTCCATGATCAGCGCGGGACGATTGCGGTGTTGTTTGCATTGTCTAGTGCGATCTTGATCGTCGTTGCAGCCGCCGCCGTGCATGTCGGTCAGGCGATGACGATGCACGCGCGATTGCAGCACGTGGTCGATTCCGTCGCACTTGCTGGCGCGAGATCGCTGAAACAATCAGGAGATCCGTCGAAAGCGCGAGATCAAATGCTCAATCTCGCCGTCGTGCAGCTCTCGTCAGATGGCACATCGCGCTCACTCATCACCGTCGGCGACGGGACGCAGGTCCGCAAAGAGTCTCGGCCCGGATACATCGACGTCGCCGTTTCCGTAAGCCCGGGCGATGCGACAGCGACCGCAACAGCCGGCGCTGCCGTTGCAGCAGGGTTACTGAACCTCATAGGCATTGACGCTATTCCGGTAACCGTTGTCGCCAAGGCCGGCCCGCGGATCGGGTACACCCCATCCGCTACATCGCAGGAAAAAACGCTCGACGTTGCCCTGATGGTCGACTGGAGCGGTTCAATGAATGACTCAGACCGGACGTTCGCGGCCACGACGGCGCCAGGCGAATGCGCTGCAAAGTCCGACGGTACGAAATTCGGCGCACTTCAGGTCGCGGCTTGCGACTTTCTCAACCGCATTCTGCCCGACGGAGACGACGAGAAGGTTCGCATGTCTATCGTACCATTCTCAACGCACGTGAAACTCGACAAGACGATCATCAGCCGGATGACGGGAGAGCCGCTCCGCCACGGACGACAAGACCTCATGGACTGCGTGACGGATCGCGTCGACCAAGCGCGGTTGACGGATCAACCGCCACGCCGAAAGTTCATTCTGGCGGACAGCATCGATCAGTTTGTCGGTGATCGCTATAAGTCGGGTGAGATGCTGAGCTATTGTCGCACCCCGGCTCAGGCGATCCTGCCTCTCACGAGCAGTAAGTCGAAACTCGCCACAAAAATCATGAACCTCAAAAGGGGAGATCCGCGGGATTTTGCGAACCGTGGAGAAAGCAAAGAGGTACAGGTCAGGGGAGGAACCGCCGGCCATTTGGGCACCGCGTGGGCTTGGTACACGATAGCGCCGCATTTCGCGGACATCTGGGGCATCAAACCCCGTGAATACACAGCCGCGGAGTCAACAAGCCTCAAGGCTGTCATCCTCATGACGGATGGCGATTACACTGTCCATCATGATGGCCTTTGCATCGGCAGGGCGCCCTGCGAACGGTCTCGCGCCGATGCGCGGCAACTCTGCAGCAATATGCGCTCGGCGGAAAAGAATGTGATGGTCTTCGCAATCGGCTTCGGCCTGTCGGAGGCGACCGACTACGAAAAACTCCCGGAGACGGATTCCCGCAAAGTTCTCTATGACTGCGTCGGCGGACGCCAGCACAAGAACCGGCTCTTTATCGCGTATGACGGCGCCGCGCTCCAAGATGCGCTCAACGCAATCGGCACCACATTGCACAATGTCCGCACCGGCGAGGGCGCACCAATATTCGACGACATCGCCCTGGTCGAATAATCTCAATGCAGATGTCCAACGCTCAAACAAAAACGGGAAAGCGCGATATAGACGCGCTTTCCCGATTGCTGAATCAAAAAAGGGCCGCCGAAGCGACCCTTTTAAATGGAGAGGCCGCGCTTACGCGGCTTTGGAGCTGAAGGCGGGCACGTTCTTATCCTCCGTGCCAACAGCCTTTTTGTGCAACGCTATACCAATGTAGCGTACGCGACCGGCGATTTTCGCCTTCTGAACTCCAAGATCACCAAACTCTCGACCAAACGTAGGAAGTGCAAGTGGCTCCTTGTCTTGTTCTTCACACCAAGCACAGTAGTCTTCATAAAGATCTGTTGCTGTTAGGCTTGAGCCATCCTGACATTCAATGCGTTCCTTGTGATAGCGTTCTACGTCCGATTGAGGCGCAGTAAGGCGTGGCGCCTCATTTGCGACCTCTTCGATAACCTCTGTTGGGTTGTCATTCGCTCCCTCAACGGTTTCGTCAGTTACAACCGGCGTCACCTCAGTGATAGCGGTTTCGGCCTTGTTGGCCAACGGCACGGCGGTTGGTGTCACCGCGACGGCTGCAGCAACCGGGTTCAAGCGCCATTGCGAGAAGGCAATGTACAACCCGAGGCCAGAGCCAACTTCCAAGAGAAGCGCGATGAAGATCGCCAGTGCCATTTGAACATCTTCAACCGAGATCCCGGGCATGAACGCGCCGGTGAGCTTGGCGAGGATGTGAGCTTGAGGGTCTGCAGCGCCATGGCCCGCCCCTTTGAATTCGGCAAGCTTCGCTCGCGACGCAGCGATGCGCTGCTCGAGTTTCGCTGCCTGATTGGCTGAGCCAAGCTCAGCTTTCAGCGCGTTGTACTGTTGGCAGAAACGTCGCGTACGACTTCCTCTAACCGTTGTACAACCGTTGGACCACTTCCAATACCGCTGCGCCTCCTTGCCGGACATCTCACCCATAACGGTGGCTGCCGGTCGGTGTTGAGGCACCCAGCTCAATTGTTGCTGGGCCCGCTTAAGATCAGCGGTCAGTTGTTGGTAAGCAGTCGCCTGCGCGGCACGTTGCCCCGTCGATTCCTGACGGTTTAACGCGGCGTGGCCAAGCGCCGACGTGAGCGAGTACGCGGTCACGACGAGCCAAACCACGGCTGATGCGGCCGCCTGGGACCACATCCGATTTCGTACTGCGGCGAAGATGAAAAAAGGCACGAGCGCCTTAAGACAGTCAGCCGCCGCACTAGCTGAGCCGTATATGAGCCCATCTAGCTCGGTCGTCCCTAACTGGTAGCCGAAGCGCCAGTTCATCGCGGCCGATACCGCGAGGAGGACGCCGGCCGCCATGACGCCGAGTACGCCCAAAGCGTGTCGCATTGCGGACAGTCCCGTTTTATCGCGCTAAAACGCATGACATCAGAAGCGCAGGTTTCTTTGTTTGCGGAAACAGGTCTTGCGCACCCGGGCAGAGCAACCCAAGCAAGCTATCCAGGCCGAACGGTCAGTTCTGAGCAAGGCACAAGCGCGTGTTCAAGTGCCAACACCGTCGACAAGAAATAGACTCCGGACAGAATGTCCGGCGCGCATCTTCGACTCGAAAACTGCAGAACGTGTCGCCGCTAGCTACCGCCCTGTGGATTGTGATCGAAAATGTGGATGAACAATGCAAAACTAGCGAAGCTTCAATTTCCCGCAATCTTTGCGTACGTGATTCGGGGAGAAAAAAGGCTGGGACAACGCGAATATCCGCGGAGACAAACTAGAATGTCGCGTTTCTGCAACGCAATAGCCGTGGCCTGGGCACGCCGCAGCGCGCTTCCAGTTTCCACAGCCGGCGAGTTGCCCACAGGTACAGGTGCTCACGACACGGGTTTCCCCTGCCGCACGACATCTTGCTGGCAACACCTGCTCGCCTGATGCGGTCGGGCGCCTCGTCGGAGGAATCGCGGATGTTGCCGACGCCACAAGATATCTTTATTCCTTTTCAAGGCATTGGCCTCGGCGAACCCTTCGTTCAGGTCAATCATGCTGCGTGCGTGCGGCCCAACGGTTACGGGCATCGCCACGGCTGACCGAAAGCGTAGGGGGGAAGTCAGATGGTCAGACCTCGTATATGCGTCACAATGCTCGCGACGGCATCGGTGGTTTGCGTTCTTCTGTTGCCGGGCGATCGTGGCGCGGCTTACGACATGACGGTGGCGCCCAAACAGATCATATCTCCCTTCCCGTCTGACATTTCCTCCCTGCCATGGCGCGAGGCCAGCACCAACTCGCCTTACGCGCCCGGCAGTCTCGCACACGGACACTCGGCGTCGACCGACAACGCACCCTACGACGTCGCCAGGCCAGACGTGACGGCGACTGTAAAGCCGCAAGGCCGAACGGCAGAACGCACACTGATCACAGACCTGCAGACCGCGCTGACACGGGCTGGCTGCTATCACGGGCGGACGCATGGCAAATGGACAGCTGAAACCGCTGACGCCATGCGCGCATTTGTGCGCGCCGCTAACGCCGTGCTGCCGCATGATCGACCGGACTATATCCTTTTGGCTCTTATGCAGAACCACGCCGACCGGACGTGCGCATCGCAGCCTGAACCTGGTCCGTCAACAGTCGTCGCGACGCGCTCTGCGAACCGGGGTCAGCCCCGGACGACGGCTGAGCACAACGCCCTGCCGCAGCCGGCGCTGATGCGAACTGCAGCAAGTAGTCCAATTGAGCCAAGCGAAACATCGATCGAGCGTCGTATAAGCATAACGACGTCGGCATTGCACCCCACGTTGCCGGCGAAGAATCCCATGACCACATCTGCGCGACACGCTGCACTGTCACGAGAGGTTCAACCTGGTGACACGACTTCGGGCCAGCCTGCGGCTAAAGCCCCAAGAACTCGGCCCGTGCGGCGCGCGCTGCGGCGTAAAGTCAGACGAACAGGCGCGCGCAGACACCAACGTGTGGCCCGGGTTCAGGCGCGTCGCCGTGCGTCCCGCATTCGCGTCGCGCGAAAGCGCCGCTTCAGCGCGACGCGCTTTTTCACGCAGCTCCACGGATGGTAGCAGAGCTAGCCGGACCGAGCCATTATCGGTTGGGCGCGTTAGCCTGGCAGTCTTGATCGACCAATGCTGTCCGAGCCGGCGCACCAATCAGCCTCACGTGCAAGGACCGCCTTTCGCATGACTCCTACTGTTATCTGTATCGGCGAGTGCATGGTTGAACTCGCCCGCACGCATACTGGGCAGTTTTCGCTTTCGTTTGGTGGAGATACGTTCAATACCGCCACGTACATTGCCCGTATGCGCAACGTGACAAGTCGATACGTCACAGCCCTTGGCGATGATCAATACAGCGACGGGATTGTGGCGCGTGCTGAGGCTGAAGGTATCGACACGTGCCTGATTGCACGGTGTGTCGATCGCATGCCAGGCCTCTACATGATCGAAACTGATGCATCAGGCGAACGGACATTCTGGTACTGGCGCGATCGCGCCCCGGCGCGCGAACTGTTCGCGTATGTTGATCGCAAGGCGTTGCATGCCGCCGTCACAGAGGCAGGGATCGTCTACATCTCCGGCGTGACGTTATCCATTCTGGATGAGAGTGGGCGCGATGCGCTCGCCGAACTCTTGAAGGCCGCAAAAACCGCCGGTGCCCAGATCGCGATGGATAGCAATTTCCGCCCGCGCGCCTGGGTGAAGGATCGGGACCAGGCACGCGAGGTATTCGCGCGGTTCTGGCGCATGGCCGACATTGCCCTGCCGACCTTCGATGACGAGCAGGTCCTTTGGGGCGATACCGCTCCGGAGCGTACGGCCGACCGGCTTCAAGATTTCGGCGCGCGCGAAATCGTCGTCAAGAGTGGCTACCGCCCAGCCCTCATCCAAAGCGACGGCACCCTGAGTTGGAGTGTCCCGGAAGCCGTGCAGTCGCCGGTCGACACGACTGCGGCGGGCGATGCATTCAATGCCGGCTATCTTGCCGCACGCCTGCGCGATAGAGCGCCGGAGGACGCGGCACGGTTTGCACATAAGTTGGCGGCCCGGGTCATCGAGCACCGCGGCGCAATCATTCCACGTGCCGAGACCGACGATGTCTATGACATGATCGAGGGCGCAGTTTAGAACCGCGCTTCGGATGCAACCGCCCTGCTGAGCGCTCACACCGGTCGAGACTCCTCCGCGACCCAGGCAAGAAATGCGGCCGAGCCACCGACAACGTCCAAAACAACCACCGCAGGCGTGTCATAGGGATGACGGGCCTCTACGGCCGCAACCACATCTGCGACCCGATCCGCACCGGTCTTTAAGATCATGGCAACTTCGTCGCTGGTCTCCACTTGACCGTTCCATCGATAGATCGACGTCATGCCGGGCAGCACGTTTGCGCACGCAATCAGATGTTCGGCAACGAGATGCCGTGCAAGATCCTTGGCCACGGTCAGGTTCGGGGCCGTCATATAGATCACGACAGCGTCTGGAGATGTCGGCACGCTTACGCTCCCATTTCACCGGATAAGATGCAGCCGGCAAGCATAGCGGCTTGCCAGGCTGCCATGCTAGCGCGCACACTCCCACTTAGAACCGCGACAAGCATAGCCACGCACCATGACAGAGCCCCCCAAAACATTCGAAAAGATCGCATTCGTTGCCAGCGATCATGACGAGGCGCGTACCGCATATACGACGCTTATCAAGCGATACGATCATGTCGATCCGCAAGCGGCTGACGTTGTGGTCGCCCTTGGCGGGGACGGGCTTATGTTGCAGACGCTACACCAGTTCATGGGGCGGGCAATCCCCATCTACGGGATGAATCGCGGTTCGGTCGGGTTCCTGATGAACGAATACCAGGAGGACGACTTGCTGGAGCGGCTGGCGGCAGCTGAGATTACGCGGATCCACCCGCTGCGCATGCAGGCCGAAGACGCTGACGGAAACCAGAGCAGCGCGTTGGCCATCAACGAGGTCTCCCTATTCCGGCAAACGCATCAGGCGGCAAAACTGCGGATCTCCGTCGACGACAAGGTGAGATTGGAGGAGCTCATTTGCGATGGCGTGCTCGTCGCAACACCTGCCGGGTCAACTGCCTACAATCTGTCCGTGCATGGTCCGATCTTACCGATCGAGGCTCCGCTTCTGGCACTGACGCCGATCAGCCCGTTCCGGCCGAGGCGGTGGCGCGGCGCGCTTGTTTCAAATGCCGCACGCGTGAAAATCGACGTGCGCGAGGCGGATAAGCGTGCCGTCAGCGCGGTCGCGGATAATGACGAAACGCGCTCTGTCATATCGGTGGTCGTTCAGGAAGCCCAAGATATTGACTTGCTGATGTTGTTTGATCCCGGACACAACCTGGACGAGCGTATTCTTTCGGAGCAGTTCCGGTATTAGTGGGAAACTGGCAGCATACCGCGTTTGCAGCTGCTCCCGAGCCTGCCTAAGTTAAGCACTGTCGCGGCAAAGGAATGAGAGGACGCATGTCGGGTCTCTACTATGAAGGATTCGAAGTTGGGCAGGTGTTTGAGCACCCGATCCGGCGTACCGCGACGGAAGCGGACAACATGCATTTCTCCTGCCTGACAATGAACCCCCAGCCGCTTCACATCGACCATGCCTACGCCGCAACGACAGAGTGGGGGCAGCCGTTGGTCAACTCCCTGTTCACGCTTGCGCTGATCATCGGCATTTCCGTTGGCGATACGACGGTCGGCACAACCATCGGCAACCTTGGCATGACCGACGTGCGCTTTCCGCACCCGGTCTTCCATGGCGATACCATTCGCGTCTCAACGGAAGTTGTGTCGAAGCGTGAAAGCAAGTCTCGCCCAGATGCGGGCATCGTTGAATTCATGCACCGCGGCTACAATCAAAACGATGTACTCATCGCGGAATGCCGTCGGCAGGCCTTTATGCTCAAGAGACCCACAGACAAAGCCGTCGGATGATTAGGGTACGTACGGCCGCGACGCATGTTGTACAAGAGAGATAGGAATGCGCTCACTTCTTTTCGTGCCTGGTGACAGCGAGCGGAAACTTGCAAAGAGTCTCGGCGTTGGCGCCGACGCCCTGATCTTTGACCTGGAAGACTCGATCGGCCCGGACCGAAAGAGTATCGCTCGCACTATGGTCGCCGAGTTTCTGCGAGCCCCGGACGTTCGCGCAGCGCCAGTGGTATTTTGGGTGCGCATCAATGCCTTCGATACCGCACACTGGGAAGACGATCTCACGACGGTCATGGCCGCTGCGCCTGACGGCATTATGCTGCCGAAGTCAACGTCGGGCGACGACGTCGCAAGCTTGTCTGTCGCACTCGGCAAACTCGAGACCCGGTTTGGGCTCAAGCACGGCCAGACACAGATCCTGCCGATTGCGACGGAAGTTCCAATCTCGCTTCTTCGGATGGAAACGTACGTCGGCATCAGCCCGCGGATGACGGTGTTCTCCTGGGGCTGTGAGGATCTGTCCGCCGAACTCGGTGCCATGTCGTCTCGCGATCCGGCCGGCCGGCTAACCTCACCGTTCCGACTTGCGCGGGATCTTTGCCTGATGACCGCGGTCGCGTCCGGGGCCCAACCGGTCGATACGGTGTTTGTGAACTTTCGCGACAACAGCGGACTTGAGACGGAGTGCGATGAGGCCGTTCGCGACGGGTTTACCGGCAAGGTGGCCATTCACCCATCGCAAGTGCCGATCATCAACGCAGCATTCACACCGGACGAAGACCAGATCGCCTGGGCACATCACGTAACAGCGGTGTTTCAGGATACAACCACCGGGGTTGCGTCGCTCCACGGAGAGATGCTGGACCGGCCGCACTTGAAACGCGCCCAAACGATACTGGCACGCGCCGACGCAGCTGCCCGAGGCGCCGATACGCTGTCGCCATAGACCGCGCAGTCGAACGCATTTGGGTTTGATCGTGCTTGGCGTCATCTCATGCGTGTCGCTCTCGCTTACTTTCGCTGACGGCTGTTCCTCGCTTCGCTTGGGGCCCATCAAGATAGCGTGTTCGCCATCTCGACATGTGAAATGCCCAACGCGGGAACACCCGCGTTGGGGTGGGGGCGGCGCAACGCGGCGGGCCGCAGGCGCGGCCTGGAACAGAGCCGGACGGCTGGCCAGCGCTCGAACCGCGAGCCTGCGAGCATGCGAACAGCGCCAACGAAAGACCCTGCATTCGCGGCCTTGATTGCGGAGCTGATTTGGCGGAACTTAAACGCTTCATGGCCGAGGCAGAGAGAACGTTGTGTCGGCATTCACCACGGCATAGTCCATGTATCCAAGCCGAGCGATGGGTTGCATTGCGGATGTGTCCACTTTCCCATCTTTCACAAACGCATCGTCGATATAGACCCCCACAACCGTACCGATC
>JBCCOV010000066.1:0-22673 GCA_039039985.1 Pseudomonadota bacterium | reverse complement strand
TCACGCACGACCACGACTCCGTCGGGTCGCACGTACCACCGCCACGGAACCATTCGCTGGTAGCGCTTGAGGCGTGGCCGGCGGCGCAGTCTCCAGCCCTCAGCCCTCCCTCTGCGTTCCGGCCACGCACGTTCCGCCAACCCTCTCCTTATTGAGGTTATGCATGATCGACTTGGAAAACATCAGCGCAGCCTCGCGATCGGAATTCGCACCGCTTTTCGCTGGCTTTGCTATTACATTAATGGCGCTGGAGTATCTCGCAGGACGTCTCTCCCACCACGACACGCACGATCTCAATGAGACAGCAACCTCGTTCGTCGTTGCAGTCGGAAATAAGATCGTCCGCGTTATTGAAGCGACGGTCATCGCAGTTCCGTTTGTATTTGCCTACAACAACCGGATTTTCGAGATCGATAGCACGTCATGGGCGGCACTTATTCTGCTCTTCTTTCTGGTTGAGTTCGTCTACTACTGGCATCATCGCGCCTCTCATACAGTCCGCTGGCTGTGGGCAACCCACGTCGTCCACCACTCACCAACACGCTACAATCTGACCGCTGCGATCCGGTTGGGTTGGACTGGGGCAATTTCGGGTCACTTCCTGTTCTACGTGCCGCTCGCGCTGATCGGATTCCACCCGATGGCCATCGCAGCAATCCTTGGCGCGAACCTGGGCTATCAGTTCTTTCTCCATTCAGAACTCGTTCCGCGGCTGGGCTTGCTGGAGCTCGTGCTGAACACACCGACACACCATCGCGTCCATCATGCCTGCAACACGGACTGTCTGGACAAGAACTTCGGCGGAACGCTCATCGTCTTTGACCGACTGTTCGGCACCTTCGCACGACCTCCGCAACACGAAAGCCTGCGCTACGGTATCGTCGGCCGCGCTTACTCCAACAACCCGATCGACGTCATCTTCGGCGAATGGTTCGCGCTTGCCGGCGATCTCAGAGGGAAGAAGTTCGGATCGGCGGACTGGTTCGCCGTTCTATTGGGTCGGCCAAAATCGGCAAAAACCGAAAACATACAGGAAAGGATAGAGCAAAGGGAAAATGCCGGGAGTTTGTAAAAAAGAATCCAGGATTTCTAATTGAACCGATGAATCTGAGTAGAAAGGGAAAATGATATGAAAACGAAACCATCCCTCCTTGCGATCGGTGCAGCATGCATCTTCGGCGCCACTGCAGCTTCCGCCGCAGCGCCAGCGGTCACCACGACCGACGTCAACCTTCGTGCCGGCCCGTCGACGCACTTCCCGGTTGTCAACGTTGTGCCGAATGGCGCGCGTCTCGTTACGTTCGGCTGCCTTGCGGACTACTCGTGGTGTGATGTCAGATTTGGTGGTGTGCGCGGTTGGTTGGCCGCCCGGTACCTTTTCTTGCCGCAGCGGCGTGCGGTCGTGACTGCCGCGGTTGCAGCGCCGGCCGGCATCCCCGTGATCCGTTTTACCCAAGCCTACTGGCACACACACTATGCCGCCCGTCCCTGGGTCGGCCGCTGGCACGTATATGCCGCTCGTCTTCGCAGACCTGTTCGCCGCGGCGTTCGAGCCAAATGCCTCGGTGCGGGTTGTTCTGGAACGCAGACCATCACCGGGCCGGCAGGTCGCACGATCTCACGCAGCGTGACTGTCAGCCCCTGACTTACAACGAGTCCCTAACTCTAACTATGGAGTCGAATGATCATGAAATACGTCCATCAATACGCCACAGCCATCTCGGCCGGCACACTTGCCGTGTTCTTGTTCACGTCCGCTGCTCTGTCGACCGAGCGTAATCGCGAACAAGCGAAGGCTAACTTCATCCAAGCTGATGTGAACCAGGATCAGCATCTGGATCTTGGTGAGTTCACCACTTTTATCAATCTGAACGCTGATCATGGGCTTGGAAATACGGCCATGATCCGTCGCCTCGGGCTACACAGCCGTGCCTTCAGCAAGGTCGACGCGAACGGTGATGGTGTTGTGTCGGCGGACGAACTCGCTGCGCGCGCCGGGCCCTAATAGCTGAAACGTCTGCGACGGCGGCGCTACCCGGTGTGAGCGCGGCCGTCGCCGGCTTGAAGAGCCGCAGTGGCATTGCCTCCGTCCTCAAGTCCGTGCCGCACGTAACGCGGCCCATCTTCCCGACGCGCCGGCCCATGCGAACTGTGATGCGCTTGCCGTATGCGCAAGCCAGACTGTTCTTTTTTTCAACGAAACGGAAAAAATGAAGATGTTTGTGCCACGTAACAACGACCTCAGCTCAGAACATGCACTAGACTTTCGGCCAAAGCTTAGCTGGCGGAGGCAGGAGTGATCCGCCGTTGGGCCACCGATACATCTGTCAGCGTCGCGAAAAGTCAGGCAGAACTTGAGGTTTTGCTCGATCGCAACGACGCTGAACCTGTGATGCTGGGCAGCAGTTCAATCGAAGTCGTCATCGGTTGGCTGATGAGGAAACGGAAAATCATTTTCAGAATGATGCTTCCAAATCCAAAGTCGGATGAATTCAAGCGAACGCCGACGAGAAACAAAGTCCGGACAAGACAGCAGGCCCACGCCTGGAAGCAAGCTTGCAGGTTTCGCCACCATGCCCGCCCTTTGTGCATAACGGCCAAACTTGAGGTCGTCGCAGTCCGCATCATGAGATCCGAAGAAGAGTTCCTTGAACACATTCAAATGCCAGACGGTCGATTGGTTGCGGATAACGTGATCCCGAACATGACGCTGGATAACTGGATAATGAGCCCGGACTCGTCCGGCCGCTATTGCCATCCATCACCGGCGACCCACCGAAAGGACAAATAATGAAACTCGCAACCACTGTTGTCGCCGGAATTGGGGTTCTCGTCTTTGCAGCGGTATCCATCTTATTCGTTATCGCTGCTTAAATAATGTCATTTGCTCAAAAATAGGAAGAAGATCATGGACTTGATTGCCCACATGAAACGTCAGCGTGCATTCAGCAAAGCTACGTTCGGTCCAGGCGAACATACGAATGCTCTTTGCAAGAGCATTGGGAAAAAGCTCGACGAAATTGAGTCAGCCCAAGCACGAACAACTCGGGCCGAAGAATTCGTCGACGTTGTCATCCTGGCTCTTGATGGCCTCTGGCGGACAGGCCTCACGCCTGAAGAGATGGTGGAGGCAATCGAGGCCAAGCAGATGCAAAACGAGCTGCGCGTCTGGCCAGACTGGAGAACGGCCGCACAAGAAAAGGCTAGGCAATCCACTAGAGAGCGACAGAAGCAAGAGCGTGGATGTCATACACACTCTGTCGGTGATCTGAAGCGGCCAGGCCCTTGATTTCTGGAGTCATAGGCCGCGCATACCGCTGCGTTACCTCAGCGATCTTGCTTTCAATTTCGCCGTGGCGAACCAAGAGGAATAAAACCAAGAGGAATAAAACCATGAGCAATACAGCAACCACTGAAAAGTATCAAGATGGGCAAAATAGAATGAGCGAATCTATAACGGCAAAGGCATCCGAAAGTGCTCATTATTTAATTCGGCAATATTTCGAGAAGACTACTCAAAAAAACCCCACTGGATCTATCAGTAGTTATTCTATGCAGCCAACCGAATGCCGAAATCAGCCGCAGCATGCAAATCGCTATCCATATGGAAATATCTCCTACTTTCGATATGCGTGACTGTTCTCATCACAGAATAAATGGCGCGCTGGCCTTGTCTGAAAATCTCGCCTTCAACGATAAGGGAATTGTCCTATGAAAGACTATAAGGATCTGGGAGGGATAACAAAACTGCTAAAACCAGAAACTGCTGGCCGGTTGATGCAAGCAGGCGAAGTTGTCAATTACACTCGGGGGTCAGTCGTCTTCCACAAGGGTGGGCCAGGTGACAGTGCAATGGTCGTCCTAAGCGGAACGGTCAAAGTCTGGAGCATGACCAGATGCGGCCAGGAAGTGATTGTCGCCTTCATGACACCAGGCACGATTATGGGCGAGATTTCAGTATTGGACGGCGGCTCTAGAACATCCAGCGCAACATGCATAACAGACGCCCATCTGTTTGTGATAAAAGCTCAGGACATTATGGAGATCATGGATGAAGATCCGGGGGTCGCCCGGATGTTCGCGGAGTCGGCTGCAAAGAAGTTCCGCGAAAGCACCATGATTGCCGAGGCCCTTCGAAAGAACGGCCGAATGCGCACCATGCTTGCCTTGCTGCGTCTTTCCGAGCTGGTTGGACACAAAACACGGGATGGCATCGCAATCGATCTTGCCGTTAGACAGAGCGATTTAGCCAATTATGTCGGAGTCTCGCGATCCAACTTCAGCCGCTTCTTGTCGGAATTAGAGCAATGCGGCGCTATTAATCGCGACGGTCATGAAATAATGACTGTCAACGCCGATGTTCTGCGCAAGCTAAGTCACGCCGAAAGTAACTGAAGTTCTCTCCAACGACCAACACTCCGGCCACGCCTACAGCGAGAACGGGCCGGAGTGCCAGGGCGCTTCGTGGAAGGCAGTACCCGAAACGCCCTTTTTGCGCACATCGGCAGACCAAATATGACGAACCACCGAGACGCGAACCCCCGTGGCGAAGCGTTTACAAGCCAACGGGATTAGGGTGCGTGGGGTGTTGTGGAGAAAGACGTTCCGCACCCTAATTCTCATGTCTGAGTATTGTTGGATTGGAGCCAACACTTCAACTTCGACAGAAGTTTAGAACTTATAACCGATGCGGCCCTTGATGGTCTGGATATCGTCAATCTCGACATCGTCGGTAACGGTGTCGCGAACCTGATCACCGTTGATGAAGGTGTGCTCGTGAGTTTTCGAGCCAAATGTCATGTAGTTGTATTCCGCGCCAACAATGATGTTCTTGGTTAGCATGTACTCAACGCCAGCACCCGCCAGAAAGCCGAAGTGGCGACTGTCATCAGTTGCGGTGCCGACATTGTCGGGAACGTCGTCGAGAATTGAGGTTTCGACTTCAGCGATTGCAAGGCCGAGTTTCCCGTAGGCCATCCATCTGGCGCTCCGGCCCAAGACATGGCCGACCTTCAATGCGACGGTCGTAATGCTGTCGATGCTCGTCGTCGTCACATCGTCATCAATCGGCTCTTCCACCTCGCCGTCCAGATCAACATCGGAGTAAGAGATCTCCGCCCCTAAAACAAATCTGCCGTGCTGTTTTTGGAAGCCAAAGTATCCTCCAAACAGAGTGCCGTCCCCAAGGCCCATCTTTGGGTCGCAACCGTCGCCGCCGTCATTGCAGTTGTTCCGCCGGTCGGAGGTTGAGAGCCCGTTTCTTTTGTAGTCTTCGAAGGTCCACTGAGCGTCGCCCGCAAACGATTGACCACCGTGCGCACCGACGAATATGCCAGACCATGTGTATGGCTTTGAATACCCGTTGGCATACGCCGGGCCCGCCGCAAACAAAACTGATAGAGCTGCCGCGGAAACAATAGTCCTAGCCATGGTTCATCCCTTTTTTTGGTGAGAGCGCCCAGTTTTTCTCAAAATTTTCGACCGACATGAAATTTAACATTTGGGAATATCATCAAGTTGAACGCTAAAAAATCTATCATCATGAACAACTTCTGATTTGCCCTGGCTTTGAAATGTCCATCGAAAGTCGATGAGCACTTTTTGTTCACCGTTAATTCCAATAAATATTCCGATCCAGGCGTATGGCTTTTTGCGCCCCTCCGCACCGGCCGGCGAAGGAATGACGAGCACTGCCAGAACGGCCAATGTTGAGGTAATTACAATGATCCAGATCATTGCTCATCTTCTCGTATTGCGTGAGAATTGAAGGGCACAAAGTTGCGGCGCTCAGGAACCGTCCAAAAATCCAGGCCTACATTGCCCTTTAATGTTGAGTAGCTGACCATTCTTTTGGCCGTGGCACAGGGCCGTCCACTATTATACTCTTACGCCCAAAATCGTATTCACTGAAATTGACATCAATTGCAATGTTTGCAGCAAGCGCATATTCGCCGACTGCACTAGTTACAAAGCCGTGGCGCCATCTTTCGTCTTGGCCTTCGCGCCAAACGCTTCCATCGCCATAAGACGAACGCCGTCCTGTAAGATCTCCTGGAAAAATTGTCTGTACCTGGATGGTCGCGATGCCGATCTCGTCAGAAACGAAAAGGCGATCGAAAGCGTAACCCATTATGAAAAATAGTGAACCGAACTGATCGACTATGGTTCTCAAGTCGCCACCACGTGCCTCTTCATCTGATCTATCAATATCGGCGTTATGAGAAGACCCTTCCACCCCGATGACAATTTGCCCGTTCCGCCGCAGGCGTCCCACATGGCCACCTATGAAACCGCGAGAAGCATTGAAACCTGGGCCGCAGATGGAGAAATTATGGCCATAATCGGAGCAGGAACACCTATCACCGGATAGCAAATCGCCTTCACCAGAATATACGGGCTCGTCAGATAATATATTAAAACCTGCGGCCCCGTCTGTGTAACCGCCGTTAATGCCTAAATATAAATCGCCCAAATCAGAGCTTTCGCCGTATTTGTCTGCTTCGGCTGATGGCGCAACACCAAAAGAAACGATGCTATTTGATGCTGCAATCTTCACGATCATCTGTGCGAGCCTCCGATCCAGGATCTGGCAGCAGAGATGAAGAACATTCCCTGATCATGCAGTCTCGTAGGGCACAAAGCACAAAACTCGGTGTAATCGTGACATACCTGCAACATCATGCAACTTATTTATGTTCTTGATATAAATGTGCCGGCAAGCACAAAGTCGAAGAAAACCAGTTGATTTTTTTTAATGAAACAATGACCCCAGACCGACTCACTTATCCATCGTAAGTCCAGCGCAGTATCGCCATGCTGGGACTTCTCGGTGGTTCGTGGTGTAGAGTGAGTGACTTCGGGGCGCGGGAGATGTATCCTGAGGGAGGTCAAGGCCGATGCTGTCCATCGCGGTACCGCTAGCTAGGACGATGCGGGAGATGGCTCGGACAACTTGAAACGCGAAGGCGGCGCCGCACGCACAGCAGCTTGGCTCCAGTATGCTGTGCATGGCGATAACTATCGCACGGCGTGCCAGTCCGATCAGCATTTCAGGACCACGGCTTGCTTATCGCCCACTAATGCGCCCGATGGAGCTGCCTACGCGATCCGTCTCATCGCGCTACCCTGGAATGGAGCTTGAAAGTTCCGTCGGCCGATATGATCGTTAATGCGTTGAGCAATTTCATGTGTGTTTCTATATTTTGTGCTGTGCGGCACAATTGTATTAAAAATAGAAATTAATCAGATGATGTTGCCATCAAGTCACGACTCCGCGAATACTTTTAGCTTGTGCCACGTAGTACAGCATATTCAACGAGTCTACGTCATTGATGCAGCGACCTTTGGTTCAGAGGCTTGCGTCGATGATTGGAAAAACTGCAGCATTCGTCAGCGCGGCGGTTCTTGTTATTGCCTCGGCAGCGCAGGTAAACGCATGTAAGAGACCCTACAATTGGAGTGGCATATTTTGGAGTGGCATATTTTTAAGCACTCACGACGGGCAAGCGTTCGCTGGCTATGCACAGTGGACCCTTAATGCTGATTTTGATAGTTCGGCGTCGTCCAGCGATTGCGGCACTTCTTTCTACCACGGAAATGTCGGTTAAAACCCTATCATGGACTTGGGAAAAAGTGACCCTTTCGGCGGTTTTGCTAGCTCCCAGCTGCATTACAAAAACAACGTGCTGGACGCCCAGGCGATCGGTTCTTCTGTTAATTTCGAAGGCGTACGCTATAGCGTGCATGGCCTCGGAGACGATGTTTTTGGGATAAGTATCAATAGCTTTGCGACGGTCGCATTGAAGTTGGCTCATAATCCTGGCCCAGTTGACGAAATTCAAACGGTTATAACACCGACTGGAAACAAGCTCTAGCAGTGGAAACAAGACATTAGGGTGTGTTCCGCCAACCTCACCGGCTCAAAGGGTATGACACGTCCTAATCCCGATGGTCGACCGGAACCGACCAGTGGGAAGCTCGTCAGCGGTTTGAGCACGACGGCTGCTGCCGGGCTTGAAAAGGGTACTTTTGAATTCCCTTCTCAAAGTGCCCTAGGCACTCCGGTCTCGTACTCGCCATAGGCGTGGCCGGAGTGCCGCTCTGGCAGACTCTGCCGGTACCGTCATTTTCGTGTCGATGGCCGTGGACGTCCGTGGCGATGTCACTGCAAAAATTGCCAAGTGACTTCCTCGACGATTTGTGCGCTGCGGCACAATTGTTTGTTTGCATGGTATAATTGCAGAGGTGCAACAAGCTTGACGATATATTTATAATCATCATTCTTTTTGTTGCAAGGCGACGCGTTCTGAAAGCCCTTGTTGAATGATTTCCTCGAAACTGAATTTGAGGGAAATACGTTAAATGATGACATAAATTGGAACCGCAGCATCGCTGTCCGTTCTCGTTTCCACAATGCCGACGTTCGCGAACGAGCACACAAAACCCTACACTTGGACCGGGATTTAGTCGGTGCTCATGGTGGTCAAGCTTTATGGTGGTGATGCGGATTGGACGTTTGAAGATCACGAGAATGCGTCCGGTAGCAACAGCCAAAATGCATCCGATCGCAATGGCCAGAACTCTGAGGATGATCCAGGCGTTGGTTGTGACGTGACTATTGGTTTGGATGACGATGCCGTGCTTAGTGGGCACCTTGGTGTTCAACGGCAGTTTGGCTGCGTCGTGGCTGGATTCAAGCTCTCTTGCACAGCGCTCGATCTTGAGGGAGCCGCACAGCCGAATGATTTCATTCCTGGAACCGATTTCCCAGCAGATGACATTCATACGACCACGGTCAATGATCTCTTCACAGTCGCAGCAAAACTAGGCTACGTGCTCGGCAGTCAGGGCCGCCGGTTCGTTTATGGCAAGGCAGGTGTCGCTATTGCCGACGTTGAAACAGAGATTTTTGATGATGTCCTGACCAACGGAGCTCGCGTCGAGGCGGGAAAAGATGATAAAAACCACGTTGGTTTTCTGGCTAGAGTCGGCGTCGAATACATGCTGACGCGTAACATCATCATTAGCGCCGAATATAGTTTCATGACGTTCGGCTCTGAAACTCACAAGAACGCGTTTGTTGGCGGAGATGTTGAAAACGACATCGCAACGGACGATATTCAAGTCAACGACATACAAACAATCAAAGCTCGCGTGGGTTACAAGTTTTGAGCGGCAAATGCTTGGAAGTCAGGGCGCGTTCCGCTAATCTGGGGGACAGATAGCGCTCATCAATCCGACGGCCGCTTATGAGCTTGTGAAGGGGCGCTTCCGCTTTCATTCTCAAAACGCTTGAGGCACTCCGGCTCCGTTCTCACCGCAGGCAGCGCGGAGTGCCGCTGACATCGGATAGAATCACTGTTGGTCGGTAGCGCAGGGGCACCGGTGGTGGCTGGCGCGCTCCGGCAACACTGCCGCGGTCGGCCGCGACGGAGTCCTAGAGCGCGTTCACATCTGGCTGAATCACTTGGGATTCCCTTTTCGGGCGAACAGTGATTCACCATGGTTGCTGGATAAGGAGGCTGGCGACCATGGCCCGGCCAAGATGGGTGGACGTCGGCCACGGGTGCTCGAAGATGAGCGTGACTGGATTTTGGCCCGCGTAGCGCAAGAGCCTCACATCACGACACGCAGACTGGCCGATGAACTCGCCGAGCGCGGTATCAAGGCCAGCCACGTCTCGGTCTGGAACGTGCTTAAGCGCGCCGAGCAGAGCCACAAAAAAAGACCCTGATCGCCTGTGAACAGGACCGCCCGGATATCATACGTCGGCGCCGGCAATGGCGCCAGCGCCAGGCGCGCATCGATCCGAGGCGCCTGGTCTTCATTGATGAGACCTGGACCAAAACGAACATGGCGCCGCTCAGAGGATGGAGCCTGCGCGGGACACGGCTCAACGATCAGGTGCCGCATGGGCCCTGGCGTACACAAAAGTTTCTGGCCGCATTGCGGCACGACCGGATCACCGCACCGTTCCTCTTGGACGGCGCGATCAACGCCAAAGCCTTTCTGATCTATGTCGAGCGTGTGCTGGCGGCAACGCTGAACCCAGGCGACATCGTCATCATGGATAATCTCGGCTCGCACAAATCGAAGGCTGTGCGTGACGCGATCCGTAGCGTCGGCGCGCACCGCATCTTTTTGCCGGCCTACTCGCCGGATCTCAACCCAATCGAACAGGTATTCGCGAAGCTCAAGGCGCTTCTGCGCAAGGCCAGAGCACGAATCTTCGACGACATATCAGATCGTCTCCGCGACCTGCTCGAAATGCAACCAGCATGTTCGATGACGATTATGCCAGACGTCGTGCGAGCTTGTCCTCCAGCACCGTCAACTTCGGTCCGTAGGTCAGAGTAACCTAGTTCCCTGGCTGCTTGGACAACGCCTCAATGCCGACCGTGCTGATCACGAGCAGGCAATAGCGCACCCCAAAACTAGTCTTTTGAGGTTTCCGGAAGCGGTCGACGATCAACACGTTGACAGCCGCGACACGATATCGCATTCTTTATATTGGAACAAGTGTTCTGCATATCAGCACGACTTGGAGGCGTACATGTTGAGGATGTTGGTGGGTGCCGTCGCCGCGGCAGCGCTCCTGGGAACAGCGGCGGTGGCCGCCGATCCAAGCCCGACAGTCAAGAAGATCACGGAGCGAGGCAAACTGCTTTGCTCAGGACATAACGGCAGTTATTTCGGATTCGTCGAAGTCAACGACAAAAACGAATGGAAAGGCCTGGATATTGACCTTTGCCGCGGGTTGGCGACCGCACTTCTCGGTGATCCCAATAAGGTCCAGATCATTCCGTTAAGCTGGGCTCAGCGCTTCCCTGCGCTCCAGTCCGGAGATGTGGACATCATCATCAAGGCTACGGGCTGGACGATGGGTCGCGATACGGAGCTGGGTCTTCAGTTCTCGTTGCCGTACTTTTTCGGCGGCACGCAGTTTATGGCGCACGGTAGTCTGGGGATCACCGAAGCCAAAGAGCTCGACGGCGGCACAATCTGCGTTGAGGCTGGCACCACGATCGAGCGCATTGCATCGAACTACCTCAAGACCATCGGCGTTCAACATAAGATGGTCAGCTACGAGAAAGCCGCTGAAATGCGCGCCGCCTACTTGGCCAATCGTTGCGATGCATTCGCGGCCTGGGGACCATTTCTCGCGGTCCTGCGCGCAACCGAACTTAAGAATCCAGGTGCCCACGTTATCCTCAAGGATCAGCTGTCAAACGAGCCGATTGCAGCGGCGATGCGCCAGGGTGACGACCGCTTTGTCGACACAGCAAACTGGATGCTGGCAGCTCTGCTGATTGCCGAGGAGGAAGGCGTCACATCGGCCAATGTTGATAAGATGGCTGCGAACCCACCAAACCCCAAAGTCGCCCGGCTATTGGGCAAGACGCCGGGCATGGGGAAACGCCTCGGCCTGCGCGACACCTGGGCACGTGAGATGATCAAGGCAGTCGGAAACTTCGGTGAAATTTATGACCGGAATCTCGGCAAAGATTCACCGTACAAGCTCGCTCGCGGTCTCAACAATCTGTGGAGTCACGGCGGCGTCCTCTACGCTCCGATCCTCGACTGAATGCCGACGAGATCACAGCCCTGCATGAATGCAGGGCTGAACTTCCCAAACATCGATGGTGGTTTGAGCCATGGCGACCGCGGACCAACTGAGGCGTCGCGCACAGCAGCGCAAATTCATGATACAAGCCGTCGTTGTTGCGGTCATCTTCCTCTCGATCTGGAGTGCAGTTTCAAGTGCGCAAACCAACTTAACGGCACTTGGCATTACCAGCGGCTTTGGGTTTTTGGAACGCGCGACCGGTTGGGGTTACTCGTTTTCCCTGATTGAAAGATCAATTGATGACACGTACGCACGTACCCTTACAATCGGATTCTTGAATACACTTTTTCTGGGAACGCTGTGCATCGTTCTATCGACGATTGTCGGGTTTCTTGTCGGCAGCATTCGAGATTCGACGAACCTGGCGCTCCAAACGCTCTCAACAACGTTTATCCAGTTCTTCCGCAATATTCCCCTGATCCTACAGGTCGTATTTTGGTACGCCCTGCTGATCCATATGCCCGGACCGCGCCAGGCGATGTCCTTAGTGGACATGGTGTTCCTGTCGAACCGCGGCCTCATGGTTCCGATGTTCAACTTACCGGTGACGGCAGCACTTGGCGTTGGCTTGGCTTCGGCAGCAATTGCCGCGTTGCTGTTTTGGATGCGGATATCTCTGGCCAAAGCAGTTATCCTGTGGCTCGTCGGAACCGCACTATCTATTGCAGTTGCATGTTTCGCTCTGATACCGGCCGGCGAACCGATCGTCTCGATCCCCGCTCTTAAGGGCCTGCGCTTCCGAGGCGGTCTTGAACTGTCGATTGAATTGCTGGCGATGATTATCGCGATTGTTCTCTACAGCTCGGCCTATATTGCCGAGGTTGTGCGCGGCGGGCTTGCTGAAGTTCCGCGCGGCCTGACAGAGGCGGGACAAGCACTCGGCATGAGCTCCCGAGCAATCTGGTTGCAGATCAGATTGCCGATGGCGCTGCGCAGCATCATCCCGCCATTGGGCAATCAATGGATCTTCGTCATGAAGGCGACAACCGTTGGCGTCGCCATCGGCTTCAGCGATCTTTTCATGATTGTTTCGACCTCGATCACACAGTCCGGCCAAACACTTGAGTTGATCGCGATCCTCATGGGGGCGTTCTTGCTTGTCAACTTCACGCTTGCTCAGCTGGTGAACCTGCTGAACGCGCGCCTCCAGTTGAAAGGCCACTAGCAATGCAGGCCAGCGCGACAACAACCACGCAACGACCACCCGACCGGCTCTTCGAGCAGCTCCGTCGACGCGCCTTCGCATCCACGTTTGATACCGTCGTATCGATCGTCGTGTTCGGCACGCTTGGCTACCTCGTCTGGCTGGCCATTGATTGGGCCGTGATCCGAGCCGTCTGGTCGGTCGACGATGTTGGCCAATGCGGACAAGGCAACACCGGCGCTTGCTGGTCCGTCATAGACGCGCGCCATCGGCTGATTCTGTTTGGCTTATATCCTTATGAGCAGCATTGGCGATCGACCCTGGCCTGCGTCGCCATCATCGCGACGATCGTTCTGTCGTGCTTGTCCGTTTTCTGGACGGCGCGACGGCTGAGCACACTCTGGATCATCGGATTCGCAGCCTACTACCTCTTGATGGACGGCAGCCTGATTGGCCTTCAGCAAGTGACGACCGATCAGTGGGGCGGGCTGTCATTGACGCTGTTCTTGTTTGCATCCGTCGTGCTGCTTGGAATGCCGATGGGACTAGGTCTCGCACTTATGCGACGATCTGAGATGCCGGTAATCCGGCTTGTCGCAACACTGTTGATCGACTTCATTCGATCGCTGCCGCTGCTGACCACACTCTTCACCGCTGCGGTTGTTGTGCCGATCCTGCTTCCGGATTGGCTTCAAGGTGACAAGATCTGGCGCGTGATCCTCGCATTTGCGCTTTTCTTCGCCTGCTATCAGGCTGAGGTGTTCCGCGGCGGCTTTCAGGCGATCCCCAAGGGACAGTTTGAAGCCGGCAAAGCACTCGGTTTGGGTTACTGGACGATTTTGTTCGATATCGTGCTGCCGCAGGTCTTTCGCCACGCTCTGCCGAGTACAATCAACATGGTTGTCGTCACATTTAAAGAGACGGCAATCGTGATCATCATTGGCTTCTTCGAGATTCTGGCGTCGGCAAATGCGGCGTTCGGCACTGGGGAATGGGCGCCGTACTATCTCGAAGTCTATGTCTTTGTCGGCACAATCTACTGGATCTTTATCTTCTCGCTCGGACAGTATGGCGAGTACTTGAAAGAGTATATCAAATCCGGGTCACGCTAAGCGGGTACCGACGCCCGCGAGTCTGCAGCTTACGAAAAGCGCGGCGCTGTGCGCTCTGATGGCAGCGTTCTGAGTTCAATCAATCACGACCTGACCAAGTGGGCACTCAAGCGCAAATGAGAGCCCGTGTTGCCCGCTCGATACCTGGGCGAGATGATCTACGCGCAGCTGTTTCAGGATATCGAGCAGCTTCCCGGGTTCGGGGTGCGTGAGTTGTACGCTCGACAATCGGACACCGAGATCCGTCTGCCCTGTGCTCGGATGAGGACCGGGTGACCATTCGATAAATGCCGGAACCACACCACCTTCTGGCAGTGACCCATCAGCCGGTACCGTCAATCGCCACGTCCGGTCCCCTCGGCGAAAGTTCACCACTTCGCCGAGATCAATCGGGCTGTCCGCAATCACGCGATCGAGATCGTCCGTATTGACGACCCAGCACAACGCACGAGGACGCGCGTTGAGACGCGTGCGAGTCTCTGGTGCGTCCAGGGTGAACCAACGCGGGTGTCCTGGAGGCGAGGCTTCGGGGTCAATTGCGATCAGCTCGAAAAAGCTCTCATTTCCGGCCTGCATGACGCAGTTATGCGTGCCCATCGCGTCGTGTTTTGATCCGCGCGGTACCGCGACGCCAAGCGTCTCCTTCATGGCGACAACACCAACGTCGAGACTGCTTGTGCCAACCGTGAAGTGGTCGATCCGGTGGGTCATTCTTTCACTCCGAAACGATCCCGAGTTTCGGCAATGCAGCCGACAAATCGGCGATAAGGCTTTTCGTATCTTCAAGGCCGACGTTGAAGCGAACGAGCTGCCCAGTCTCGTCACAGGGCTTAGCCGTACGGACGGGTTTCATTGGCAGAACCAGGCTCTCATATCCGCCCCAGCTCACACCGATGCCAAAGTGTTGGAGTGTGTCGACAAAGGCCGCCACTTGCTTGCTACTGCATGGATAGAAAATCACACCGAACAGTCCTGAGCTGCCGGAAAAATCCCGACGCCAGTATTGATGGCCCGGACAACTTTCGAACGCGGGATGGAGGAGCTGCTTGACCTGCGGCTGTTCCGCTAACCAGCCTGCGACCTCCAATGCCGCAGCCTCGATCGCCGTCATGCGGATGTCCAGCGTCCGCAAGCCGCGCAGTGCCAGCATCACTTCCTGTCCACCGGTCTTGTCACCGACGGCCATCACGCACTTGCGAATCCGCATGAAAAGACCGGAGTCCTTGCAGCTGATCACGCCCATCATGCAGTCCGAGTGGCCGCTAAGGTATTTTGATGCCGAGTAGACAAGAACATCGACGCCGAGTTCGAGCGGCTGACAGAAGATCGGAGTTGCCCAGGTTCCGTCAAAGACACTGACAACGCTATGCTCTCGACAAGCCTCTGCAACGGCACGTATGTCGCAGACGTCGAACGTTCCAGATCCCGGCGCCTCGAACATGACGGCGACGGTGTTGTCGCGGAAGAGGTCCGCTACGTCTCCGCCGATCATTGGATCGAAGTACTGGATGTCGACGTTGTTCGAAGTCAGAAGCGTGTCGCAGAATGCACGCGTGTTGCCATACACATTATCTGCGACCAGCACATGCGTGCCCGGTCTGGTCAATGCCAACAGAGACAACGAGATAGCCGCAACGCCGGAGGACGTGATAGTGACACCGGTTGCGCCGTCGAGATCTGCGATGAGCTCCTCGAGTTGAAAGCTGGCGGCATTTCCGTAGCGACCATAGTACAGCGTACCTGGTTCCAAGCGCCGGGCACGCGCGCGCTCAAACTCGGTCAACGTGTCGAAGACCATGGTCGACCCAAGCTCGATCGGCATGTTGACATGGCGGCCCTCCACCCTTGCGGGTCGACCACCTTGAACCAACGTGTCTCTAATTTTGCGACGACTTGCGGACATGGGGTAACTCACGGCCCTCGTTAGATTCAGCATGGCACTCCACCAAATATCGTGTCAATATTTGGTATGCATGTTTTGAATATCAACACAAACGAGTTGACTGCAATGAAGAGGCATCTGACGTCTAGCCACTGGGGTCCAGGCCTCGTCACAGTTGAGGGTGGACGTATCACGGCTGTTGAGCCACATCCGGATGATCCGGTTGCCTCACCGATCAACGACAACATCGCAGGCAGCCTCAACGCTGAGGCGCGCGTCCGGCGGCCAGCGATCCGCGAGGGATGGTTGGAGAGGCGCCCGAACGGAGAGCGTGGGCGTGATCCGTTTGTCGAAGTCGATTGGGATCGCGCGCTCGATCTCATTGCAGCTGAGTTAGCGCGGGTTCGCCGCAGCCACGGCAATCGCGCGATCTTTGCAGGTTCCTACGGTTGGGCGAGCGCCGGCCGCTTTCACCATGCGCAAAGCCAGCTCAAGAGGTTCCTCAATACGCAAGGCGGATTCGTACGCTCTGAAGGGAACTATAGCTACAACGCGGCGTTGGTCCTCATGCCGCATATCGTCGGCAACTATCGCACGCACGTGGCACAAGCCACGCGCTTTCGGGTGATTGCACGACACACGAAACTGGTCGTGATGTTCGGTGGCATCGCCGAACGCAACACCCAGATCAGCGATGGCGGGCTCAGCCAACATCGCGCCCGTGGCAACCTAATCGCGTGTGCCAAGGCTGGTGTGCGTTTTGTCAATCTCAGCCCGTTGCGTGGCGATGCCATGCAGGAACTGAACGCGGAGTGGTTGCCGCCGCGTCCGGGCTCGGATACCGCAGTCATGCTCGGGCTCGCGCATACATTGCTGACCGAGAATTTGCATGACCGGCAGTTTCTCGAAACTTACACGGTCGGCTTCGATAAGGTCTCCGCATACATCCTTGGTGAAACTGACGGTGTCGTGAAAGATGCGGACTGGGCTGCAGAGCGCTCAGGCGTTTCTGCTGATCGGATCAGCAAACTGGCGCGTGAAATGGCGTCAACCCGAACCATGATTACGACAGCAGCCGGCCTGCAGCGTGCCGACTACGGCGAGCAACCGCTTTGGATGACGATTACGCTAGCGGCAATGCTTGGCCAGATTGGCCTTCCTGGCGGCGGTTACACGATCGGATACGGCGTTAACGGAAACATCGGTCACACCGAGCGGCCGTTCCGTTGGGGCACGATCCCGCAAGGCACCAATCCCATTGATGACTTCATTCCAGTTGCGATGATCAGCGACATGCTGATCAATCCGGGAGCGTCGTATCGTTATGATGGTCAGACCCGAACATTCCCAGATGTTCGTATGGTGTGGTGGGCCGGCGGCAACCCGTTCCATCATCACCAGGACCTGAACCGTCTCACGGCAGCTTTCCAAAAACCTGAGACCATTATCGTCAACGAGATCAACTGGACGGCGACGGCACGTCATGCCGACATCGTCTTGCCAGTTGCGGCTCCACAAGAGCGGGACGACTTTGGTGCCGGCAAATCTGACAACGCACTGATACCGATGCCGGCTCTGGTGCCACCGCCGGGCGAAGCGCGTATCGAGTATGACATCTATGCGGACCTCGCCGAGAGACTTGGCAACCCGTTTGACTTCACCGAAGGCCGGTCAGCTGGCGAGTGGCTTGAAGAGATCTGGAGCCAAACGCGCGCGAGCGGCGCCGAGGCGAGCGTCGACCTACCAGAGTGGAAGACGTTCATCGCCGGCGACATCATACCAGTGCCGGATCCGGCACCGGATCAGGTTTTCCTTGAGGACCTCCGGCTTGATCCCCAGACCAATCGTTT
The DNA here is from genome assembly GCA_039039985.1 of Pseudomonadota bacterium. Taxonomy (GTDB): domain Bacteria; phylum Pseudomonadota; class Alphaproteobacteria; order Rhizobiales; family Hyphomicrobiaceae; genus JBCBWG01. Next base: position 5,059 of record JBCCOV010000066.1, on the reverse strand, counting down.
GGCGACACCGAGCGGCAAGATTGAGCTGCATTCGAAAACGATTGAGTCGTTCGAACTCGCTGATTGCCCAGGCCATGCGACTTGGTTTCCGCCGCGCGATGTGGCGGCTGGTCGGCAGAACCGCTATCCGCTTTATCTGCTGTCCGGACAACCCCAGACGCGCCTGCATAGTCAGCTCGACAATGGCGCGTACAGCATGAGCCAGAAAGTTGATGGCCGTGAGCCGGTCCTCATCCATCCGGACGACGCTGCTGCGCGCGATATCTCTGACGGCGATGTCGTGGAACTCATGAATGACCGCGGCCGGTGCCTTGCCGGTGCCCATATCACGGAAGATATCGCTCGCGGTTGCGCGTTCTTGTGGACAGGCGCATGGTATGATCCCGATCCCGAAGCGCCTCAACAACGCGACCGGCATGGCAATCCCAATGTCTTGACACACGACTGGCGGACTTCTGAACTCGCACAAGGCCCGGCTTCGCATTCCGCACTGGTCGAAGTCCGCCGCTTCGATCAAGATCCACCGCGAATCACCGTGTTCGAACAGCCAACCTTCACAAAGTCGGAGACGGAGACGTGATCAAGCGTTGTGCCAGGAGCGACGTCCGAGGAGAACTGGAATGAGTGAACCAACGGAGCCCGCCCAGCGTCTCGACTCGACGTTGTCAAAGGGCTTGCTGATCCTCGAAACACTTACAGCCCATCGCGGTGGCAGAGGCGTAACCGAACTGTCGAAGGAACTTGGGCTCACCAAGTCCAACACCTTTCGCCTGCTGCAAACTCTATGTGCTCTCGGCTACGTCAGCAGCAATTCCGACAAGACTTACGCAGCCACACTTAAGACCTGGCAGATTGGCCGCGCGAGCGTCGAAAATCTCAACCTGCGAGAAGTGGCACGTTTGTCCATGCAGGAATTGTCAGCCGCAACGCAGGAGACAATTTACCTCGCCGTCCCAGAGCACGTCGACGTCATCTACATCGACAAGATCGACAGCATGAAGCCGATCCGATCTTGGAACGCGATCGGCGGGAGTGCGCCCATCCAATGTGTTGGCACAGGCAAGGCAATTTTGGCCGCCAACTACGCGGTGCTGCGAGACAAGGTCAAACACCATCTAAAAAAGTATACCGACAAGTCCATCACCACGATCACAGCACTCGACGCGGATGTGAAAGCAACGCAGGCTCGCGGCTATGGATTTGACACGGGTGAATATCGCGAGCAAATCCTAAGCTTCGGTGCCGCAGTTACCTTGCCGAGCGGCGAGGCCGTTGCTGCAATCGGCATCTCTCTTCCCGCGGTCAACCTTCCAGACGGTGGCGAACAGAAGTTGGGCAACCTAGTCGTGTCTGCCGCGCTGGACGCTTCGCGTCGTCTCAGCAAACTGTGAAACGTCCCCACCACTTTTAGCTCACGGCTGTCACGACTTCTTCTGTTCGGGAAACTCGACCGGACCACCACTGTCGACCCAACTTGAGAAGCCGTCTCTTAGGTGCGCGGACTCAAAACCGATGTCCTGTAACATCGCTACCGTTAGCGCTGATCTCCAGCCGGAGGCGCAGTGGAACACAAATTTCTTCTCTTGGCCGAAGATCTCCTTGTAGTACGGGCTTTCCGGGTCGACCCAGAATTCGATCATCCCACGCGGCGCATGAAAGCTACCGGGTATAAAGCCGGATCGCTGACGTTCGCGGACATCGCGGATATCAACGACGACAACGCTCGGATCGTCGACCATCGCGATCAGGTCGGCGGTTTCGATTTCTTCAATGCGGTCGCGCGCTGCCGCAACCATGGCTGCAGCCGTCGTCTTCAGTTTCGGCATGACTTATGTTCCATTATTCAGAACAATTATTCCACATATTGACACGATGTTTGCTCAAGTGCAATGCTCAATGGAGGGAACCAGAGCCGGTCACCGGCTTCGCTATAAGCGGCTCACATGATAAGCAAGACTCCAATCTCACTTTGGGACTCGTCCTCGCAAGAGACCGACTTCCAACAGGATTTCGACGGCGAACAGGCTGTTGACGTTGCCATTGTCGGGGGTGGCTTCACAGGCCTCTCGACGGCGCTGCACTGTGCTGAAAGGGGCTTGAGCGCTCATGTGCTGGAAGCGCATCAAATTGGTTTCGGCGGCTCGGGGCGCAACGTTGGCCTGGTGAATGCGTCTGCATGGCTCCCACCGCAGATCATCCGCAAGCAACTCGGTGAGACTTACGGTGCACGGTTCGTCGAACAGTTTGGCCGCGCGCCCGAGTATGTCTTTTCGCTGATCGAAAAGCACCAGATGCGTTGCGAGGCGACACGCAACGGCACGATCCACGCGGCGCACGCACCAAGTGGTTTTAAAGAGCTACAAGAGCGAAAAGCTGAGTGGGATCGCCTGGGTGCACCAGTCGACTTGTTGTCGCGCGAAGAGGTCTCGAAACTCATTGGCTCCGATGCCTTCTATGGCGGGCTTGTGGACCACCGTGCCGGCACCATCAACCCGATGGCGTATTGCAGAGGATTGGCGCGTGCGGCGCGGGGTGCAGGTGCGCAGATCAGCACTGGCGTCCGCGCTCAGAAGATCACCCGCGATGACAAACATTGGCGTGTGGACACGTCGCGCGGAGCGCTCGCGGCAAGAGCAGTCGTCCTGGGCACCAACGCCTACAGCGACGATCTTTGGCCCGGTCTGAGCAAGACCTACACAATGCTGCACTACTTCCAGCTCGCAACCCGTCCCCTCGGGCCCGATGCCGCCTACATTCTGCCCGAGCGACAGGGGCTGTGGGATACCGGCCGGATCATGTTCAGCCTCAGACGAGACGCGTCTGATCGGATCGTGATCGGCTCAATGGGCAAGGTTATTGGCAGCCACGAACGCGGCCTGTCGCGACGATGGGCCCAAAAGCAGCTTGCACGAATTTACCCGGCACTCGGCGCGGTCGAATTCGAAGACGCCTGGCACGGCCAGATCGCCATGACCTCCGACCACCTGCCACACATCCACAAGCTGGGCGAGAACATCTACACACCGATTGGCTACAACGGCCGTGGCATCACGACGGGTACGATCTTTGGCAAAGCGATATCTGACCTGCTCAGCGGCGTCGACGACAACGATTTGCCGCTGCCGATCAGCGACGTGAAATCCGTACCCTCTGCGCCGGTCATGTCGCAGGTCTATCAGGCGGCCTTTACAGCGAACCAGTTCATTCGGAGCTTTTGATCTCCACATGGATACCCAGTCAGCTCGTGTCGGCGTTGATATCGGAGGGACGTTTACCGACGTCGCGCTCGCCCATGCCAACGGGATATCGACGGTCAAAGTTCTCACGAACTACACGCATCCTGAGCAGGCAATTCTTGACGGTATTCAACAAGCCACACAGTCGGCTGGCATTGCGTTGTCCAGCATCACGCAAGTGATCCACGGCACGACGCTCGTCACAAACGCCTTGATTGAGCGGCGCGGAGCAAACGTGGCCTTCATTACAACCGAGGGCTTTCGCGACGTTGTCGAGATGCGGTCGGAGAACCGCTTCGAGCAGTATGACCTCAACCTGGAACTCCCCAAACCGCTAGTCGCACGAAAAGACCGCTACACCGTCAACGAACGGCTCGATGCGGACGGACATGTCCTGCTATCGTTCGACCCACACGAGGCCGCAGCGCTTGCTGACAAGATTGTCGGTGCCCACTACACTGCCGTGGCGATCGGCTTTTTGCATGCTTACGCCAACGATCGCCACGAACGGCTCATGGCCGACACCCTGCGTGAACGCGCTCCGAAACTCTCGATATCATTATCTTCAGTTATCTCGCCGCAAATGCGCGAGCTCCCGCGGTTCAATACGGTCATCGCAAATGCTTATGTCCAACCTCAAGTGGCTGACTACCTTGGGCGGCTGGTCTCACGCCTGCGCGACACCGGGATTGATGCACCGGTCTTTATGATCCATTCGGGCGGCGGTCTCATTTCTGTGGAGACGGCGATTGAGCAACCCGTCCGTCTTTTGGAATCCGGCCCCGCCGGCGGCGCCATATTTGCAGCGGACTTTGCGCGAACGCATGGCCTCGACAAGGTGATGTCGTTCGATATGGGCGGCACGACGGCCAAGATCTGCCTGATCGAAAACGGCGAACCCAAAACGGCTGGTACGTTCGAGGTTGCGCGAACCTATCGGTTCAAAAAGGGATCGGGCATGGCGGTGTCGACGCCCGTCGTTGAGATGGTCGAGATCGGCGCGGGCGGCGGATCGATCGCATCGGTTGATGCGATGGGACGCATTCAAGTCGGCCCGCGTTCGGCAGGGTCTGAACCTGGGCCAGCGTGTTACCAGCGCGGCGGTACCGAGCCCACCGTGACCGACGCCAACTTACTACTTGGGCGGATTGATCCAGCCAGATTCGCCGGCGGAGCGATCGTGCTGTCGCGCATCAAATCGGAAGCTGCGATCGACCAGGCGCTGAGCCAATCGACCGGCCTGTCCACTGAGGGAAGTGCGTTTGGCATCACGGAAATGGTCGATGAGAACATGGCCAATGCCGCGCGCGTGCACACCGTTGAAAACGGCCGTGATATCGAAGCCTTCACCATGATCGCGTTCGGCGGCGGCGCCCCGCTCCATGCCTGCCGCCTTTGCGAGAAACTTGGCATTGAAGCTCTGATCATCCCACCCGGTGCCGGCGTGGGGTCGGCGATCGGGTTCTTGAAGGCGCCATTTAGCTATGAAGCCTCCAAAGGGCTCTTTCAGCGACTGTTGGAATTCGACCCAGACGCCATCAATGCAACGCTCGCCGCGCTGGAGCAAGAAGCCAACAGCTTCGTAACTGGTGGGGCAGGAACATCGGAACTGACGGTGCGACTGACCGCGCATATGCGATACGCCGGACAAGGCTGGGAGATCCCTGTTGGCTTGCCGTACCGGACGTTCCAAGTGGACGATCGCGCTACGATACAGGCCGCCTTTGAGTCCGCTTATCGGACATTATTTGGCCGGACCATCGATGGACTACCAATCGAGATCACGAACTGGTCGTTGATCGTGAGCACAACGCTGCCGGACG
>JBCCOV010000065.1:0-22848 GCA_039039985.1 Pseudomonadota bacterium | reverse complement strand
GCTGACGCCTCGCGTAAACCGCGATCGGCGCGGACCGGAGGGAGGCCCCTATAGGGTGTCAAGACAGCGTGAACGCGTTGTCTGTTATCAATCGCATTCCGGCTCGAAGAGTACACAGGGGCGACGTGTGGCCAGGTTCACTTCACATGGCCGGCTTTGAGGCGAATACCGTGCCGCATCCTATGGCTCACGCCGGCCTCATGCGGGTGTTGCGGCCAGGCGTTGCGGCGCTGTTTTGGTCCTGATCGGCGGGTTCAGCTTGCAATGGCTGTGACCCCACGCCTCATGCGGCAATAGGGCCGTTTGTTTTGCTAAAGTCGCGTTTTGACGCCGTTTCGTGCAAGTGCCGGATGGTGTCAGCTCGCGTCACGGAAGCGTTCGGCCGTCTCGAGGTCAACGGACACCAACTGGCTGACGCCGCGTTCGGCCATAGTGACTCCGAACAGGCGGCTCATCCGGGCCATGGTCATCGGGTGGTGCGTGATCACGAGAAAGCGGGTTGCCGTGTCCTGCGCCATCCGCTCCATCATATTGCAGAAACGATCAACGTTGGCGTCGTCCAGCGGGGCGTCGACTTCATCAAGCACGCAAATCGGCGACGGGTTGGTCAGGAAGACCGCAAAGATCAGCGATAGCGCCGTTAGCGACTGCTCGCCACCCGACAACAGAGACAGCGTCACCGGCTTCTTGCCCGGCGGCTTGGCCGTGATTTCCAGGCCGCCTTCCAGCGGGTCATCGCTTTCGATGAGCTCCAAATAGGCTTCGCCGCCGCCAAACAGAACTTCAAACAGCGTGCTGAAATGATTGTTGACCGTTTCGAACGCATCCGTCAGCCGTCGGCGTGCTTCGCGATTGAGACGGCTGATCGCCGTCCGTAACTTGGCGATCGCAGCTTCGATGTCCGCGCGTTCCGACGAGAGTTTATCGAAGTTTGCCTCGGCTTCGGTCAGCGCGGTCGCGGCATCGAGGTTGACACCCCCGAGGCGCTCGCGCTCCGCACGTAGCCGCGTCAGCTTGGCGTCGGCCGCCGTCAGATCTGGCAGGCGCTGTTGATCTTCAATACCGGCAATGCGCAGACAGCCCTCCGGTTTAACTTCAAACTCCGATTGAATAATCAGCGCCTGTTCGGTGCGCCGGGCGCGCGCGCTTTCCAGATGAGCCTCCGTGCGCGCCTTCTTTTCGCGAGTTGCGGTCATATCCGATTGGATCGTGCGCAGCTTTGCAGCCGTTTCGCGGGCTTCGGTCTGCCGAGCTGAGAGTGCATCCGCCACTTCGGCGCGCGCGGCATCTGCTGCGGCGATTTCGCCGGCCAGCGCAACTTGCCGCTCCGCGATGGAGTCCGGCACTGCGCGCGCCTTTGCAGCTTCGTCATCAATCTGCTTGCGGCGTTCCTCAAGAGCCGCAATGTGCGTCTCTGCACTTTTGAGCCGTTCACGCCATCGGGCCAGGTCTGAGTCAATGGCGTCGCGCCGCTCGGCGCGGATCTGAAGTTCCCGCTTATAAGCGGCGAGATTGCTTTCGGCCTGGGTCAGGGCCGCACGGGCCGTATCCCGCTCGGCCGTCGCGGCTGCGATTTCCTCAGTGCGGTCCGCTTGTGGTCGGGCGGCAAGTTCGGTCTCGAGGGCGGCCACCTGGGTTGTCAGATCGGCGTTGTCGATCCGCGCCTCGGCCAGTGCTTGATCGACTGTCGCCCGCTTGTCGGACTGAGCGTCCACCGTCCGCCGTGCCCCGGCCTCGGCGGCGCGGCAGTCGGCCAACGTGGCCTGGGCATGTCGCAACATGGCTTGTGCGTCCGTTGCCGACGTTCGCGCGTCACTGCGGGTCGCCGACGCGGTGGCAGCCACTGCCGCCGCTGTTTCATGCGCTTGGCGCAGCTCGCCTTCGCGGTTCGCGATTTCGCGCAGCCGGTTCCGTTCGGACAGCCGTCTGGCCGCGGCCGTTTGCGCCGATGCCATCGTCACCACGCCATCCCAACGCCAGAGATCGCCGTCGCGGCTGACGAGGCGCTGGCCGGTCGCGAGTTGAGACTGCAACGCGAGGCCGGCCTCAACGGTATCGACAATCCCGATCTGAGCCAGCGTGCGCATCAGCTGCTCAGGCGCTTGAACATATTGGCTCAGCGTTTCCGTGTCGGGCGGAAGCGGCGGATCACCGTCCGGAGTTGCGATTGTGCGCCAATATGACGATGCCGTCTCGTCCGTCGATAGCTCAAGGTCATCGCCCAGGGCGGCAGCCAACGCACTTTCGAAGCCCGGCTCAACAACGATGGCGTCACTGACGGGCGTCTGCGTTGTCGTGTTGTCGGGGCTCAGCACTTTGATTAGCGTTGCGCGCTCGGTTTCGATCGTTTTGAGCGCAAGGAGCGCAGATGACGCCGCAGCTTCGGCTGCGTTTGCTGCGTTGTCCGCATCAGATGAGGTATGCGCTGCCTCGGTTGCCGTTTGTTCAACGTCTGCGAGCCTGGCTTCAGCCGTTGCGGTCGCAGATTCGGCCAGCCCAAGCTCTTCGAGCGCCCCGTTAGCGTCCCCCACTTCCGCGAGCTCTGCCTCAAGGCGCGCGCACCGCTCGGCCGTGCGTTGCGCCGCCGTGCGGCGATCTGACAGCCGGGACTCGATCAGCTTGCGGCCGGCGGCTTCCTCGGCGGCCAGTTGCGACACCGCATTGAGCGCGCCCTCCAAGTCGGCCAGCGCGGTCTTCGCGGCTGTCGCAACCGTTGTTAACGCGTCTGTTTCGTCAGAGCCGGCCGCTGCATCTTTCGCCAGGGTCGCGGCCTCGTCGTCCAGTTCCGCAATGCGCTTGTGTGCGTCCGCCGATTGATTGGCCTCGCGCTCCACGTCCGACGCGATGCGGGTTGCTTCGGTCTCAAGTTCGGCAATGCGAGACGTTGCGGCGGCCAGGTCGCGGTCCAGGGTTTCGCCGGCGACCGTCAAGCGTGTGAGTGCTGCAGCGCGTTCAGCTTCAGACTGGCGTAACGCCTCAACCGCCTCTCGCAAGTCGGTATCGCGCACGATGGCTTCAGCCTCCGCAGATACGCCGGCGGCGAGTTCCTGCTGGATCTCATGCAGAGTGGCCTCTTGCGCCTCGACGTCGGACTGCGCGTTGCGCCAGTTCAGATAGGCGGCGATTGCGTGGGCTTTACGGATCTGGTCGGATAGATCGCCATAGCGGCGCGCCTGGCGTGCCTGACGCTTCAAGCCTTCGATTTGCGTGGACATCTGACCGAGAACATCTGAGACGCGCAGTAGATTTGTCTCGGCGGCCTTGAGGCGCAGTTCGGCATCATGACGTCGACTGTGCAAACCGGCGATGCCGGCCGCATCTTCGAGAATCCGCCGGCGCTGATCCGGCCGCGCGTTGACGATATCGCCAATCTGGCCCTGCCGAACCAAGGCAGGCGACCGCGCGCCGGTTGCTGCATCTTCGAACAGGACGCGGACGTCTCGTGCGCGAACTTCGCGACCATTCAGGCTGTAGTTTGAGCCGACGCTGCGCTCGATCCGCCGGGTAATCTCCAGCTCGTCCGAATCGTTAAACTCAGCCGGCGCTTTGCGTGCGCTGTTGTCGACGAAGATCGTCACCTCGGCCATGTTGCGCGGTGGACGTCCGGATGTTCCGGAGAAAATGACGTCTTCCATGGCGGAGCCGCGCATGGACTTGTATGACGTCTCGCCCATGACCCAGCGAAGCGCTTCGAGCAGGTTCGACTTTCCACAACCATTGGGGCCGACGACGCCCGTTAGTCCCGGCTCAATGAGGAGGTCTGTTGGCTCGACGAATGACTTGAACCCCGTCAATCGCAGGCGGTTGATCAGCATGTCCTGTCGATCCTGGGATCGTTGCGACCGAATCGGAGCGTTAGCGTAACGCGTTGTTGGGCACGTCAAACCGACTTGTACACCGACAAGCATAGGAATGGGCGTGAATTGCTAAGCATCGTCACCAGAGATGCCAACCGGCCACTCAGACGTCAGAGTGTTTTTGTCCGCCGAGCTTGCGCACCGCCGGCCGCGACCAGCGGATCGATGATCTCCCGCAGGTCCCGGATCGTCAAAACCCGCTTTTCAAGCCGGTTATTGATAAAGAAGTTCGGCGTACCGATGATACCGAGCGTTCGGCCGCGCTCCTTAATAACCTTCAGCGCGTTAACCAACGTCTTGTCTTCGTAGCAGGCATCGAGTTGCGCCTTCGTCACGCCGACCTGACGCGCAATCGCGTAGATCGGAGGCCGCCTGACTTCCTGGCTCACCCATCGGGATTGTTGGTTCAGGAAGCGACTGTAGAGATCAAGACGCTTGGCTTTGGGCGCACACCGCCATGCCACGGTTGCGGTACCGGACTGAAAGCCGATCGGGAACTCGCGCAGGATGAACCGCACTTTGCCGGTGTCGATGTACTCACGCTTGAAAACCGGAAACGTCTTCAAGTGAAACTGCCGGCAGTACGGGCATGTGAGCGACGCGTACTTGATGACCACGACCGGTGCATCCGGCTTGCCGTAGCTGTTTTCGGGCAATGGTCCGGGCTGCAGAACGTCCGCCAAGGTCGGCTTCTCGATAACGTTGCGGCGGCCAAAGTCGGTGTCGTCATTCGTCCCGAACGGGTCGAACGTCGACTTGTCCGTAGGTGTGCCAGCCGCTGATGCCGTGGCTTCTGCAATGTTGGTCCCAAGCGCCGATATCGACGCACCGCTGGCGCAGCCTGCGACGCCAAGCGCGAGCAAAACGGCTACGGCAGCACGATAGGACAAGTGAAGCTCCACAACGGTTTCTTGCGTCGACAGGCAGGATGGGGACGCACCAATCAGGTAGCGCGTCCAGTACGTTAGTCTTTTCCTGGATTACGATGCACTATCTTTCAACAGCGGATCGATAACGGCCTCGAACGTGGAAATCTGGTCCGACCGACCATTCAGCCGTTTGCCGTTGATGAAGAACGTCGGTGTTGCAGCAACGCCGAAGTCGCGCGAAGCAATTTCGCGCTGCTTTGCGATCTTACCCAGAAGCTCCTGGTCGCGCAGGCACGCGTTGAACTTCTCTTGCGTAAATCCGGCTTGCTTGACGATGTCGTAGAGTTTTTTTACCGGCTCACGTGACACCCACTCGCGTTGCCGCTTCAGGAGCACATTCGCGAGTTGCAGGGCTTTTTCCGACGATCCCGTGCAACGGCCAAGCATGGACGCTGCCGCCGCCAAATTGTCGAGCGGGTACTCGCGGAAGATGAACCGGATTTTGCCGGTGTCGATGTATTTCTTCTTCAGCTCGGGATAGACGTTGTTGTGGAAGTTCGCGCAATGACCGCAGGTCATGGACGCGTACTCAATCACGGTGACCTTGGCGTCCGGATTACCGATGACCAGGTCGTCAAGAGGGCCTTTCGCCATGAGTTTTTCAACATCAACGTCCCGTGCGTTGTGTTGAGCAAACGCCGGTGTCAAGCCGGCAATGGTCACTGCCAGCACCGATCCGGCTGCAAGTCCGCAAAGGAATGCCCGACGAAACCGGAACTTCTCCGCAGACGATTCGGTTTTATGCGCCATGTCACTTGTTCTCCAAGATCGCTCCACGCGAAGGATCTGGCTTTTCAGCACGGATCTCTGCGTTTCTGAAGAGTTAGGGTCGGCCAGCCCCGTTCTCAAAATCACAGCGAAGTTATCGCAGTAACGATCACCTCGCGCGGCTAAAGCGCAACAGACGTTGCACAGGATCGTGGAAAAGTGCCGGAATAAAGATGAATGTGAGGTGTCGGAGTCACGTTGCCGAATGATTCGATCTGTTGCGCGCGCTTTCACCTGCAACACGATCGGACAAGCGCATCAACGCGTCGCGCACCCGGGCGTTTGGTAGATCCGCGACGGCCGCGACGGCATCCGGTGTCAGAACCGGGGCGGCGTTGTTTTTCCTAGCACCATGGCATCGTTGAGTTTCTGCGGATATGTTGGCGGCAGATGACGACTGAGCAGCCAGCTGCACAATATGAACCGTCTCGATGGCCCGATAGCCATAATGCCGATTGATCCGCTCACGGATCTGATCGGTGTTGTATTGAATCTCCAGTGCGTGTGCCGGTTCAACGCCTAAGACTAGGCGGCCACCCGGGCGAGGTGTGTCGTCATTTGGCGCGGTCTTCGTGCCGGTCCGGGGCCACTTCACCTTCATGGGTTGGCATTTTGTCGCGGTCGCCTGTCCGACGATCACCGTCCAATCCGTGATCAGGGTCGCTGCTGCAAATCCGTGGCGCTCGAATGCCTTCTTCGTCAGGCGCGGGATTAGCGTGCCGAGCGCAGCTGCCGGCTTCCGCGGAGATTTCGCAGACCTTCTGGGCGCGTGGCGCGCGGATGCACCGGGACGGTGTAATTCTGAAGATCCGGACATCGTGCCACCCACTCTCAGTTTCTTGAGATCGACATGGCGCGTAGACTAACCGCGATTCGGCAACCGGTCGGAGCAGGTAGATGACAGCTGTTGCGCAACGGCATCAGGTGGGACGCAAGTCTGGCGCGCAATCCCGTCGGCGTTTGGCAAAACCCGCGTCGATCACACCGAAACTTTTGGAGTGGTACGATCGGGAGCGGCGCGATCTGCCGTGGCGTGCGAAGCCCGGCGAGCCAACAGACCCCTATGCGGTTTGGTTGAGCGAGGTCATGCTGCAGCAGACCACGGCGAAAGCGGTTGGGCCCTACTACAAGCGGTTTTTGGAGATCTGGCCGACGGTTGATGCTCTAGCGGCTGCGGATGAAGAGCACGTTCTGACGGCCTGGGCCGGTCTTGGGTATTACTCGCGCGCGCGCAATCTGCACCGCTGCGCGCAAGTTATCGTTTCTGACTTTGGCGGCCGCTTTCCAGAAACGGAAGCCGAGCTTTTGAAGCTCCCCGGTATCGGGCCGTATACAGCAGCTGCAGTTGCGGCCATTGCATTTGATGCCGTGGCGAGCCCCGTTGATGGCAACGTTGAACGTGTGACGGCCCGCCTCTTTCGTATTGAGACGCCGTTGCCGTCTGCAAAAGCGGAACTCAGATCCGCCGCGGCGACCTTGACGCCGGCCACGCGCACGGGCGATTTCGCACAGGCCATGATGGATCTGGGTGCCACGGTGTGCACGCCGAAACGCCCGTCATGCCTGGTGTGCCCGCTGCAAGATGATTGCCGGGCCTATCGCGAGGGCGTCGCGGCCAGCTTGCCGCGTCGTGGTGCCAAAATCGACCGCCCTTTGCGGCGCGGCACGGCATTTGTCGCAATTGGCGAGGATGGTCGCATTCTGCTTCGTCAGCGCCCGGAAACCGGTTTGCTTGCCAGAATGATTGAGGTGCCGGGGACGGAGTGGATCGATAGTGTCGGCGGCAGTCCGGGCGATGCCCTACAGGTCGCGCCGATTAAAGCCGATTGGTGGCGCGTGCCCGATATCGTAACGCATACGTTTACCCACTTTCGGCTTGAGCTTGGTGTGTATCGTGCCGTGGTTGCGCGCAACGCACCGCTGACGATCTGGGCGGATGGGTCGCGATGCCGATGGGTGCATCGTCGTGATCTCGAGCAGCAGGCGCTACCTTCTGTTATGAAGAAAGTCGTCGCGCATGCGCTCAAAGGCCTATGACCGCGCCGGTGAGACGACCGCGTGATAGAGCGAATCTGTCCATCATCCTATGCTATGATGATCCCTGTATTTCGGACTGTGGGAGCCGGCCGGCATGCCGCGTGAGTTGAGCAGGAACGAGAAGATTGTTTTGGCCGTGCTTGCGCAGGCCAAGAGGCCGATGAGCGCGTACCAGATCCTCGATGCGGACGGCGTCCGGGAGCAAGGGGTTCGGGCGCCGCTGACTGTTTATCGCGCGCTTGGCAAACTCATGGACTCTGGACGTGTGCATCGGATCGAGAGCCTTAATGCGTTCGTTGTTTGCGAACACGAGCCGCACGTTGAGCCCGCCGCGTTCATGATATGCAATGATTGTAAGCGCACGATTGAAGTCGAGACCGAAGGGCTCCAGACCTCGCTACTTAGAGAAGCGAAAGATCAAGGTTTTAAAGTCCAGCGCATGAATATCGAGATTTCTGGCCGGTGTGACGCTTGCGAAGCCGATGACTGAGGTGCCCACCGTAACTCGGGCGGGCGCACATCGAACGGCGATATCAGGGACGGCATTCAGTCCTTGATTGAGTCTCAATGTTATATCATAACACCGGCATCCGGGGACAATAGTCGAGGATCTACCGATGCAACGCACTTTCGTGACGGTCGCATTTTCACTTTTGCTTGTGTCCGGCGCGCATGCTGGCGGGAAGCATGACCATGGGCATTCGCACAAGCACGACGAAAAGACGACGCAGCTCGGCGCCCACGAGCATGGGCATGGCAAATTGAGCATTGCGATCGAGGGTAAAACCGTCGCGATGGAACTTGAGATCCCGGCGCACGACATTGTCGGTTTTGAGCACGCGCCGAAGACGAAAAAGCAAAAGGCTGCGGTTGAGTCTGCCGAGAAGACGCTGGCAGATCCGCTGAAGCTGTTTATCCCGGCCGCAGCAGCCGGATGTAAGGTGACGAAAGCGTCGGTTGAGTCCGAAGGCGAGATCGGTGAAGGGCATGGTCATTCACACGGTCATTCGCATGGCCATAGCCACGGCAAGAAAGAAAAGTCCGCAGAAGACGTCCATTCGGAGTTTCACGTTAAATATACGCTGGCTTGCAGTGCACCGGAAAAGATGACATCAATCGAGTTTGCCTTCTTTAAAGTGTTCAAGAACTCGGAAGAGTTGGATGTCAGCGTTGCGGGCACAAAAGGGCAAATGAAGTTTGAAGCCTCACGCAAGGCATCGACACTGAACCTGGGCGGCGTTATCTGACACTCAGGTCATTCGTGCTGAGACTTGTTTTGCGTGATTCACGGCATCCATTAACTTGGCGAATCTACGGCTGCGTTCGGCATGTCACATGCGCTGATCGACATTTCGAACGTTGATTTCACGTGGCCTAGCGCGCGGGCTTTTCGGCTTGAGGTTGCAAAGCTTGAAGTTGAAGTTGGCTCGCGCGTCTTTTTGGTTGGCCCGTCTGGCAGCGGCAAGTCGACACTGCTGAGTCTGATTTGCGGTATCGTCCGGCCGCAAGCCGGTAAGATTTCCATATTGGGAACCGACATCGTCCAGCTTTCGGATGTCCAGCGCGATCGCTTTCGCGCCGAACACATCGGTGTCGTGTTTCAACAGTTCAACCTTCTCCCGTATGGTTCGTTGGTGGACAACGTCCTGTTGCCGCTCAGCTTTGCGCCGGAGCGGCTGACGCGAGTCCGCGCCAACGGTCATCAAGCGTCCGACGATGCGCGGCGCCTGCTTTCGGCCCTCGGCCTTGGAGACCTACCGGCGGGCATGCCAGCGAGCGACCTCAGTATCGGGCAACAGCAGCGCGTTGCTGTCGCTCGCGCCTTGATCGGGTCGCCGGAGCTTGTGATCGCCGATGAGCCGACCTCAGCACTTGATCGCGTGGCGCAAGATCGGTTCCTGGATCTCATCTTCGAGCAGCTTGCCGCCACGCAAGCAACGCTGCTGATGGTCAGCCACGACGAGCGGTTGGCGGAGCGGTTTGACCGTGTCATTGACCTGCAAGATCTGATCACCGTGCGGCGTGTTGACGAGACCGGCGAAGCTGGCGAACGCACGGTGGCAGCATGACGGTGCTGCGCCTGGCCATCCAATCCTTGCGTAACCGATGGGTTACGGCACTTCTCACGGTGTTTGCGATTGCGCTCAGCGTGATATTGCTGTTGGGCGTTGAGAAAATCCGCAACAGCGCACGCGCAAGTTTTGCAAACACGATATCGGGTGTTGATCTGATCGTCGGTGCGCGTACCGGCCATATTCAACTGTTGCTGTATTCGGTTTTTCACATTGGCAATGCGACCAACAACGTCACGTGGCGTAGCTATCAGGATGTGATCTCGCGCAATGAGGTGGCATGGTCCGTGCCGATCTCATTGGGTGACAGCCATCGTGGGTTTCGCGTCGTCGGGACATCGAAGGATTTCTTCGAGCATTATCGTTTTCGTAAGACGCGACAGGTTGCGTTCGTCAGCGGCAGACCTTTTGTGGATCTCTTTGATGCGGTCGTCGGCTCGGATGTCGCGCGAGAGCTTCAATACAAGCTCGGCCAAAAGATTGTTGTCGCCCATGGTATCGGTGCGCTTCAGACGCTTGACCACGCAGACATGCCGTTTCGTATATCCGGCGTGCTGGCGAAAACCGGGACGCCAGTGGACCGGAGTGTGTTCGTCAGCCTGGAGGCGATCGAGGCCATTCACATCAACTGGCAGGATGGCGCGCCCCGCCAGGGCGGTATTGCCCTCACCGCAGATCAAGTCCGCCGCTTGCCGTTGCGGCCGAAGGCGATTACGGCAGCGATGATCGGCCTGAAGTCACGGCTCGCTCTGTTTCAGGTGCAGCGGTTTGTTAATGACTATCGACGCGAGCCGCTGACTGCAGCGTTACCCGGCTTGACGCTGTATGAGATGTGGGGGCTTGTCGGGACCGCGGAAACGGCGCTCCTGAGCGTCTCGTTTATGGTGGTTGTGACGTCGCTTCTTGGCATGATGACGATGATCCTTGCGACCTTGAACGAACGTCGGCGCGAGATTGCGATTTTGCGCTCGGTTGGCGCTGGCCCGCGCACCGTTCTCGGATTGCTGGTGTCCGAGGCGGCGATACTCACAACCGCCGGTGTTCTGCTTGGCACGGCACTGGTCTACTTGGGCCTTGTTATCGGGCAACCCATGATCGACCGATCCTACGGCATCTTCCTTGAGATCAAGCCATTATCGATGATCGAGCTTGGTATGCTTGCGGCAATCATCGTCGGCGGGATCGTTGCTGGCCTGTTGCCGGCGTGGCGGGCCTACCGCCTCTCGCTCGCAGATGGCATGACCGTGCGAACCTGAGGTGTTGACCTATTGGGTCTGGTGCATCTGAGGCGCGTCACGTGTGGAAGCGGGAACGCGGCCGCGTTCGATAGCGTGTTGCGAGCTTTGATGGTTCTCGCCCGCAAAGGTACTGGGCCAGGAACCACGCGTTTTGAACCTGGGTTCTCATGACCCCAACCTTCCGAAACCGGCGAGCAGACGTGGTGACGCGGGGCTCGACCTTCTGGAAGCGCCCTTGACGGCGCAAGCGACGCCGGAGTTCGACGTCCTCGAAGAGCGCAATTTCAGGTACACCGCCCGCGTTGTTCAGTGTCTGGCGACGCATAAAGAAGGCCTGGTCACCGAATGTCGTAAACGGCGACTCGAAGCGTGTGAGCCAAGCGAAAACGGATAGGAGTTTGCCGGGTTGGTCAAATGACAGTCTGAAACATCCGGCAGCCGTACCTGGTTTGTCGAGCGTTTGCCGGATTACGGTGCTGGCCGCTGGCGGCAGTCGTGTATCGGCATGCAGAAACAACAGGATTGGCGCAGTGGAGGCGGTGACACCGGCAGCCAATTGTTGTCCGCGGCCCTTGTTCGACTGGATCAACTGAACATGCGGCGCATAGCGCGAAACCGTCTTGTCCGTTCCGTCGTCGCTTCCGCAGTCGACAACGATGATCTCCGCGAACGCGTCTGCAATCAGCAACGGCAGCAGTTGATCGAGATTGTCGGCTTCGTTCCAGGTTGGGACGATAACGGCTATGTCGTCGGTCATCGCAGTTTGTCATGCGTCGCCGCTTACGGATGCGGATGGTTTAGACGATATGGGTGGCAGCCCGATGCGGTCGTCTGGTTCAAGGATCCTAAGGGTGGGGTGCTCTGGCAATATACGCGGCAATCTCAATTTGGATGTTGGGTTCAGACGTCCTGGGTCGGGAGTAGACGCTTCGGTCTGGGCTCGCGCGCCGGTCCGTTCGTCGCAACAGTCACGCGCGGCTGATCCGGAGTTGCCGGTCGGTCGTTATCGTCGACATGATGACAATGATCGCAGGCTTTCTTTGCGGATTTCTGCCCGCCTATGCGGCATTTCTCGTTCTGATTGGGCGGGAGGCACGCCAGGGCGTCTACACCAATACGACCGGCCTTGCGGCGCGTGGCTGGTTCGTTGATACGTCGCGGCTGCGGTGATCAATCGGGATTTTCGGGTTCTCAGTTCAAGTCCAGCCGGAACGTGGCCGACTGACTCTCGCGCGGCCGAAGCCAGATCAGGCCAGTGTCGTCTACGCCGGGTAGCGCACCGTTATGCGCGTTGGTTTGATGGCTCACGGGCTCGAAGCAGAAGTAGAGAGCGTTGCGCGGCGTGAAAACCACGGCCCACTTGTATGTGGGCACAACTTCGAGACGGAGTGAGCGACCGGGCTCCGGCCAGTGTATCGTGGCAGAGCCTGACCACTGGAACAGCCCATTATCGAGCCCGACCGGCAGCGGATGGCCATCACGCAACGTATTAAGCGCGCTGTGATCTTTATCCAGCCCGGTCGGAACCATCTGGTCGTCGTTGCGGACGATGGCTGCGGCTTGCGTGAAGACCGAGACGCCGTCCGTTCTCGGGAAGTATGGGTGGATGCCCAGTCCACATGGCATTTTCGTTGAATCGAGATTCGTTACGCCGAGCCGGATCGACAAGCCGGTCTCGTCAAGTTCGTATGCGACCTCCATGCGCATCTGCCATGGCCAGACAGGGTGATCGTCACATACGAGAGAGAGCTGCATGACGCGTTCGGTCTTGGAGTCGAGTTGCCAGGCGGACGACCA
Organism: Pseudomonadota bacterium; assembly: GCA_039039985.1. Lineage (GTDB taxonomy): Bacteria > Pseudomonadota > Alphaproteobacteria > Rhizobiales > Hyphomicrobiaceae > JBCBWG01. Next base: position 10,150 of record JBCCOV010000065.1, on the reverse strand, counting down.
TGCGACGCCGTGGATGGCGTGATGCTCCGGCGGGAAATTTGCGGATAGCTGAATATCGCGATCCCGCAGCCGAAACCGGGCGTTAGCGATGCGGTTGGAAAACGGCGCCAACAGAAACAGGCCGAGGTCTCGCGGGGTAGGACGATTGGCGGAAGGCGTCTGGCGCAGCCAATGCCAGTCAGTCCCGTTGCCGTCCCTGGTTTTCAGCCAGGCTAGCCCTGCGCCAATCTCAGGTGTAACAGCAAGCTCGTGCTGACCTGCGACAAGTCGTTCGATCTGCATGTCAACGCCTTTGCGCGCGCGATGTTCGTCGCGTGTGAGACTAGACCCAGCCGCCGTCGACAATGTAGCTTTGGTTCGAACAGGCCCCGGCTTCATCTGACGCAAAGAACATGACGACCTTCGCAATATCGTCGGGCACCAGCTTGCGCTTCACGCACTGGCGCGCCATCAGTTCCCGTTCGCCTTCGGGTGTGAGCCACAGGTCAATCTGGCGTTGCGTCATGATCCAGCCCGGCAGGATGGAGTTCACGCGGATATTGTCCGGGCCGAGGTCGCGGGCCAGCCCGCGTGTCAGGCCCTGGATCGCAGACTTTGACGTCGTATAGCAGGGCATGCCGCCTTGGCCGATCACCCAGCTCACCGATCCCATATTGACGATTGCGCCGCCACCGGCCGCTCGCATGTCCGGTGCCACCGCTTGTGCTGCAAAGAACTGATGTTTCAGGTTGATCGCAATGCGCTCGTCCCAGTAGTCGGACGTCACACTTTCGATTGAGTGGCGATCGTCACGCGCGGCGTTATTAATCAGGATCGTAATCGGTCCGATCTGCGCGCGGACGTTTTCGATCGCTGTTTGAAGGGCCGCAACATCGCGGAGGTCGCAATGCTCGAACACCACTTTGCGATCGGGGAGCGCCGCCGTCAGTTCGCGCGCTGCCGCCTCATCGATGTCGAGAAATCCAACATGTGCCCCTTGCTCTGCAAACGCACGTACAATAGCTTCGCCGATACCGGATGCGCCGCCCGTGATCAGGACTGTACGGTTCTTTAGGCTTGGATAGACTGCGCCGCTCATGAAACCCTCCCTTCCGCGCGTGAACACGCGTGACGTCCGATTATCTGGCGCTGCCGGACCGGCCGCTTCGTTCCGTTTCGGCGCCAGGCTACATAATTCGGCCAACGCTAGCGTGTTACGTAGAGCCAGTGATCACAGCAAGCCGGAGACAGCTGGACAAGAATTAGTTCGCCAGTCAAATTAATTTCGTTCATGCGGTCGGCGTCGCGACCGCTTGTACCCCACTCTGCCGTGCGATGAGGTAGGCCAATGTCCGCTAACGTGGCGGTTGCGTTCGACGTGAGAAACAAGTTGGGCGAAGGCCCGGTGTGGCTCGGCGACAAGCTTGGACTCGCGTGGTGCGATATACTTGGTCGTACAGTGTATGTGGGACTGCCCGGCGTTGGGATTACTAACACCTATCTTTTCTCGGAGCCGGTCTCGGCGATTTTTCCGACGGATGGCGACGATGTTTTGGCCGCGACCGCGGATGGGATCTATGCGTTGGATCTGGCCAGCGGAACACAGCGGCGCATTGTTGAGGTCGAGTCCGATCGTATGGAAACGCGCGCGAACGATGGCCGTGTCGCGCCTGGCGGGTCAATCTGGTTAGGCACGATGAGCCGCCGGCATCAACCGAATGCCGGTCGGCTCTATCACATTGTCGATGGTCAGACGTCCGTACTACGTGAGCCGTTGACGATACCGAATGCGACCTGTTTTTCTCCGGACGGCACGCGCGCGTACGTCTGCGATACGCCGGAGCAACGTATCCTCACATGTACGATCGACCCTGAGACCGCGGCTCCGACCGGTCCTTGGGAGCTGTTCGTCGACTTGTCGCGTGAAGGGCTGAACCCGGACGGTGCAACTGTCGACTCGGCCGGCTACGTGTGGAACGCGCAGTGGGGCAGTGGTCGCGTCGCCCGCTATGCGCCGAATGGCGAGTTCGACCGGGCGATCGAGTTTCCGGTGACGCAAATAACATGCCCGGCATTTGGCGGGCCCGACCTGACGACACTGTTCGTGACCAGTGCGTGGGAGGGCTTATCGAAGGCCGGTCGCGAGCGCCAGCCACTCGCAGGCGCCGTGTTTGCGGTCGACGTTGATGTGCCCGGGTTACCCGAGCGGCGCGTGGTCGGTGACTGGTGGCGGCGCGGTTAGGGTCTCTCAGAGTTCGCTGGACCCATCATGTCGTAATCGTGCCACGAGTGTCGGTGTTGGCCTACCGAGGTGGGTACCAGTAGCGCACGTCGGGTGATCCCGGTTCGACGACGACGAAGTTGTTCGCGAATACGCGGTACGTCGCGCTCCACTCTCCGTTGGGCCATCGCACTCGCACTGCTGCACGCTCGGCTGTGCCGAGGCCGACGTGGACAAATCCAATGCGCCCGGACGCATGGCCGCCGCCGACCGTCACACGCCGGACTTGCGTGACGTTCCCGGTCTTGATCAGCACCTGGGCACCAATCGCATCGAGATTGCTGCGCGGCTGCCGCAACTCAAGATGCAGCCAATTGCCCATTGGCCGTGTTCCGAACGACGACCGCGCACCGACGTTGCGAAAAACGCTGGTTGGCCCATTCCGATTCACGACCACTAGGTCAAGCATGCCGTCGGAATTCAGATCGGCAATCGCAGCGCCGCGTCCGCGACGGTTCAAGGCAATGCCGGCGTGATCGCCGACCTCGACGAATTTCTTTGCTGCTGTTCCCAGCAACAGGTTGTCGGGATCGAATGCAGCGAAATCCGGCATGCGCTCCACGTTGCCCTTGGCGATGAAGAGGTCCAGTCGGCCATCATTGTTGAAGTCGGCGAATTCGGCGTGCCAACCGGTCGAGGGTTTGACGTCACCGCCTGTGTATGGCCGGTGTGCCGTCAGCCCTAGGTCGAACGCGGTATCGCGATAGACGGGTCGGTCGTCATCGTCGTCGCGGCTCAGAACCTGAAGTTTGGTGTCGCCCATGGATGTGAGGGCGTACTCGGGAAATCCGTCTGCATCGATATCCGCTTCGGCGATGCCCATGCCCCAGATCAGCAGCGGCCGCCACCCATCGCGTTTGCGATAGGGCCGTGGTTGGCCGTTTCGCGGAATGCGCCAGAGTTGCTCCTGGCCGCCGCGATAGTATTGTCGATCGTTGGTGACGCGCAGCGATGGGACACCGGACCGGTTCCAGTCGGTAAACAACAGCGATAGCGTGCAGTAGCCCGGCGAAAGGGCCTGCGGTTCCGAGTAATCGGGCACGCCTGTGTCACCACCGGGCCGTACGAGAAGATTGTCGTGACACGTCCCCCACGGTGAGCCGGGCGCTGATCTGTCGACGTAGTTGCCGAATGCAAGCGTCGGGAAACTTCGGTTCTCCTCGAACGTTGCCGCGAATGCTGTCGACCAGGCGCGACCGCCCGTGAAGCGAAAACGTTCGTTCGCGCGCTTGAAGCGGCACGTGCCGTCGCCCGTCAGGATCACGTTGCGGCCAACCCGAAGCAAGACCAGATCGCGATGACCGTCGTTGTTGATGTCAATCGGATATGCGCCGGTGACGCGTGTTCTGGCACGGGCCGGCAGAGCATCAGATCGCTCTTCGAATTTGAGCTGACCACCAGTCTCGCTTTGGTTGACGAAGACTTTTGTGCGGCCGACTCCGCCAGCCAGAACCAGGTCGGTGCGGCGATCGCCATTGCAATCAAATGCTGCAACGCCGCCGCCGACAAAGTATTCCCAAGGTCCCGTATAGGTGTGGCGTAGCCCGGCCGCGTCAGCGACCTCGCGAAACATGGGCACATCAAGCGCAAGCGCCTGCCCAGGCTCTGCAGCAACCGGGGGCGCACCGATCAGCAGCGTGAGGCTCGTGGCTGCGATGGCAGACTTGCGGATCATTGCGGAATGACCAGTGTTTTGAGGAACGCGATCAGCGCGCTGCGGTCCTTCGGTGCCAGCGCGACGTAGCGATCACGTGCCGGGCGGCCCTCACCGCCGTGCGCTCTGATAACCGCATCGAGCGTTGATAAGTCGCCGCGGTGGCCGTAGGGGGCCGTCGATGCGATGCCCCAGAGCTCCGCTGTTTGAAAGACGTTGCGATCGACGAAGCGCTGAGACAACAACTCGTTTCCGAGCGCATCGATTTGCCGATCCGTCATGTGATGTCGTTTGAGGTCGCCAAACAGGGGAACGAGTATTGCGCCATCCTTGGTTCGGGGGAGGTGCGCGAAGCCTTTGAGATTGCGCAAGTCGTATCGCGTGGTTTCTCTGACTTCGCTGGAACGCAGGGTGCCTGCACCATTGTAAGGTGCCGGATCTTCGAACGTCGTTGATCTCAGTGGCAGCGCGCGCCGGTGACATGTGGCGCAACCGATGTTGTCGAAGAGTTTGCTGCCGACTTGGGCGGCGCGTTTCCACGCCGGCTCGTCAGGCGTCGTGGCGATCGGCGGCGGTCGCGTCGCTTGCCACGCGACCAGTGCTGTCACGTCACCCTTATGGATCTCGTCGTCTTTGCCGTCTCCGTCGAAATCGGATGTCCCAGTCCATCGCGCCCCGAACCGCTCGGTGGCCTGCATGCCGTGGTGGTGGTTCAGAGCGTTGACCGTGAATTGCCGCAGCGAGACAAACACGCCTTTCTGGCCGAACGGTCGCACGACAAGGTCGGGATCGATGCCTTCGATGTCTTTGACATCGACCAGTCCACTTGGGTGCGCAGTCAACGTGCCGAATTGAACGCCTTTGGTGACCAATTGCCGAACAACAGGCTTGCCGGTTTGACGTGCGGTGGCGAGCGCCACGTCGCGCAGGCGATGCAAATCGACCGTCATCTCACGCGCAAGCAACTCAACCAAGCCGGCGCCGAACAGATGGTTGGTGTTGCGTTCGTTCGAGAACTGCGGATCGGTTGTATCGAAGTCGGCGTTGACAAAGCCCTCGGATACAAACGCGTTGACCGTAAAGTCTCCCGCGCCGCCGACGACCGGGTCCGTATGGCAGCTTGCGCAGCTGCTTGCGTCGCTGCCGGCCAGCCGCTGAAACAGGTGCGGCGACGGTCGTTTACGACGCGTCGGTATGATCGCCTGGGTTGCGAGCGGTCGCCCCACACCGTCGCGGGCGGTGAACTTCGCGCGGAACAGCTGCTCGCCGTCGTCGATAAGACGGCGCAGTTTGACGCCCGTCAGAGTGCCGTAGAGTGCGCGCTGGTCGACGTGGCCCGTTATGGCGCGTTCAGCCCAGGGTTGCATGTGCGCGGTTTCGGATACGGCATCACCGCTTGGCCAGAGCATTGCCAGGCCCGTGGCCGAGACAAAGGTACACGCGGCTACGAACCAGCATGCCAGCCTAGTATGCGGTTTCCGCGATCTCGCGATCGACAGCCGACAAGGCATAAATCGCGCCTCCCATTCTGACCAGAGCATCATCTTCACGAATGAAGTCGATCGGAAGTGATCCGAACGACGCATCGCTTGCTTCGCTAAAGTTCCGTGGGCCCAGCACCTCTGCGAGGGTCTCCCGCAATGAGCGTTCAATCGGATCTTGCGCCAGCGTTCCGCTGCCGATCAATGCAAATGGAAAGGGATCGACGAGTGCAAACATGGTCGCCAGCCTGGTTCCCAACGCGCGTCCCGCAGTCTCCAACGCCGCAATGGAATCCGCATGCCCATCCTTTGCAGCCTGCACGATCTCTGCCAACTGGTCTGGATGTACCGTGCTTGCGGGCTGCTCTGTTTCCGGCCGTCCGGAGGCGCGCCGCAAAACGGCGTAGTCGCCGGCGTAGGCCTCGATACAGCCGCGGCTGCCGCAGCGGCACAACGCGCCATTCGGAATGTAGGTCATATGACCGAACTCCGTGCCCGACGACCGTGTGCCGGAGATCGGTTCGCCACGCAGGAACAACCCCATTCCGACGCCATGAGCGAGCAGGATCGCGGCAAAGCTCTCACTGTAGCGCTTCGGATCTCTCCAGTTGAGACCGCGGGCTGCCATGTTGCAGTCGTTACAGACCCACGCCGGTTTCGCGAACTCTCGTTCGAGCCAAGCGCGGATACTCAGATTGGTGTGTTTCGTAATCGGGGACCAGAGCAGACGCGTGTTCTGAGCGTCGGTGACACCTTGGACACTGACAACAATCTGGCGGATGTCGGCGGGCTTTCGCCCGGTCGTGGCCAGAACCTCATGCAAGCAACCAATCAACGTTGCTCGGATTCTCTGTCGGCTCGCCGCGAGTGTCTCGATGTCAGCCTGCACGAAGCCCTGCTGGCTGCCGGCATAGTCAAACGTTATGGCCGAGATCGAGTTTAAGCGCAGGTCGAGCAGAGCGACCAGGCCAACATCCGGGTTGAGAGAGAGCACGGACTTCGGGCGGCCCCGGCCCGATCCGGATGCGGTGCGCGCTGAGGCTTCAACAAGGATTTCTCGCGCCAGCAGATTGGTCGTGATTGCCGTGACGGTTGCCGGGCTGAGACCAAGGCGGCTGCCGATCGCCTTGCGGGAGATGGGGCCCGCTCTGCGGATGCACGAGATAATGCGATGACGGTTGCGGCGGCGCACGTCGTCTGAGCGGGAGACATTATGCTGAGTCTCCGTACGCTGGGCGTCGTACTTCATGGCGCGTCAGTCATGTTCGCGGATTGGCGTTGCGTTTTTTTGGTCGACTTTGCAGCAACATCAACTTGACATGCCGGGCGCATTCCAGCAACTTTTTTTCGAGGCGCAAAAAAATATCATGGGCATGGAAATTCAAGCGCCGCGAAGCGCCTCGAAGCGCGCGAAAGCCCAGCAATACGGGAGGAAGTTCAATGAGTAGAGTGCTTGCGACACTCTTGGCGAGTGTGGCGCTCGCGACCATGGTGGCGGGTGACGTCCTCGCAAAGGGCAATCTGATCGGTGTGTCTTGGTCCAACTTCCAGGAGGAACGTTGGAAGACTGACGAAGCTGCGATGAAGGCGGCGATCACAGCCAACGGCGACAAATACGTCTCGGCCGACGCCCAGGGCTCTGCGGCCAAACAGTTGTCAGACGTTGAGAGTTTGATTGCGCAAGGCGTGAAAGCGCTCGTCATTCTTGCCGTTGACAAGAATGCAATCGGCCCGGCAATCGACAAGGCCGCAGCTGAAGGCATTCCGGTTATCGGGTACGATCGTCTGATCGAGGACAAGCGGGCATTCTACCTGACCTTCGACAACATCGAAGTCGGCCGGATGCAAGCGCGGGCCGGTCTTGCTGCGAAACCGTCCGGACACTATGCGTTCATCAAGGGTGACAAGGGCGACCCGAATGCAGACTTCCTGTTCAAAGGCATTATGGAAGTTCTGAAAAGCGCAATCGACTCCGGCAAAATCAAGAACGTCGGCGAGACCTATACGGACGGCTGGAAGCCCGACAACGCGCAAAAGAACATGGAACAAATCCTGACGGCGAATAACAACAAGGTGGATGCCGTCGTCTCCGAAAACGATGGCATGGCCGGTGGTGTTGTTGCCGCGCTTGAGGCGCAGGGCCTTGCCGGTACCGTGCCGGTTTCCGGGCAAGACGGCGACCACGCCGCGCTGAACCGGGTTGCGCGCGGCACGCAGACTGTCTCGGTGTGGAAGGACGCGCGTGAGTTGGGCAAAGCTGCCGGCAACATTGCTGCGATGCTGGCGTCCGGCAAATCGATGGCGTCCGTTCCGGGCACGGTCAAATGGTCGGGTGGCGAGAAGGGCGTTGAAATGAACGCCATGTTCCTGAAGCCGGTTCCGATCACCAAGGACAACCTGAACGTGGTGATCGATGCCGGCTGGATCCCGAAGGATAAAGCCTGCGCCGGCGCCAAGACGGGTGTCAAAGGCTGCTAGACCACCGGGTTCGTTGGCCGGCCGGCCGTGCACATGTTTGCCTCTTGAGGCACACACATGCTCGCGGCCGTGTGCGGTGGCAATCCAACCGTCGTGGCGGCCCAGTCCGCCACTTCACGTTCAACTTCCATTCGTGCAGACTTCGGCCGAAGCTTCAGCTGACAGAGACAGCCGTGGAGTCGCGTTGCTCAGGGAATCTGTGAGATGGCGCAACAGCATGTGCAGCCCGCCGGTGCCACCGGCAGTATGACGAAGGCCTATTCACACGGCTGCTTAGGAAATCTGAAATTGACGTGCGCCTTGTCGGGATGCTGTTGGCCCTGTTTCTGATTTGGCTGGGCTTTCACTTCTATGGCGCGCTGGTGAATGGTTTCGGGGCGTTTCTGACACCTCGGAACCTTTGGAACCTGTCGGTGCAAACCGCATCGATCGGTATCATGGCGACCGGCATGGTCTTCGTGATTGTCACGCGGCACATCGACTTGTCGGTTGGCTCGGTGCTCGGCGTTTGCGCGATGGTCATGGCGATCGTGCAGGTGTGGATTCTGCCCAGTTACCTCGGCGTTGGTCATCCAGCCATTTGGATTCTTGCCGTGCTGACGGGTCTGGCCGTCGGCACCATGATCGGCGCCTTTCATGGATACCTCATCGCCTACCTCAACATTCCGGCGTTCATTGTCACGCTCGGCGGATTGTTGGTGTGGCGCGGTGTGGCCTTCCTGACGGCGCGGGGTGAGACGATCTCGCCCGTCGATCCCACATTTGCTTTGCTGGGTGGCGGACCGTACGGCGCCATCGGTGCAACAGGCAGCTGGATCGTTGGCGCCATCGCCTGCTGCGGGATTATCTGGCTGATCGTATCGGCGCGTCAGCAGCGCCGGCGGTTCTTGTTTCCTCTTCGTCCGGTCTGGGCTGAACTGCTTCTCGGCATCGCAGGGTGTGGTGCTGTGATCGGTTCCGTTGTGCTGGTCAACTCCTATCCCTGGCCGAGAGGAATCGTACGCCAGTTCGCCGAGCGTAACGGTATTACGGTTCCGGATGGCGGACTCTTCATCTCGCATGGTTTTGCGATACCAGTCCTCATCCTGATTGTTGTCGGCATTGTCATGACGTTCCTTGCCCGCCGCACGCAGTTCGGGCGCTACGTGTTTGCCATTGGCGGCAACCCTGAAGCCGCAGATCTTGCCGGCATCAACACGCGTTGGGTGACGCTGAAAATCTTCGCGCTGATGGGGTTCTTGTGCGGGCTGTCGGCGGCGGTTGCCAGCGCGCGTTTGAACTCGGCCACCAATGCGTTGGGCACGCTCGACGAGCTGTACGTGATTGCGTCCGCCGTGATCGGCGGGACGTCACTTGGCGGTGGGATCGGCACGATCTACGGCGCGATCCTTGGTGCCCTGGTTATGCAGTCGCTTCAAACCGGCATGGTGCTGATCGGGTTCGACGCGGCGATACAACAAATCGTTGTCGGTTCGGTTCTGATCCTCGCCGTGTGGATTGATCATGTCTATCGCCGCCGAACGTAGAGCATGAGAGATTGAGTATGACCGGAACATCTGAGACGACTCCGCTCGTCGACATGCGCGATATCTCGATTGCGTTCGGAGGGGTCAAGGCTGTCGACCATGCGTCGGTCGACCTTTATCCCGGCGAGGTTGTTGGATTGCTTGGCCACAACGGTGCGGGCAAGTCGACGCTGATCAAGATTTTGTCCGGCGCCTATCCGCGCGACAGCGGCGACATTTTCGTCAACGGACAAAAGGCGACGATCAACAATCCGCGCGACGCCAAGGGGTACGGGATCGAGACGATTTATCAAACGCTCGCTTTGGCGGACAACGTTGACGCTGCCGCAAATCTCTTTCTTGGTCGGGAATTGATGACCAAGTGGGGCACACTCGATGATGCCGCCATGGAAGCCGAAGCGCGTAAAGTTATGGGGCGGCTCAACCCGAACTTTCAGCGCTTCAAGGATCCGGTGAAGTCGTTATCCGGTGGCCAGCGGCAGTCGGTTGCGATTGCGCGGGCCATTCTGTTCAACGCTCGCATCCTCGTTATGGATGAACCGACAGCCGCGCTGGGCCCGGCCGAAACCGCGCAAGTTGCCGAGTTGACGAAGCAGCTGAAGGCGGACGGGATAGGAATTTTTCTGATCAGTCATGACATCCACGACGTGTTCGATCTCGCAGACCGCGTCACCGTCATGAAGAATGGGCAGGTTGTCGGGTCTGCGCGAACCAGCGATGTCAGCAAGGACGAAGTCCTCGGCATGATTAT
>JBCCOV010000064.1:0-22881 GCA_039039985.1 Pseudomonadota bacterium | reverse complement strand
CTGACCTTTGGATGACCCCAGAGCGGATTGGACCCCAGAAGCGGCTCTTCGTGAAACACGTCCAGCACGGCTGCGGTAAGCCGGTCATCGTCGACTGCCGCAAGAAGAGCGTCGTCATCGATCAACGCGCCGCGAGCGATACTGATCAGGATCGCACCCGGCTTGAGCTGAGCAAAGAATGCCGCATCGACCATGCTGCGCGTTTCGGCATTCAGAGGACAGGCCAGTACAACAACATCTGTTTGCGCCAGGTAACCCGCCATGTCAGCGAGCGTGCCCGATCGATCGACGATGTCCGAAGTCGCAGGCGACCGCCGGATCACCGTCACATTCGCGCCAAACGCTTTGGCACGCTTAGCGACTTCCTGCCCGATGGGACCGTAGCCGACAATCATCCAGTTGGTGCTGGATACCTCGCGAAACGGCGTGCGTTGCCACTCCCTGTTGGCCTGAGCCTCGCGCTGCACGTCAATCGGGTGGATCAAGCTCAAGGCGTGAGCGAGGACGTACTCCGATATGGCGACGGCCTGAGCACTGCTGTTGCATATGCGAATGCCGCGCTCGGCTATCCGACGATAGATTGGAGAATCCAATCCGGCGTTGAATGTCTGGACCAGACCGACCGAACGACAGTCGAGAACAAGCTGAAACGCAGCCTCCGTAACACCGTCGTTCGCCAAATCAATGTTGAGCCAGATGTAGTCGATGTCCGTGCTTTTGGGCAGAACGTTTGTGCCATTGATGAAGAGATTGCCGTCGCCATCAAACGTATAAATCGCGAGATCAAGACCCAACGCGTCGAGCCTGTCGCCAATATGCGCGCGTGCTTTGTCGTACATGGCAACGGTTGTTGGCATTACGGATGTCCTGCAAGCGGCCTCAGATGAGACCGAGGTTCTTGAAACTGGCATGTCCATCGCGACCGACAATAATGTGGTCGTGAACCACGATGCCCAATGGCTTGGCGGCGGCGATGATCTGCTTGGTCATGTCGACGTCGGATCGCGAGGGAGTCGGATCGCCGGACGGGTGATTGTGCACGAGGATGATAGCGGTTGCGGAAACCTCCAAAGCACGTTTGACAACTTCCCGCACGTAGACCGGTGTGTGGTCGACGGTGCCTTTCTGCTGCATCTCGTCAGCGATGAGGCGGTTCAACTTGTCAAGAAAGAGAATGCGGAACTGCTCAACGTCGGCGTGAGCCATGGTGGTCCGACAGTAGGCCAATACCTGAGTCCAGGCCGCCAGAACCGGCCGATGCCGGATGTCCTCCCGCGCCAGCCGCGCGGCGGTTGCACGAACCAGGCGGAACTCTGCGACAACCCGTTCGCCGACGCCCTTCACCTCAAGCAAGCGTGGGGCAGGTGCGTGAACGGCAGCGGCGAATGACCCGAATGTGCGTATGAGTTCCTTGGCCACCGGCTTGGTATCAGCGCGCGGGATCGCGCCGAATAGAACCATCTCAAGCAGTTCGTAGTCCGGAATCGCCTCTGGACCGCCGCTTCGCAACCGCTCGCGAAGGCGCTCACGATGACCGGCATTTGCGTGCCGTGCGCGCGACGGTTTGGCAGGCTGACTCGCAGCGTCATCCGGCGAAACAGAGCTGCCGTCAGTGCGCGCCGATGATTTCACATTGTCGTTTCCCCGCCGACTGCGACCGGCATCAAACGCATTTGGTGCGGCGCCGTCGAGAAATCCGCCCGACTGATCGGTTCCTGAGCCTTTCCGACCGTGGCGCACGCCGGACATCATCAGCCTCCAGCGGCGAATGGCAGATTAGCCCGTAGCGCTCTCAAGTTCATATGGCGGTTTGTGCTGTTTGGCTGGCGAATAGGTGAACACCTCACAGCCGTCCGCTGTGACGCCAACGGTGTGTTCGAACTGCGCTGACAGCTCACGGTCCTTGGTCACGGCCGTCCAGCCGTCCGGTAAGACCTTAACGGCCGGTCGACCAAGATTGATCATAGGCTCGATCGTAAACAGCATACCGGCCTTGAGCACAGGACCCTCACCGGCGCGACCATAATGCAGGATGTTCGGACGCCCATGAAACACGCGCCCCAAACCGTGACCACAGAAGTCCCGCACCACGCTGCATCGCTCGCCTTCCGCATAAGCCTGGATCGCTTCGCCGATATGGCCGGTTGTATTGCCAGGCTTAACGGCGGCGATGCCACGGACCAACGCCTCGTGCGTGACATCTATCAAACGTTCCGCCCGGCGACTTGGGTTGCCGGCCACGTACATGCGACTGGTATCACCGTGCCAGCCATCGACGATGAGCGTCACGTCAATGTTCATGACGTCACCGTCTTTCAGGACCTTGGCCCCAGGGATGCCGTGACAGACGACGTGGTTGATGGAAATGCAGCACGAGTGCGTGTAGCCGCGATAATGGAGCGTTGCCGGAATCGCGCCGTGGTCCATCGCGAACTGAAAGACCAAATCATCCAGCGACTGCGTGGTCACTCCCGGCCGGACGTGCGGCGTCAGCATGTCAAGCGCGGCAGCGGCAAGCTGGCCGGCCCTGTGCATGCCGGTGAACGCCTCTTCCCCGTGCAGCGGGATTTGGCCTTCGGTATCGCCATTACCTGCGAGCTTCATATTCATGTGCGAGCCGTCGCGTTGGTCTACACCTTCCGCTCGAATGTAGTGGCGGGAGCCCAAAGGTCCAAGCGGCGGTTACAGATTAGACGAAGTTCCCAAGGTTCTCGATCATATCATTGGGCTGAATGAACAGCCCAATTACAATCACGACGGCTTGTAAGGTAACAGCAATCCCCGACGACTCCTACTGTCACGACCTGAATCAGGCTTCGGGCTTTGCCTCTTCACCGCCGTCCGCGTTGTTTTCGTCATCGGCGGGAACTTCTTCAACGGTTGCTTCCGCCATCAAACGTTGGGCTTCCGAAATCCAGTTATTGCGCTCGAACACGCCATCGAGTTTCAACGCTTCCTCGACGTTGGCGATATCGTCGTCTGAGAGCGCCGCCATCTGCTCGTACTGTATGATGTTGAGCTTGTTGAGCATGGTCTGTATTTCCGGCGTCAGACCAGCCAGCTGCGTAAGATCGTCCTTCTCGCCTTTAACCTTCTTGAAGCCCTTGAAGGCGGCGTTGAGCCGCTTGGCGCGGACATCGGTGCGTTCAGCGATACGCGCAGCACGACCGCGGCGACCGCGCAGATAATAGAGCTTGGCGCGACGAACACGGCCACGGCGCACAACTTCGATATCGGCGATCAGCGGGGAATACACCGGAAAAACACGCTCCACACCCTCGCCGTAAGAAATCTTGCGGACTGTGAAGTTCTCGTTCAGACCGCTGCCGGCACGCGCAATGCAAACCCCTTCGTAAGCCTGATTTCGGGCCGTCTTTCCCTCAACCACCCGAACCATGACCCGAACTGTATCGCCCGGCTCGAAGTCGGGGACCGCACGCTTCGTTGCGATTTCCTGCATTTGCTCACGCTCGAGCTCATCGATAATGTTCATTCTTGGTTTTCCTTTTGCTCAAAGCGGCAGAGGAGCTGCGTGCCCGAAATCCTGAGGGGGCGCGGCTCGTGCGTCGCGGCAAGTAACGTGGAGCCCGCCGAATAGCCGTTCGCGGGCACGCTGTCGAGACTTTTTGGGCCGAAAGCGCTGTTGTTTGCCGATTTGCCGGCCGGTGCGCATGCCCCTGACTGTTCGGACCTCTCAGACGTCACCCAGGACAACCGGGGTCAGTCGGCCCGACTGCGGTCCGGGACGGTTATCTCAAAGACAGCGCCGCCATGCCCGTTTTTCAGCTCAATCCGGCCGCCATGCGCGCGGACAAGCTCGGCTGAGATGGCAAGTCCAAGACCCGTTCCCCCAGGCCGTACGTTGCCTTGAAACGCCTTGAAGAGGTTCTTCCGCGCCTTCTCAGGCACGCCCGGCCCATTGTCGACCACACGCACGAGCGTCTCTCGCCCCGATCTCGTCGCGGAAACTGTAATCCGACCGTGGTCATTCGGCTGCTGTTCCAACGCGTCAACGGCGTTACGCATAATATTGTTCAGTATTCGGAATAAATGTTCCCGGTCGGCGTCAATACTGAGACCCTCCGGGATCTCAATCACCCAGTCGACGCGCTCACGCGGCAACTGCAGCCCGTCGGCAACCTCACGAACCAGCGGAATGAGCGGAAAAACGCTACGTCGCGGCGCGGCTTCCTCCGCACGACCGAACTTGAGCGTGTCGTTACAGAAATTGATGGCCCGGTCGAGCGAGGCAACAAGCTTCGGCGCAAATCGCTGCACGGTCGGATCCGGCAACATGCCAAGCCGATCGGACAAGAGCTGCGCGCTTGCCAGCATGTTCCGCAGATCGTGGTTGATCTTCGAGACGGCCAGGCCAAGCTGAGCCAGGCGGTTCTTCTGATTGAGCGCCTGATTGAGTTGCGTCTGCATTTGCGCCAACTCGCGCTCTGCAATGCCGATTTCATCACCGCGGCCGGATGGCTTGATGATGCGATCGTGATCTTCGGGATTCTCGCCGAACGTGACCATGTTCCGCGACAGCGCCAACATCGGGTTCACAAGGACGCGGCTTAGCGCGATATACACGAGTGTTGCCGTGATCAAAGATATGATCACGGACAGAATGAGAATATTCAACGCATGATCAATCATGGCCTTGCACAGCGAATCCTCATCGAGAACGACTTCGACAACGTCGTCTGGCCGTTCGGCGGGATTGGTCTGCCCGTAGGCTCGTATCATGCGCCCGTTCGGCGCGATGAAAACGTAGAGGGCATCGCGAATGAGTGCGAGGCGTTTGCCGATTGAAGCGAACGCGGAGTCGGCGGGAAGCTGGCGCAAGTCAAAGCTGGCGTCGATCACCAACGGCTGATCGGCGGGCAGGATCATCCGGCGCACGCGTTCCTGTTTGACCGCAATCGCCTGAACGCCTGCGCTCCGCAACAAATCCTGACGCAAGGCCGACGGCACCTCGCCACCCTCGGCAGCTGTCGCAGCCAAAGAGGCCAGTCGGGCGGCAACGAGACGGTCCTGAAGCCAATTGACTCGAAAGTTGGCAATGGACGGCACAAAGATCAGAATCTCGGCCAGCATGACAAAGGCCAACGTCAAAAGCAGAAGCTTGCCAGGCAGGCCAAGCTGTAAGGCCTCTCGCCTCGTCACCCCGTCTTTTGACTGTTCCCCAGTTCTGGTCACTGCACTCGGCATGTCGTGGACGAGGCGGCGTGCGACGCGCCCGGCGCGGACGCGCATGCGTGCCGGGCGAAAGTGTTTCAGAAAATGGCGAGTGGAGTCTTGCAGGGTCATCTCCGAGGTACCGAGGTACGGTGCAAGCCGCCATCCCGCGTCGGTCTGCTTAGCCGAGCTTTCGCATAAAGCCGATAACTGAGCGGACCACTTTGCTGCTGGCGGCATTCACATAATAACGGTAAGCCGCGCGTTTGTTGACCTCAGACAACGTCGGATAAGGTGAAATCCAGTCCATCATTGCCTTAATCTTCAGCTTCTGCGAGATCGCGAGTGACCACATCTGGATCAGTTCGCCAGCATTGTGGCCCACAATAGATGCGCCGAGAATGCGGCCCTTCTTATCCGTCACAACCTTAACGAAACCGGTTGTCCGATGCTCAGCCTGGGCCCGATCGTTCTCGTGATAGGGCCAGCGCAAAACGCGGACGTCACCGAGCTTCGCCTTGGCCTCTGCCTCGGTCAGTCCCACGTGCGCAAGCTCCGGGTCCGTAAACGTGACCCATGGGATGATCCCGGCATTGGCCTTTACAGGCATTTTGAATAATGCCTGCCGGATAACCAGTCCGGCGTGGTAGTTCGCAACATGTGTGAACTGTAAGCCGCCAATGCAATCGCCAATCGCGAAGACGCGCTTGTTGGATGTCACCAGCGAGTCGTTCACCTTAATGCCACGCTTGTCGTAGGTAATCCCGGCTGCTTCGAGGTTGAGCCCCTCAACGTTCGGTTTGCGGCCTGCCGCGACGAGAATGTGAGAGCCGGTCACAACCTCCTCACCGTTTTCATGCGTGACGGTGACCTCGATGTTGCCGGCAGTGCCGCCGACCCGCGCCACCGTGGTGCCTTCCCGCACATCGACGCCGTCATCGCGCAACGCGTCCAGAACCACTTTCGCCAGCTCCGGATCGTCCTTGCCCATCGCCTTCGCAGCTTCGAGAACGGTTACCCGACTGCCCAGCCGCCGATGGGCCTGAGCCAATTCCATACCGATCGGGCCGCCGCCGACAATGATCAGGTGATCGAGCTTTTCGGTATTGTCGAACAGCGTCTCGTTGGTGAAGTACGGAACGTCCGCAAGACCCGGGATCGGCGGCACAAGCGGTGAAGATCCCGTCGCAATGACGGTGCGCCGCGCCTGGATTTTATACTCGCCGGCCTCCACCGTTTTGGCGTCCACAAACCGTCCGGCCGCTTGAATGACGCGCACACCGAGCCCCGTAAAACGCTCCACTGAGTCATTCGGCTCAATCGCAGCAATCACACTTTGGACATGGGCGTTGACGGCCGCGAAATCGATTTCGGGCTCAACTGGCGCAATACCAAACCCTTTGTCCGTCCGCATGGTGTGGGCCTGCTTGCCGGCAGCAATCAGTGCCTTGGACGGAACGCAGCCGTAGTTCAGGCAATCGCCACCCATCTTGTGCTTCTCGAGCAGGATAACGTCGACACCGAATGCTGCTGCTGCGGCGGCTACGGACAGTCCGCCCGATCCGGCGCCGATCACCAGGATATCGCACTTCAGGTTCGTATCCGCGCCAGTTCCGCTACCGGCTTTGGCTTGCTCATTGAGCTTTTGCATTGGAACCGCTCCGCTTCTTGAACCAATTGATGCCAACGGGAATGAGCGCGACAACGCCAAGTGCAATCCCGGCGAAGATGAGCTCGCGACTGACGAGTTGCGATAAGTCAATCGCATAAGTGCACGCCTCAGCGCCACTCGACGCAACGCAAGCCGCATACCGCGCGTTCTCCGCCTCGAGCGGCGCGCCCAAGCTGGCACCGACAAGTGTGTAAGCCGCTGTGCCCGGGATAATCCCAAACAGTGTCCCAAGAACGTAGGTGCGCAGCGGCACGCCGAGGATCGCCGGAGCCAAGTTCACCACCACAAACGGGAACGCCGGCACGAGCCGCAGGAAAAGCATGTAGCTTAGCGCGTTCTCCTGAAAGCCGGCGCGGAGCTTTTCGATCCAAGGGCCGGCCTTCGCCGCAAGCGCCTCTCCCAACGAACTTTTGGCGACGAGAAAGATCAGGGTCGCGCCGATTGTCGCCGCAATGACGGTTGCCGGAATGCCGATTGCCGGGCCAAACAATAGGCCGCCAAGGAGCGTCATAAACAGGCCGCCCGGCAGCGAAAGTGCAACAACAACAATGTATGCCGCCATGTAGGCGAGCAGTGCCAGAGCAAAATTGCCTGAGATAAACGCCTGCATGCCGGCGTAGTTCTCGCCAATGGCCTGCAGTGAAAGGTACTTGTGCCAGCCCATCCCGAAGGCGAGAGCCATCAAGCCCAGAATTGCAGCCAGCGGCAGCCAGCGTGTGATGCCGCCGCCTTTTTTTGCGACACCGTCCTGGGCCGTCGCTGATGTTTCCGTCGTCATCGTACTCGCTCCGAATGTCAATTCCGGTGTCGGGATCAGTTGGTTGGTGAAATGTCGTTGAGCGCCCAGTCGTACTCGAAGCTCGCAATCTGCGTTTTGCCGTCCAGCTTCGCTTTCAGATCAGCGGAGGCATATTTGCGCGCGTGCTCAAGTACAGAAGCCGGAGTTCCACCGAAATCAACCTGGAACCAGGAGTAAATCGAGGACGCAACCACTGTTCCATCATCATTGACTCGGAACCCGCGAGGATGATTGACATAAGCGCGCGCGCCAGCTTCGAGCTCCGCCTCAAGGTTCGCCGAGGTAAATGCGTTCAATCGCAGATTCGGGCAACCGATCGATGCGCAATTTACAGCGTAATGGACGCGTGGGTCCTGAAACACTTTGCGCATGATGTCGTGTTCAACATTATCGAGGCTGAGTTTCGTGCCGTTGACCGTAACGACCTTGGCCTTCCATGGGCCGGCCAGTCCGGCAGCTTTCTTGAAAAACCCAAGCACCCCTTCGTTGATCGAGATTTTACGGATTGAGTCGACGGGATAAGCATCCAGCACCACGTCGATCGTTTTGGCGTTGTATAGGTTTGCCCAGTAGGCGAATTGCTCCGTCCGATTCAGCGTTGTCGGATCAACGCCCTCAAGCGAGGCGACATAAGCCTTGAGTTGTTTGTGGCCATTCGCTTTGAAGCCCGCATAATCGAGACGATTGATCCCGGCACCATCGGGCTTGATATGGCTTTTCAGAAGCTTATCCCAAACCGAGTGATCGACGACCGTTGTGGCATCCGGCGTATGCTTCGCGAACATTGAGAAATCTGCCAGCGCGGGCACCGTCGAGACTGCCGTTAATGCTGCGGCCACAAAGCCCGCGACTGCGCGTTTCATCCGGCCCCGAGCCGCTGCCGGCGTTATTGCGGTCGTCGTCATGATAATCTCTCACTTGATCATTGGTTGCGTATCGAATCTCGCCCTTGCGCAGCGCTTGCGACACGACGCGCCGTGCACGGCGAACCTGCGCAGGGTGGCCTTGAAAAGAAATGGGGTCTCAACGAGCTGTGATTGTTTCAGAGCATAGTTGAACGCTTGTGACTTGGGTCGTCAGATGGCGGTCGGCGTTGACTTCCAGCTGGTCCAGACATATACACCGCAAACTCGCGCCAATTTATTCTCGACCGGCACCGGAAATGTTCCGGCGTCGGGCGTTACCCGTGGGGACTCATTGTGAAACGCACCTATCAGCCAAGCCGCCTTGTCCGGAAACGGCGCCATGGCTTTCGTAAGCGTCTGTCATCAAAGGGCGGCCTTCGTGTGCTCGCGCGACGCCGGGCCAAGGGCCGGAGGCGCCTGTCAGCCTAGCAATGACGGCCATCTCAAACCCGCGATAGGTCTGCGTCAGCCAACGGTCGCCGTGGGCGGGGTGCTCATGGTCGAAACGCTGAAAAGCCGACGAGATTTCCTCAGACTACGCGGCGGTCAGCGCTGTGCGACCCCCGTTTGCGTTATTGAGGCCAAACCCCGCGAAGCGACTAGCAGTGTTGACGCATCAGGTGCCCGATTTGGCTTTACGGTGACGAAAAAGCTCGGCCACGCCGTACGCCGCAACCGGATCCGCAGGCGGCTAAAGGCCGCGATTGCAGAGCTGGCTGACGATTTTGCCCTGCCAGGCTTCGATTATGTCGTTGTGGCGAGAAACGCAGCGTTTGACACGCCTTATCACCAGTTGCTGGGACATATTGAGCGCGCTCTGAGGCGGATCAGACGCGCTGCATCGCAACGCCAGTGACAACTCTGACTTTCGCGATCTAGCAAAACCGGGCAAAGAGCCCACCTGTCCGTCAAACGCGCCGACAGTCGCGACCAGCAACCGGCCCACGCCAACCGCCGAACGAGAAACACACATGATACAACAGCAGGACCCAGAGCAAACGCGGAACACGATTGCTGCCATCGCGCTGTCTGTAGCTGTGCTGCTGGCGTGGCAACTGTTGTATGCGGGACCGAAGTACGAAGAACAAAAGCGACTTCAGCAGCAGCGGCAACAGCAGGAAACAAGTAACGCAACCGGCGTGCAGGGGCCGCAAGCCGGTCCAGCAGGGACGCCGGCTCCGAATCTGGCACCAAACCGTCTTCGGATTGCACTGACGCGGGATGCCGCTCTGGCAACAACCAAGCGCGTTCCGATCGAAACGCCATCGATCATTGGATCAATCAATCTGAAGGGTGGCCGGATCGACGACATCACGCTGGTGAAGTATCATGAGCAACCGGATCCAAAGAGCCCCCGAGTCATCCTGTTTTCGCCTGATAACTCGCCTCAGCCCTACTTTGCCGAGTTCAACTGGCGTGCGCCTGCCGGCGCGAAGACGACCTTGCCGGGCAGCGACACCGTCTGGACGGTGAGCAGCGGCGATCGCCTGACGCCCAACCAACCACTTGAACTGTCATGGACGAACGACGCCGGCTTGACGTTCAAGCGCAAGATATCAATCGACAAGGATTATCTGTTCACAGTCGTCGACACGGTCGAAAACAATACTGGCGAAGCGGTCGCCCTTTTCCCGTCGGGTGCGATCTACCGATACGGCGTACCGACGATTGAAGGCTTCTTCATTCAGCACGAAGGACTAATCGGGGTCCTCGGCGAAGGTGGGTTCACTGAGGTGACCTACTCGGAGCTTGCCGAAGAAAACAGCCGCAAGACCTTCGAGAATGTCACGGGGGGTTGGCTCGGCTTCACGGACAAGTACTGGGCGTCTGCGCTGATCCCCGATCAATCCAAGCCGTTCAACGCGACCTTGGACGACCTCACCCCACCTGACACACCGCGAAGTTCTCGCCAGTTCATCTCAAACTTTGCGTCCCAAGCGATATCGATTGCGCCAGGCGGGCAAGCGTCTCATCAGAATCGCCTCTATGTCGGCGCCAAGAAAGTGGAGATTATCCAGAGCTACGAGGCGCAATTCGGCATTCGTCAGTTCGAACTCATGATCGACTGGGGCTGGTTCTACTTTATCACCAAGCCGCTGCACGGACTGCTGAACTGGCTCTACGGCCTGCTTGGGAACTTCGGCTTCGCTATCCTTGCCGTGACCGTGATCGTCAAAGCCGCATTCTTCTGGTTCGCCAACAAGTCCTACGAATCGATGGCGAAGATGAAGAAACTTCAGCCGGAAATGGAGAAAATCCGCACGCGGTACAAAGACGACAAGATGGAGCAGCAAAAGCAGCTCATGGAGCTGTACAAGAACGAGAAGATCAATCCGCTTGCCGGTTGTTTGCCGATCCTCATTCAGATCCCTGTGTTCTTTGCGCTTTATAAAGTACTCTTTATCTCCATCGATATGCGTCACGCGCCTTTTGTCGGATGGATCAGCGATTTGTCCGCGCCGGACCCGACGACGATCTTCAACTTGTTCGGGCTGCTGCCATACACGTTGCCCGACTGGTTCCCGATCCTCGGCATTTGGCCACTGCTGATGGGCATCACGATGTGGCTGCAAATGCAGTTGAACCCACAGCAGCCCGATCCCATCCAGCAGCAAGTCTTTAACTGGATGCCGGTGCTGTTTACGTTCCTGCTTGCTTCGTTCCCGGCGGGATTGGTCATCTACTGGGCCTGGAACAATGTCCTGTCCCTTGCGCAGCAGTATATCATCATGAAACGCCAGGGCGTCGACATTCCGCTTATGGAGAACCTCCAAAGAACGCTCGGCGCGGCAGCGGCGCTGCCGGATAAAATCCGCGGGCGGGGTAAAGCCGAACGCAATGAATAGAGCGTCTCCGTCGTCTACGGACCGGTTCTAAGCCGTGGTCATATGGTGGAAAGCAACGACAAATCCGAACGCCAGGCCGAACTCTTATTCGAGCGTCGCTGGGAGTTCGTTATGGGCGTGCCAAGTCTGGACTTTCTGCCCGAGGGTGAAGTCTCGGAGATTGCGTTTGCCGGCCGATCCAACGTTGGCAAATCAAGCCTGATCAACGCGCTGCTGCGCCAGAGCGGCATCGCGCGAACGTCCAACACACCAGGCCGCACACAGGAATTGAACTTCTTTCGATCGGACGGTGTCCCGCTGCTTTTGGTCGACATGCCGGGATACGGATTCGCACGTGCGCCGAAGGGCAAGGTCGATGCCTGGACCGAGCTCATCAAGGACTATCTGCGCGGCAGGCAGCTGCTCCGCCGGGTCTTCCTGCTGATCGATGCGCGCCACGGTCTCAAGGCGAATGATACCGAGATCATGGGCATGCTCGACACGTCGGCCGTGCCGTATCAAGTCGTTCTGACAAAGATTGACAAGCTGAAGGGCGGTGCGGCTGAGCGGGTCATCGCCGCGACGCAGGACAGCCTGAAAGAGCATCCCGCTGCGGTACCCCAAGTCATTGCAACCTCGTCCGAAAAACGGATCGGCATTTCAGAGCTTCGCCAAGCTGTTTTTTCTGCCGCACTTATCGACCCAGAGCATTTCGGTCCGGTATAAGCGCGGGAAGGTTCCAGCTCATCTGACCGGCCCCTACAGCCCCGCAAGCTCGAAGGCGATGCGCATCAGATCGGGGCCGAAATACACACAAGCGGCTCCGATACCAGCGGCGATCGACCAGCCGAACAGCCGCAGCAACCGGGCATTGATGTTGCCGGCAACACGGACGTCAATCCGCTCATTCGGCAGCGGCGTTTCCGCTGCGTGACCATCCCGCGTCAACGTCCGCAGCGCCATCGACAACTGGAGCTGTTGTTTCCCCTTTGACTTCGGCGTGACGGTCCAGCGCCAGATCGCGAACTCATCAGCCAGCAATCCCACCCGGTTTTCGATCCACTGGGTTTCCGGCGCAACCGATTCGACGTAAAGGCCACCCTGCGGTGCACGAAGACGGATCGTCATCGCGCGCGCAATCACGCCGTCTCCTCCATCGCCGCGCAGCGACTCGCCCGTGATTGCTTCGATCTCGTGGCGCGCAATGCGAACTTCGACCGTCTCAGACACCATTGCCCGCATGCGACGAGGCACGGCTGCAGTAAGCTTACCATTCTCGGGGTTTCGGCTTGAAGGTTGCGCCGCCTGTTGCTGAGGCGGTGCCTTACCGTGCGCGGATGCGGCGCCAGGCCCTCGTGGTGCCGGACGCGGCTGTTGCGGTTGAGGTTGTGCCTGGCGCGCGCCAGGCGGCTGCGTTGTCGGGCCCGGAACCGGCGGCCGCCCATGGTTCGGACTGCCAAGAGATGATGGCGCAGCACGACGAGGGTCTGGCCGCTGCTGAGGCGGGGCTGGATTCGCGGATGGCGACGGTGCTACTGGTGTCGCTGGTGCTTGGGGACCACCGACAGGGCCGCCAATGCGCGGTGCAACCGGTGCCCGCGCTGGCTGTGCAGCCGGCAGACCGGTAGCCGGCTGGCTACGTTGACCCGGGGCCGGCGCCGTCACTTCCGACGTTGCCGGGCGGGTCAGGCGCGCCAGCCCATCTTTGGATGTGCCTTGTGGTGCGGCCTGAGACGGCGGGGGATGTCCAATGCGCGGTGCGACCGCGCGCGCGGCGTCAACCTTCCGCCGGGCATCTGCGAGAATCTGCTCGGTGGCATGCGGGTTTGCTGCCGGCAACCGCTGCTGACCCGGGGCCGGCATTGACTGGCGAGGTTGGGTCGGTTGCGAGGCTGAGGTCGCAGCGTTGATCGTCTCGCGCAGTGGCATACGCGGGCTTGACGCCGGCTGCGAAGGCTGTCCCGCAGGCTGTGCCGGTTGCCCGCCACGAGGTGGTTGCGTGCCTGCGGCTGGCGGTTGCCCGGACGCGCGCAGGTTCGCATTCGCCTCCTGCAGCGCACGAACGGCCTCGTCGAACGTCAGCCCTTGCGAGCGCAACATACTGGCCGCCGGTGATCTGCCATCACCAACGATCGCCGCCAGTACCAATCCCCCGTTCGGCGATCGACTGCGCTGCTTCGCAGCGGCCGCCGCAACCCGGAAAATGCGAATCAGATCGTCGTGTGCATCGGGTTCTTGTGGATCGTTGGGACCCAGGCGATCGTCCAACCGACCCAGATAACCGCCGACGTCATGCTTCAACCGCATGAAATCAATGTTACAAGCTGTCAGGACCAGGGACGCGTCGCCATCTTCGGTGAGGGCCAACAGCAGATGCTCAAGCGTCACGCGCCGATGCGACTGTTCACGTGCGTAGGCTTGTGCGCGATGAATCGTTTCAGCCAGCGTGGGGTTCGGACCGGCAGTTTGAAGTAATTCGGCGAAAGCGTGCAACATTCCTGGCTCCGGGTCGGCGAGACCGGTATTCTGAAGTCCCGCCGCCTACTCGCATGTACGTGCGCCTCGCGGTCGCGTCGAGCCCAAAAGAGGACCACCACCCAGTTGCGCATACGGTGTTGGTGCAGCACCAGATACAGATTACCCTAACGCATTAGACTACGGCGGCTTTGTGAGGATGATACACGCAGACCGTAACGATTGTCGCACCCTGGTAAACAGGGATGGCTGGATCGGCCCGCTGACCGAGGAAACACCATGACTGACCTGACCGATACACCGGCGCCTTCGACAACCGATCCCGACATTCTACCCATTACGGCGCCGGAAAAGGCGCGAATCCTCGCCGAAGCGCTGCCGTATATTCTGCGCTACGACGCCAAGACCATTGTCGTGAAGTTTGGCGGACATGCGATGGGTGACCCCGGCCTTTCCGACGCGTTCGCACAAGACATTGTCTATCTGAAGCAATCCGGCGTGAATCCGATTGTTGTCCATGGCGGCGGTCCGCAGATCGCCCGCATGCTCGACAAACTCAACATCGATTCGGACTTTGTCCACGGCCTCCGCGTTACGGACAAGCCCACCGTTGAAGTGGTGGAAATGGTCCTGGCCGGCGCAATCAACAAAGAGATTGTCTCTGCAATCAACCGGCAAGGCGGTCAGGCCGTCGGGATTTCCGGCAAAGACGCAAACCTGATGACGGCGCGGCAGATCACCGAAATCCCGGATCCCGAATCGAACCTGATGAAGGCGGTGGATATCGGCTATGTCGGCGAACCGATGAGCGTAGATCCCCACATTGTTGATGTCATCAGCCAGTCCGACTTGATCCCGGTGATTGCCCCGATTGCCGCTGGCCCCGATGGCGAAACTCTGAACGTAAATGCAGATACGTTCGCGTCAGCCGTTGCGGTCGCCGCCAAAGCCAAACGCTTGCTGCTCCTGACAGATGTTGCTGGTGTGTTGGATGCCAATGGCGCGCTTATTCAAGAGCTGACACCCGATACGGCGCGCGTGCTGATCCGCAACGGCACAATATCAGGTGGGATGATCCCGAAGATCGAGGGTTGCGTCGAAGTCGTCAACAACGGCGTGGAAGCCGTCGTCATCATCAACGGCAAAGTCAAGCACAGCGTGCTTCTCGAACTGCTGACCGATCATGGCGCGGGCACCATGGTGCGATGCTCGCACCAGCCAGCGGACTTGCGCACATGACGGGGCGTGACGGCGCGATCGAAAAGCCGGGATTTGTCGGGCGCGGCCTCCGGGGGTTTGCCGACACAAAGGCGTGGGTTTTTGATCTGGATAACACGCTGTATCCCGCTGATTGCAACCTGTTTGCACAGGTCGATCAGCGCATGACCGCGTTTATCGCGGAACACATCGGCATTCCGGCCACCTATGCCCGCCATCTCCAGAAGAGCTACTACCGCCAATACGGAACAACGCTGGCCGGGCTCATGAAAATTCACGGCATGAAGCCCGATCACTTTTTGGATTATGTGCACGACATCGACCTCACGCCGGTGCCGGAACACCCGGAACTGGCGGAGGCCATTGCCGCCCTGCCGGGGCGCAAGCTGATATTCACGGCAGGATCCCGCAAGCATGCTGAGAACGTTGCGGGCAAGCTCGGCATTCTCCATCTGTTTGAAGACATCATGGATGTCGTGGCAACCGACTTTGTGCCGAAGGCGGACGCCGACGCTTACGATCGTTTGATTTCACGACATGGCGTGATTGGCCAAGAATCTGCTATGTTTGAGGATATGCCGCACAACCTGGAGCCGGCTCATGTCATCGGCATGACGACCGTACTCGTCCACTCGAACTATCCGGATCATCCTGTGCAGCAACACATGCGCCGCTGGACCGAGGCCCCGGAGTACATCCATCATGTCACCACTGATCTTCAGGGTTTTCTCGAACAGGTCGCGGATCGGCTTCGACAGGTGTGAGTCCACTACATGTCTTGACCAGAGCGACGGCCGAGATCACTTTCCGCCCATATCGTTGACACCATGCGGGAGACACGCATGACCGCCGCCAAACATGCCAAAGTGATCATTCTCGGCTCCGGCCCAGCCGGGTATACGGCGGCCGTGTACGCCGCACGCGCGATGCTCCAGCCGCTGCTGATTCAGGGCATACAGCCCGGCGGGCAGCTGACGATCACGACGGACGTCGAAAACTACCCGGGCTTCGCAGATCCAATCCAGGGCCCATGGCTGATGGAGCAGATGCAGGCTCAGGCCGAGAATTGCGGCACGGAGATTGTTATGGACCACGTTACAGACGTGGACGTGTCAGTTCGGCCGTTCTTGCTGATCGGAGATGAAGGCGCGCGCTATACCTGCGACTCATTGATCATCTGCACGGGAGCGCAAGCGCGTTGGCTCGAGTTGCCGTCGGAAGAAACGTACAAGGGGCACGGCATATCGGCTTGCGCAACGTGCGATGGCTTTTTCTATCGCGGCAAAGAAGTTATAGTAATTGGTGGCGGGAATACGGCTGTCGAAGAGGCACTGTTTCTAACCAACTTCGCGACCAAGGTGACATTGATCCATCGGCGCGATAGTCTGCGGGCGGAGCGAATTCTACAAAACCGATTGTTCAAGCACCCAAAGATCGAGATTATCTGGGACTCAGTCGTTGAGGAGTTTCTTGGCGCGAGCGACCCGACACGGGTGACCGGGGTCAAACTTGCCAACGTCAAAAGTGGAGACACGTCGGTTGTGGACGCGGACGGCGTCTTCGTTGCAATCGGACACGCGCCTGCGACGGAGTTGTTCGCGGGCAAGCTGGACATGAAACCATCAGGCTACGTTGTAACGGCACCAGATTCGACAGCAACATCTGTTCCGGGCGTTTTCGCTGCCGGAGACGTGACAGACGATATCTACAGACAGGCCGTAACTGCAGCCGGTATGGGCTGTATGGCGGCGTTGGAGGCCGAGAAGTACCTTGCAGCGGCCGAAAGCGTGGCAGAAGCAGCGGAGTAACCATCCGCAGCTCGCGGCGCCGTCGAAGACGAAAAGCCGTTGTAGGTTTTGGTCTTATCGTCCCGATCGGCTCTCGGGTTCGGTTTTCGAAGTTCGGCCGTTTTCTGATCTTGGATCCGTCGCGAACTTCAGAAGCAAAAGAGACACGAGAATCAATAGTTTGCTAGTGTGGTGATCGAAAAGCTCGCTCCCGGTGCGTCTGCGAATTTCTCGATCACCATACAAGCTGCTTCGGTTGAGCAATTCTGCTGCGCCGTCCGCCAACCAAAGCGTGCCTACCGAAATCCGGCCAATGGCCGGAACATCTGTTGACTTGCGTCACACTGCCGCAAATGAACCTCGAAAGCGCCAACCATGGATTGGGACAAACTGAAGATCTTCCACGCCGCAGCTGACGCCGGTAGCTTTACGCATGCGGGTGACACGCTGCGCATGAGCCAATCCGCTGTTAGCCGCCAAGTTTCATCTCTCGAAAAGGAATTGGGCGTCGCCTTGTTTCACCGGCACGCGCGCGGCCTGGTTCTGACGGAACAAGGAGAGCTGCTTTACCGCACCGCATCGGATGTGATGAACCGGTTGCAAACGGCAGAAATGCTCCTGTCCGATGCAACGACGAAACCGGCGGGCGATCTCAGGGTCACCACACCCATCGGCCTGGGAACCGTGTGGGTCACGCAGCGCCTGCGGGAGTTTATGGATCTCTATCCGGATATCCGTGTCGAGTTGCTGCTGAATGACGACCAGATGGATATCGCGATGCGCGCCGCAGACGTCGCGATCTGGACGCACGAGCCGGAGAATCCGGACTTGATCCGCAGGCCGCTTATGACAATGCGCATGCGCGCGTTTGCGTCTACCAACTATGTCAAAGCGCATGGCGCGCCGCGCTCCATTGACGAGTTGGATAAGCATCGATTTGTGTCTTACGGCGGTACACCGGCGCATCATTTGTCGGCGCTGCGGTTTTTGGAAACGGCCGGGCTGGATAACCGCGAGGAGCGGCAGCCCGCGTTTCGCGCGAACAGTGTGATCGCGCTGAAGTACGCTATCCGATCCGGAATCGGAATTGGACTGCTGCCAGAGTATCTCACCGAAGAAGAAAAAGACCTTATCCCGGTGCTGAACGACGTGGAACTGCCGAAGCTTCAGGTGTTGTTCGTATATCCGGAAGAACTCAAAACCGCCAAAAAAGTCCATGTTTTGCGGGATTATCTCGTGGCCAAAGCACGCGGCGCAAGCAAATGACCCTGCGAAGCATGCGGAGCGAGCATGCCATTCATGCGTGGTCATGGGTGGCGTCTGCGCGACGTGTAGCTTCTAATGTATCCGCTGTGACGGACAGCGTGAAGGCGAACCCTCCCTTTGACGCCTTCTTCGATACTTCGGTATCGCTCAGACTCACCGGGCCAATTGTGAATTGGCTCGGTGTCTTTTTTGAGCGGGCCTACGTGGCTGGACCGCTCCGCATCCGTCATGCCATACACCATATCAATCATGGCGTGCCGCTGTGCTCAGCAAGCGGAAGCGTCAGAGCACGTTGAATCTCACGGGAGGAGTAAGGGCAAAGCGCCATGGCGAAAACGCTCTATGATAAAATCTTCGATGCACACGTTGTCCATCGCCAAGAAGACGGAACCTGTCTGCTTTACATCGACCGGCACCTTGTCCACGAAGTGACAAGCCCGCAGGCATTCGAAGGGCTGCGGCTTGCCGGGCGCAAGGTTCGTGCACCGGATAAAACGCTTGCGGTCGTTGATCATAATGTTCCGACGACGGATCGGTCCATCGGGATTGATGATGACGACAGTCGGATCCAGGTCGAGACATTAGCGAAGAACGCTGCGGACTTCGGGATCGAGTACTTCAACGAAACCGACGTGCGTCAGGGCATCGTCCACGTGATTGGTCCGGAGCAGGGCTTCACGTTGCCAGGGACGACGATCGTTTGCGGCGACAGCCACACGGCGACGCATGGCGCGTTTGGTGCGCTGGCTCATGGGATCGGGACCTCCGAGGTGGAGCACGTCCTCGCGACCCAGACGCTTATTCAGCGCAAGTCGAAAAACATGAAGGTGACAGTCAACGGCGCAACGCCCCCAGGCGTGACGGCCAAGGACATCATCCTCGCAATCATCGGGCAGATCGGCACCGCCGGCGGAACCGGCCACGTCATCGAATACGAAGGCGAAGCCATTCGTGCGCTGTCGATGGAAGGTCGGATGACGGTCTGCAACATGTCGATCGAAGGTGGCGCACGCGCAGGGCTTATCGCGCCAGATGAGAAGACGTTTGCCTACCTCGAAGGTCGGCCGATGGCACCAAAGGGTGGCGCCTGGGAAGCGGCAGTTGCGTACTGGGAAACGTTGAAATCAGATCCGGACGCCGCGTTCGATGTCGCGATCACGCTCGATGCCGCCAATCTGCCGCCGACGGTAACTTGGGGCACCAGTCCGGAGCAGGTCGTTTCAATCGAGGGCGCCACACCGGACCCGGCCAGAATTGAGGATGACGGCAAGAGAGCCGCGGTCGAACGTGCGCTGTCCTACATGGGCCTGGAAGCCAATACCAAGATCACCGACATCCCGCTGGACGTCGTGTGGATTGGTTCGTGCACCAATGGCCGTATCGAGGACCTGCGAGCTGTCGCGAAAGTCGTCGAGGGCAAAAAGATCTCTGACCGGTTGGACTACGCCCATGTCGTTCCAGGATCCGGGCTGGTGAAAGCTCAGGCCGAACAGGAAGGGTTGGACAAGATCTTTATCGAGGCGGGATTCGACTGGCGTGAGCCCGGATGTTCCATGTGCCTTGGCATGAATCCGGACCAGTTGAAACCGGGTCAAAGGTGTGCCTCGACGTCGAACCGGAACTTCGAAGGTCGGCAGGGCTACAAGGGGCGCACGCACCTTGTATCTCCTGCAATGGCCGCTGCTGCTGCGATCGCAGGTCAATTCGTCGACATCCGCAGCTGGCAGGCATCGTAGGCGGGCCAACCGCAGGCCGAATGGGAGCACAACTTTCGCGGGCGCGCGAGGTGCCCGTGCTCCCGGCGGCGCGGCGTGTTTTCTACGCCATGGCACCCTCAATCCGCTGCATGCCGGTTAGGAAGGGGTTCTCTCCGCCGCTTCAGATGTGCATAACGTTTGCTGGTAGATTGTCGCAAGCGTCCTGAAGGAGCTGGATCCAATGTTCAACCGTGGTTTCCTGCTATTCGTAATCGTGATCGGACTTCTCGGCTGGCTCGCCTGGGCAGCAGCGACCGGCAGTCTTGACGAACTCCTGAAACGGGCCAGCGATCGTGCGGCTGATACGGTGTCGAAGACTGAGACATCACAGCCATCAGAGCAACCAAGCGACGCGCAAGCCGACGCAAAGGCAGAGCGTGAGTTGGCCCTGGCTGCTTGGGGCGAACGCGTTCGCGCACGCCGGGATGAGCGCCGCGAGGCGCGGGAGGCGGAGGCCGCAGCGCAGGCCAAGCGCGCCGAAGAGCTGGCGGCATGGGGTGCTCAGGTTCGGGCGCGACGCGATGAGCGTCGCAAGGCGCGCCAGGCAGAGGCCGCGGCAAAAGCCAAGCGCGCCGAGGAACTGGCGGCATGGGGTGCCCAGGTTCGGGCACGCCGGGACGAACGGCGCAAAGCACGCGAGGCGGAAATCGCGGCACGAGAGAAGCGTGAGGCACAACTGGCGACTTGGGGCGCCCAAGTTCGCGCGCGTCGGGAACAAAGGCGCAAAGACCGCCAGGCTGCAGTTGAAGCGCGCGAGAAGCGCGCATCGGAGTTAGTGAGCTGGGGTGAACGTGTTCGACGCCGACGTGCAGAGCGGGCACGGGCACGCGCGAATTCCGGCGGCGACGCACCGAAGCCCAAAACCGATCCGCAAAAAGACTCCCGACTGGAGCAATCGACCCGACAGGCTGAGCTCGACCGGCAGGCTGAGATCGAACGTAAGCGCCTGGCCGACATTGAGAAGAAGAGAGCGGAACGCGAGGCTGCCGCAAAGCGTGAGTTGGAGGCCGAGCGCAAACGCCAAGCCGAGGTCGCGCGCGCAAAGCGTGAGGCCGCAGCCAAGCTCAAGCTTGAGCGAGAGCGTGAGATCGCCCGCAAGCGAAAGCTCGCCGAGGCTGAGCGCATCCGCGAAGAGAAGATCCGCCGCGCTGCCGAGCTTAAGCGTTGGGAGGAGATCGAGCGTCGGCGCCTTACTGAGGTGCGGGCCGCCGCGCGCCGGCCAAAGCCAAGCCCAAAGGCCGTTGCCTGCCTGGACCGCGTGAAGAGCAGAGCGCAGGAAGGCATTATTCTGTTTGATACGAATAATGCGGACATCAACCCGGCAAGCTTCTCAACACTCGACGCGATTGCCGGCGAGGTCACCAATTGCGCCGGTGTACGCTTGAGAATCTCAGGCCATACAGACGCACGCGGTACCAACGACCTCAACCAGGTCCTTTCAGAGGCACGCGCCCGTTCCATTGCCGACTATCTGATCGGCAAGGGCGTGGATGGGAAGCGGCTGACGGTTATCGGCCACGGTGCATCTCGACCATTGGCCCCCAACACGACGCCGGAGAACATGGCGCGGAACCGACGTATCGAGTTTGCTGTACAGTAGTCATGGCTGATGTGCCCGTCGCCCACGACGGCGGACACGTAGCGCCGGCTTGAACAGTCTAGCGATGTCCGCCGCGACCAGCGTGTTGGTAAGATGTTACAGTGCCCGTACGCTGTCGCGCTGCTTTGGCGTTTGCGTAATCCGGCGCGAATTGTCATCGTCCTGCGATTGCCAGAATACAACCCTTGACACTGCTGCTAGGACGCTCGACGGGACACGTTGATGTTTGTTTTTTCGATTCGCTCGCTATGTAGGTTGCCGCGGCTGAGTTTCCGGTGAAATTGCGCTGTGACCCAATTGGATGGACCGAGCTTTGACCCCACCGAACTTCTCGGAACGCGTGGCGCTAATGGCGACCCTGATTTCCTTGGTCGCCTTATCCATCGACGCCATCTTGCCGGCGCTACCGGACATATCACGCGACTTATCGGCCGCATCCGGAAACTCTGTGCAGCTTGTCATTTCCGCTCTGCTGCTTGGTTTGAGTTTCGGTCAACTCGTCAGTGGTCCGCTGTCCGACAGCTTTGGCCGGCGCCCCGTGATTCAAGCCGGCTTGTGCATTTTCTCGATCGGTTCGCTGTTATCGATGATTGCTACGGATTTCGAGACGATGCTGCTTGGGCGGTTCCTTCAGGGCGTCGGAGCTGCAGGACCGCGAGTCGTCACGCTTGCGTTGGTACGGGATCAGTTCGACGGCCGCTCGATGGCACGTGTCATGTCGTTTGTCATGGCCGTCTTCATTCTAGTGCCGGCTTTGGCTCCGGCGCTCGGACAAGGCATTCTCTTTGTCGGCGACTGGCGAACGATCTTCGTGGTTTTTCTCTGGCTGTCCGCGCTCGCCCTGTTGTGGTTCACGCTACGTCAGCCTGAAACACATCCCCGGGAGAAGCGGGTGCCGTTCAGCCTCAAACAAGTTGGCGGCGCCATGGGCGAGTGCATCGCGCATCCGGTCTCGTTCGGATACATGATTACGAGCGGTATCGTATTCGGCTCGTTTGTCGGGTTTCTCACGTCCGTACAGCCCATCTTCGGTGTCATATACGACGTCACCGTAATGTTTCCCGCCTACTTCTGCATCCTCGCGCTGGCCATCGGCGCTGCATCTGTCGTGAACGCGCGCCTGGTTATGAAGTTCGGCATGCGCCGCTTGTCGAACTGGGCGTTGCACAGCCTCATCGCTATATGTGCGGCCGGCCTCATAACAGCCTGGGTCTTGGACTCCGGTATGCCACTTTGGGTCTTCATGGCGCTGCTGATGCCGGCCTTCTTTTGCTTCGGCATCCTGTTTGGCAATTTCAACGCAATCGCAATGGAACCGATGGGGCACATCGCGGGCTCGGCTGCGGCGATCATCGCTGCTGTCACCTCGCTCTTGGCAGTCTCGATTGGAACGCTGATTGGTCAG
>JBCCOV010000063.1:0-22941 GCA_039039985.1 Pseudomonadota bacterium | reverse complement strand
TGGCTCTCCGGTCACGAGCTCCATATAGCCCGCTGTCTGGCTCATGTAGTTGTTTCCGGCAGGCAGGACAAAAGCCGTTGGGGTGCCAGACGCATTCCGCTCATCGACCATGCGTTGCACTTCGCGTTCAAATGTCTGAGTTGTGTCTTTCGGCCCGGCGATAAATCCATAGCTGAAGTTCACGACGAGCGGCAGGGGCCTGCTGGGCTGGTCTGGGCCATCGGGATAGTCGGCCCAATGTATGATCTTTTGCAACGCCTGCAGGGCATAGCTTGCCATGCTGGTCCCGGAGGTATCAGCCGTCACATCCGAAGGTAACTGAACAGCGAAGATTGGGCGCAGCGCTGCGGTCTCATCGGTTGGTTCGTAGCCGGCAGCCACGTCGGCGACGTGCGTACCATGCGCGACACGATGGGCGAGCGAAAAGTGCTTGTACGGTGAGCTGAAACTTGTTTCATACGTTCCGAAGTCTACGAAACCTTTTGTTCGGTAGATATCGTAATCTTCGCCTCCATTTTCGCTTATAAGTTCGTCTATATCTTTGTTTGTGAGCACTTTTCCGAACGCAACGGAACTGTCTTTCGCTTGCTCGATGTCCTGCAGCCAGATCCGCGACACCCGTGTCCGTTCGACGGACGCGCCTCCAGTCGTGTCAAGATAGCGAAAACGACGATGTGCAAAGGCAATGCCATCGTCAATGATGCCGACTGCGACTGTCCCCTCCTCAGGCACTGCAGGCGCAGACGGCACCCCTTTTTTCGGCTCTTCCCTAGCCAGATCCTCATTGAATTTCAGACGCACAATAGGCGGGCCCGCGAACCGGATTTTGTATTTACCGTGGATTGCATTCTGACTATCGACTCTAACGTCTTTGTATTTTCCATTCTCGGTATAGATATCGCTTTCCAGCATGTAGCAATAATAGGTGAGAGAGACGTTCTCGCCACTTGAAGCCGAATTTTCAACAGTACTCACGGCTCTTTTCAGCCGCCCAAGCTCCTCGGGCGACATCTTGATCATGCCGTTTTCCCGGCCATTTTTCACGAAGTCCAGAAGCCAACCCAAGTGACTAGAACTTGTAAGCTCCAAGGAAACGGGACATCGACTGTCTCGCTGTGTCGAACCGGGTGCGCGGTCGTACCAATCGATATAGCGGTCCGGACGCCGGACGTGTTCTTGTTCCCACGGCATGACAACGTCTCCAATCAATTAGAACGATTTCAACGCCACTCGTCGCGCGCTGCGGACCACATGTATTCTAGTAAGTTGGAGCTGGAAGACTCGAAGTTTATTTCATCGCCGTTCTTTATAGAGGAGGTTCCACCTTGCTTTTCTACGGCATCTAAAACCGTTTGATAATGAAAATCGCCTTCAAACCCGCGGCCATCAAATATTTTGGAATTCATGCGTGTTCGATGACCGACACGACAGAGATAGTAATCGGACAGCGCTTGAGCGAGGACCATGCCGGCTACGCTGTCGACCGGAAAATGAAGCCCGGCTAC
The DNA here is from genome assembly GCA_039039985.1 of Pseudomonadota bacterium. Classification (GTDB taxonomy): domain Bacteria; phylum Pseudomonadota; class Alphaproteobacteria; order Rhizobiales; family Hyphomicrobiaceae; genus JBCBWG01. The sequence goes on along the minus strand of JBCCOV010000063.1, from coordinate 21,436 downwards.
GGTCCGGTTGGTCGCAATCCGTTCGGCATGCCGAAGGAGTTGTATCCGGACAGTGTCTTGGTTCATGTTGAGGCGCCCGTTGCTGTCTTGCGCGTCCTTCAAGAGTTCGGACAGGACAAATGCCACCACGAAAGCTTCGGTGGCATGACCGCTTGGCAAGGAGCCGTGGCCGGGTGTTTGAATAAGCGGGTGGACTTGCGGTGAATACTCAACAGGCCGGCGGCAAGCCAGCGCATGTTTCACGCGATGCTCGATAACAATCGTCGCGTTCAGAACAGATCTCAAAAGTTCGAGCGTGCGCCGCGTACGGGCATGATGCAGATACGAAACCATCCCAAAAAACGCGAGTATGTCCGATGCGGCACTAACAATTTCGGCACTACGCTCTTGGCGCAAAGCCGCGTAATTGCGTAAATACTGGATTTGCCGCTGAAAATCATCCGGATCCGGCCGCGTAAGGCAACTGAGCATGCACTCGGTCTTGGTATCTCGATCGTAGTAGTGCACCGCAACCGATTGCCGAAGTTTTCTGGCGTCAAAAACAATTCCCGATATCAACTCTGTTGTATAGGCGCGAGTTCTAATGGCAGTTGACCAATGCTCAACGACCTCCGGTTCGTTGGGAAGATGGTCCGGAGGCGCACCATCATCGGCCCAATAGCCCCGGATACCGTCTCCACTGGTCAGTCTGGCCCGCGTCATCAGCTGCGATGGCCGGATGGAAGTATCTCTTTCGCCGCCTTCACCACCCTCGCCACCTTCACCGCCTTCGCCACCCTCACCGCCAAACACCTCACCGCCCTCGCCACCAAAGTACAGTGCTCGTGACATTATCATTTGCTCCTGGATGCATCGTCGATTAGTTGAATGGCGCTTCAAACTGGCCAACCGACTTCGAGAGCGCAATCTGCGGCAAGCGAAACCACAACGAATTAGCGCATTTTTAGCGCTCAAGCAGCGGCGCTAACAGGGCGCCGTCGTCTGATCGAACACTCTGATTCAGATAGCAATTTTGATTGATCGCGCTCATTTTGGGCTGCGTTGCAATAGGCGCTCAATGCTCCGCACCAAGGTGGCGCGCGGGGGGCATTGACACGGCCATATCCGCAGTCGGAACATTTGGCGACGGCACTGTAAGCCGTGATGCCCAACCGGAAAATTATATACGTTCCTGCGAAAGCTGAATATCATATCCTGGCCAGAGCTGGCGCGTAATCCGCAACGGACAACGATCATGCGACCTAAGTCAGGAAAGGCGGTAATCCATGTACTCGGGCCCTTTCGGCTCGTGAACTCCAGCCGCCAGAATTGCACACCTCGTGGCCGGAAGGCCTGCGCGGTCCTTGCTCTCCTCGCATTGTCGCCGCACGGCACCCGCGCCAGAAGATGGCTTCAGGACAAGCTCTGGAGTGACCGAGGCCAGGAACAGGGTGCAGCCAGCTTAAGGCAGTGTCTTGTTGAAATCCGGCGCGCTCTGGGTGCAGATCGTGACGCCATCCGGACAAACAACTTAACCGTTTCGCTTGACCCGACATATGTGGATGTCGACTGGCGGGATTGGCAAAGCCATGCCGACACGGATAGCACGGCCGCAAACGTCGAACTGCTCGAAGGCCTGGATATCCGTGATCCGGAGTTCGAGGATTGGCTCCGCAAACAAAGGTGCGCCCTTGAAGCCCAACTGGAACGGCCATGCGCGAACGACGTCGATCGTGATACGGGCCGTACAGCTTCGACATCTTCTGAATTGTTGATCCTGAGCAGCGGGCCTGACGATGAACATGCAAGCGACAGTGTGCTTGGTGACTGCCTGCTTGATGCGATCTCGAAGACCGTCGCTGAAGTGGGGTCTGTCAGCGTCGTCGACTACCGTAATGAACCCGATCGTCTGAAAGCTTGGAGAAAGACGGCCACAAGCGACCGCTCACTCGTCCTGCAATCGGCTGTCACGCAAGGCCCAGGGGACAACGCGTTGCGTGTCGTGCTCACGCGGGAGCGTACCAACGAGGTCGTCTGGTCCGCCCGGGCCGGCTGGACCGGCAAAGACAGTCTGCATGTTGATAGCGAGCGCTTCTCGAAACTGGTCAATCAGGTCGCAAACGTTGCGATCAGCGAGTATCTGAAACTTCATGCAGAGGATCAGTCAAAGCCCGTCGCCAGCGCACTCTGTAAAATGGGCATTCAACATTTTTTCCGCCTCGGCGCCGGCAATTTCGAGATTGCAGACCAGTACTTCAAGTGCGCGTTTGAGTTGGAGCCCAAGGGCATTTACCTGGGATGGCGGGCCTATCTTCGCACGTTCATGCTGGCGGAGCAGCAGTTCGCATGTCGAGAAACACTGACCGACGAGGCCGTGGACTTTATCACGCGCGCCTTGGAGCTGGATCCCCACAACTCGTACATCGCCAGCTTCGCCGCACAGGTCCACTACCTTGTGAACCGTGCGTATATCGCGGCCTATGAGTACGCCGAGCGGAGCATTGAGCTCAACGAAGCCAACTCAGTCGGTTGGATTCAGCTGGGCATGGCAAAATGCTACCTTGGCAATCTGCAGGCCGGTGTTGAAGATACGCGTCGCGCAGTGCAGATTGCCGGCACATCGCCATTCAGGTTTCACCTTGCGGGCCTGAGCTGCATCGCCAGCGCGATGTCGGGACAAGTTGATCAGGCAATCCACCTTGGTGAGGCCAGCCATGCACTGAAGCCGAACTTCGCGCCCGCGATGCGCTATCTTTCGGTACTCTATCTGCACAAAGGCGATGAGCAGAGGGCCTTTGCCATGGTCGAAAAACTCCGGGCCCGCGAACCTGGCTTTTCATACGACAGACTAAAAGACCCGTCATATCCGGCAGCCGGCCTGCGTCGGTCGGGGTTGATCCGCTCTTTGCCAGCCCGGCAGATCTGATCGACAGCAAAGTCCCTGAACAACCTGAGCACGATAACATCTCGTACCGCGGCACCAACATCGCATAGGACCCGGGGGCGATTGCGCAGTTGGGCCATTTAATGTGCACCGCCCCGCCCTATACGACAGTAGGACTCCCTTAAGCGGGCCAACGGTCGAGAAACCGACGACGTCACCTTCGGCCGCGTTGACACCTTTCTCGCGAATGCGGCAGTGAACCCGGTCTACGGCCCTGATGGAGTTCACCGCAACCAGATCGCCCGGCTCGAACTCCGACAAGACACAAACCGGCAGGAGCTCAAGAATGACGCAACCATCCACGATCGGATTTGTCGGGCTTGGCCAGATGGGACAGCCAATGGCCGCACATATCGCCAAGGGCACAACCCCGATCGTCTGCTACGACCGAATTGACGGTCTCGTACCCGAGGGCGCGATAGGCGCCAACGCACTGGCAGACGTCATCAAACAAAGCGATACGATCTTCCTGTCGTTGCCCGACGGAAAGATCGTGACGGCAGTCGCAAGCCAGATTGCCACCATGGACGATGTTGCCGGTAAGGCGATCGTCGATCTGTCGACGATTGGTCCGGCCGCGGCGAAAGAGGCAAACGCCACACTCGGCCATGCCGGCCTCACCTATATTGATGCGCCGGTCAGCGGAGGACGTCAGGGCGCGCTGAAAGCGACGATTACGATCATCTGGGCGGGCGCCGAAACTGAGTTGGCTCGTCATCGGCCGATTATTGATTTGTTTTGCGCGAACGCGTTTCACGTCGGCGACCAGCCTGGTCAGGGCCAGGCTGTCAAGCTCTTGAACAACTTCCTGTCGGCAACTGCGATGGCCGCCTCAAGTGAAGCCGTTCTGTTTGGCCTGAGCCATGGCGTCGACATGAAGACCATTCTCGACGTGGTCAAAGTCTCCACCGGCAACAACACGGCGATCGCCGACAAGTTCCCGAACCGTATTCTGACCGGAACCTACGATGCCGGGTTCTTTGCCGAACTGCTGAACAAGGACGTTCAGCTCTACCACAGTTTTGTCGAGGAAGCAGGCACACCCAACCAAGTGGGCACACAAGTCGCTGAGATCTGGCAGCAGGTTGAGGATGCACTGCCCCCGCAATCAGACTTTACACGGGTCTTCGAGGTTCTGGAAAAGAGAGGCAAGTCGTGAGCTTCGAGCGCCCATATGAAGGCTTGACGGTCGTCCGTTTTTCTTAGGGGCCGGGCGCGGACCATCGGCCACGTCTCTGGCAACCATAGCGCCTCTCCCATCATCGCCAACGGATCGCAGGAAAGATCGACGAAAAGCGATTTCACCTGCAGTGCGACTGAGGCTCCGGGGCACCAACATGCATGCGACGTTCTCCGTCCGGCGCGAGCATACGCCGACGACCCCGCGACAAGCCTTCCAACTGTCACGCAAGCATCTTAAATTCCGCTCACAGACGAACACAGTGTGGGGCATTTGGCATGTTGGTTCATAACAGGACGCGTGATCGCAGAAGACAACGTCGAACATCCGATCCGGAGGCTGGCTTCACGCTGCTCGAAGTCCTCGTCGTCCTCGTGATCGTAGTGATGCTGGCGAGCTTCGTCGGCCCGCGTGTGGTCGGATATCTGTCAAGTTCGCGCGCCAAAGCGGCCAAGGTCCAGATTGAGGGGTTCGCCACGGCGTTGGAGCTTTATCGCATGGATGTCGGCCGCTACCCGACGCCCGAAGAGGGGCTTGGTGCACTCGTGCAAAAGCCGAGTAACGCCGACGCGTGGAACGGACCGTATCTCCGAAAAACGGCCGTGCCGAAAGACCCCTGGGGCAATCCCTACGTGCTGCAGAAGGCACCCACAGGCCAGCCCTACCTGATCGTGTCCCATGGTTCGGATGGTAAGCCGGGCGGCGACGGCGATGCCGCGGATATCACCAACACCGAGTGATGGGCGCGCGCCTCCGATATCCTAGCGGGCCAGAGCCTGCGGCTACGAACTGCCAACACACGCAGTTAATCCATGGCGTTCGGTCGGTTTACCATCATCCGCGTCCCACACCCACGGATACGTCGTTCAATCGAGAAGGACATAACCGCGCTGCGTACGACTGGCCCGGCGAATGACCAAGCGGCGATAAGCTTGGTGGTGTGCGCGTTCGCCAACGGCTGTTACGAGGATCCGAACGACACCGGCACGACCGATGCTGTTGAACAGCGACGTGTTGATCTTGTCAGACATCGCCTGCTTCAGCGGCACCAGAACTTTACGCCAATCCACACCGGGGAGACCGGATGACACCGTGACATGTGGCATAAGCCTGTGCAGTAGGTCATCGGTCATACTCGGAAGTTGGTCGAGTTCAAGCACCTTGGCGAATGGTGCATGCTTCGGACCGAAGGCACGTCCGTCAGCAACATAGCGGGCGGTCTCGGAGTCCCCGGTCGACGCGTCAACACGATCACCGTCCCGGAAATCCACGATCTCGGTCGCGACCCGACCAGCATCCGGTTGCGTCAGTCCCATCGCCTGTATAAGGGCCGCAAGCAACGGACGCGGCGCAGCGTTGAGATCAAAAAGACCGTCGGCCTGGCGGGCCCGCACGGAGATTCGCGCGTCCGCCACCTGGCATTTGACCGCCGCCTCCGGTGCCGCATCTCCAACACCCGCAGCGACTGGCTTCCGCCGCGCCACGCGCCATGCCACCCATCGTGCGACACTGTCGGCGTGTTCCTGGATCTGGAACATGACCTTGGCGTGATTGGCCCCGCGAAGTTGATCCCGTGCACGCTGCGACACGAAAACCGCGAGCGCTGCGACAAGACCAATCAAGGCGAGCACAGACGCCAGAACGGAGCTCGCCTCGTTCCCATCTGGCCGTCATCGAAGCCGAGATCGCATTAGGCCAATCCCTACCGAACGATCCGATCCGCATCGTCGAGCGCCTTCGGCAGCGGGCGACCAACGGGTGGCTTCAATTGCTCCAGGCGCCGCCGGAACTCATCGGTGACGTACTTTCGGTCGTCGCTTGTGCGGACAATAACCGGCCGAATGAAGATGACCAATTCCGTACGATCTTTGAGGTCGTCGTTGCTGCGAAAGGCGGAACCGACAATCGGTATGTTGCCGAGGACCGGCACTTGCCCCTTGGACACGTTCTTGTTGGTCTGGATGATCCCGCCGAGCGCCAGCGCCTGCCCGTCCTGCACCACAACCGTGGTTTTGACTTTGCGTTGCCGGATTGTCGGCGAGTCGATTCCAGACGTCGTCGTCTCCGTGACGTTGCTCACCTCTTGCTCGATCTCAAGCATGATTTTACCGTGACGTCCGATGTGCGGCGTCACCGCCAGGATCACACCGGTGTCGCGTTGTGTAATGGAATTGACGATCGGCGCATCCGGATCCGTAACGCTTTGCGCGGTTTGCGTCACGACCGGCACCTCGTCCCCGATTTGCAGTATGGCCTTGCGATTGTTCAAAACCATAAGCGACGGTGACGACACGATGTGCACCTTTGTAATCTCAGACAGTGCATCGAGCACAACCGCCGAGTTCGCCGCTTCAAAAAAGTATGAGAACCCCGGGAAGGCTGCATTGACGGCTCCCGACACCGCACTGGTGAACATGACGTCGTGCTTGCCCTTGCTGAAGAACCATTTGACGCCGTACCGCAAATCATCTGTCAGTGTGACTTCCGCGATAATGGCCTCGAGCAGAACTTGCGCCGGTAGCGCATCGAGACGCTCGAGAATCCGTCGAATACGGTCGTGCTGTCGGCGCGGCGCGTAAACAAACAATGTGTTGTTCGCATCATCGGGCACGACTTTCATGTCACCTGATCCGGTCGTGGTATTCGTTGGTGTCGTACCCGCGGATGACCGCGCCGTGCCGGTCGAAGCCGCGTCACCGACGGGCGCCGTACTCCGGCCATTCGCATCGTCCGAACCGCTGTTCAATCCGAAGTTGGCTGTCGTCGGTTGCTCTGTCGTCAGCGAAACACTTTGCGGCCGACCAAGCTTCGGTGCCGTCGACGCAGCGGCTGCCGCCCCGCGTTGCGATAAGATCTGTGACAGCAAGGCGCCAACCTCGGTCGGAGACCGGCTCTGGCAGCGATAAACAAGAAGCCGTTGGCTTTGTCGAAGCAGCGGAGCGATCGAGCTTCTCAATGAGCGCGCTGGCGTGGCGAATCTGGGCCGTACTGCCCGCGATAATGAGGACACCGCCAAGCCGATTGTTCGGCACGAGCCTGAGCGTGGCACTGCCGGTCTCTCGACGTCCGGCATTCAGAATCCTGCTGGCGGTTTCGACAACCGCAGCCGGCTCCAGATTGCGGACTTGAACAAGCGATACATCGTGGGCCGCGATCCAGCTGACATCAAACATCGCGATGAGTTCGCGGAGACGCTGGATGGTCTTTTGTGACCCGCGCGCGATAATAATCTGTCTCTGCGTTCCGACGTAACGGATCTCCGTGTTCGGAAGCACGCGCGACGCAATGGTATTGAGCTCCGAAGCCGAGATGTATTTCAGCGGAATAACATAAATGGCATAACCGGTCTTAATGTCATTCGGTGATGCACCGCTGCGTAGCGGAAGACCGGTCGTGTTCCGCGCCGAGCGAATCTCGATCGGATCACCATCGTCAATCAGCTGCGCACCGTTCAGTTCCAATGCGGCTGCAAACGCGCGGAGCGCCTGATCTCTTGGAATGGGTGCCCCGGTCTGAATTGTAATCTGGCCCTCGACATCATTGCTCACGACAAAGCTTCGGCCCAGAATGTCAGACAAAATAGCTTTCGCGGCGACCGGGATACAGTTGAAACTCTTTTTCTCGTGCGCCGGCAGCCCCCGTCAGCTTGTTCATCTCGATCTTCGCGACACGCCATTCGCTATTGAGGCGATCACCCACCTTGACCCAAAACGGCGCTCGACCGTCAATTGAAACCAGTGCCTTTTGCGTATCGCCGAACAGAACGACCCCCAAAAGCCGCACTCGAATTTGCGGCCGCGTGCGCGGAACCTGCCGGCGGCGCACCACATTCGGTTTTGGCCTCTTGGGCTGAGGGGCAGCAATCGGCTTTGGAATTCGCCGATCGCGAAAGAATATCGGTCTTTGCAAAGCCGCGATCATTCGTGAATGCTCCAATTTTCTGATGCTTGGAATATCTGGCTTGGCTTTATCAATGGAGGTTCGTGCTGTCGCCACACCCGCGTGCCCGGCCGCTTCAAACGGTGCCGGGTGTAGCCATCCCAATGCCGCGCAAAGCACAGCAATCATGCTGACGAGCCCGAGCATCAAATTACGGATCATGATGCATCATCACGTTGGGCAGTCGCACCGGACAGAACGAACGCAACAATCGTCAAATCAGCGGACATGCGATCTATACCGGCGCCCGACCCCGGCAGTCCGGCTTGCTGCGACGACAGTCGCGCGTGCGTCACCAGCAGCAGAGGCTGCGCGTTCTCCAGGGATACAAGAAAACGCAACAAGGCAGCTGTCTTGGCCTGGAGCGACACGCTGATCGCAACGCGCTGATCTGACTGGCCGGCGGCGTTTTGCGGCGTCGGGGGTCGCACCTCGCGCGAGGAGGTCAGAACCGCGCCGTGTGATAGCGCCAGAGCCCGAACCCGGCTTTGCACTTTCACAAACGCGGACGCCGCGCCCGTCTTATCCGGGAGAAAGTCGCGTCGCAACACGTCGAGGTCGGTGGCGTTCAGCGTTGCATCGGTGCCGGCGAACTGACGCTGCCGCACGGAGAGGGCGCTGGAGAGTTCCGTAAGTTCCCGAATTTTCCGCCGCGGAATCTCGAAAATCTCGTCGTGCGTGAACATGCCGAGATATGTGATTGAAATAACGAGACTTGCGGTAATCGCCAGTGCCACCGTTGCATGGATCGCGCACTTGAGTCGGATATTGAAACGCACGACATCCCGCCCCAAGACTACTCATCCAGCGGTGACAAGCTCAATTTCAACCGAAACCGGTCCTGACCCGTCATCGGATCTTTGACAATCGGGGCGACAAACTCAGCTGCCGCAAAAACATCTGATGCGGCTAAAGGATTGGTGAGCGTTGCTGCGGCGTCCGAAAAGCCGGATACTACAACAGAATCGACCTGGTATTGAAAATCATAAACCCAGGTCGATTGCGGAAGCCGTTTCGAAAGTTCGGCCAATACCACGGGAACCGGATGCCGCGAGCGCTGAATGCGCCGCGCACGGGTCAGGCTTGCGTGCATGGTCCGCCGCTTGTCACGCACCGTCGCATCTGCGCGCAGGCGCTGACGAAGAACACGAACCTGGGACTGCAACTGTTCCATGCGCTGGTCGGCCCCGGCGCGCCAGTCATTGACGTGATAGGCAATCGTCAAAACGAGCGCAATCAGGACGGCTGCACAGATATAGTCCATCGGTTTGCGCCGCGAACGCTCCGAATCAGGTCCCGGACCGAGGAGCCGGATCTGGGCGCCAGCACCCCGGTCATGCAGTCCCCGGACATGCAATCCCCTGACGTGATGCCCAGCGGCGTTCAAAACACCAAGAAGCGGGCCGACCCGGTCTCGCGGAATAACGAAATGCGTAACATCAGAAAGGCCATTGTCACGATCTGGAGCAGAAATGCGTACGCCGCTATAGATATTATCGGGATGAAACAGTGTTGAGCGCTGGAGTTCATAATTCAGTATTTTCATGAGATCAGGCACACGTGTTTCCGGTGCTTTGCGCTGAAACGTCAACATCTCCTCGCGATCGAGTTCCAAGTGGATTTGAGCAAACATCCGCAAAAGATACGGCTGCGCCTGCAAAGCAATGATCAGGCCCCGTTGTGACTCAACGCGCGCTATTGTCGCCTTGTCAGACTGGAATCCGATCGATCGGAACAGGGCCCAGCCGCTGCCATCACGCTGGATAATGAGTTTGATCGCCGGCGCATCCCACAATTGCCGTATGCGCTCGGGCAAAATCAACGCGAGACCGGCCAACCACCATTGGACAGCACGTTTCAAGGTCTCCCAGCCGCGGTTCAATACCAGTTGCATGATCAATTCTGTGCTTTAGAGTCTCACGGCCAGATCTTGAGCCCTACGAACTTCGGTGCGTTATGCCCGGCGGACGTCAACCACAGAAGTGCTGGAATGGCGAACGATGCATTGGTTCCGTATGACGCGGACCCGCACGACTTGAGGCAGGCTGAAGCGTTTCTTCAGCTATTGTGCGATCAGTCCCATATCGATGACTACGAAGTGTCTCGTGCAACTGCTGCTGTCCGACAGTCCGGTCAGAGGTTCGATGTTGTACTCCTTGAACTCGGTCTCATCGATCAACACACCCTCAGCAATGCTCTCGCCGCCTTCTATGGGCTGGACTATGAGTCGACAGCCGCCGACACGCTTGAGCGGATGACACTGGAGGGTGTCGAACGCAATGCGCTGAACCGCTTCCGACTCGTCCCGCTACGTGATGACGATCACACACTCCACGTCGCGGCACCCGACCCGTTTGCAGTGGACGCCGTTCGCTCTCTTGCGCATCCGACTAAAAAACGTATGCGGATCATCTTACGTCATCCAGCCTGGATCGACGAAGCCCTGGCTCAGTTTGATTCCGGATCGACCAACGGAGTTGCTGCCTCGTCCGACAACAAAACGGCATCTGCAGAAGATGTAAGCCGTTTGCGCGATCTCGTAAGCGATGCGCCTGTTGTGCGGTTGGTGAGTCGCCTACTCAACTTGGCGGCCCAACACAGCGCATCCGACATTCATTTCGAGCCATTCGGAGACCGCGTTCGCGTGAGATTTCGCATTGATGGCGTTACACGGGATGTCGAGTGGTTGGCCGCCGATCTCGAGCAAGCCGTTGTCTCCCGCATCAAGATACTTGCTGGGCTCGACATTGCTGAGAGACGGTTGCCGCAAGATGGGCGAGCGCACCATACGATGGCCGGGCGCAACTTCGATCTGCGTGTGTCCACCATCCCGGTACGTGACGGAGAAAGCGCCGTGATTCGATTGCTGGCGTCGGATCAAGGCGTCATAACAACATCTGAACTCGGGTTCGATTCCTTTGCCACCGGGTTTCTGGACGATGTTTTCCGATTGCCCAACGGCGTCGTGCTTGTGACCGGACCAACGGGAAGCGGCAAGACGACGACGCTGTTTTCCGTTCTCAGCCGCATCGATACGGCGGAGCGAACGCAGTTTACGATTGAAGATCATGTCGAGTACCGGATTCGCGGTGTAAATCAGGTTCAGACAAATGCAGCGATTAGATTGGACTTCGCATCGTCGTTGCGCTCGATCTTACGGCAAGACCCCGACGTCGTGATGATCGGAGAAATGCGCGATCATGAGACTGCGGAAATCGCGTTGCGCGCTGCTTTGACGGGACACCTTGTTCTGTCCACCATGCACACCAACTCCGCGGTTGGCGCCGTGACGCGACTGCGCGAGCTTGGCCTTCCACCGTTCCTCATTTCAGGCACGCTGTCTGGCGTCATTGCTCAACGCATCTGCCGGACGCTGTGCGATCATTGCGCCGTACCGTGCGTGGAAACGCAGCAGTGGCTGTTGGCTAACGCGGACGAACACGGAGCAGAGATCGGCGACATGGAACGCGCCAGCTGCCGCCGTGCTGTGGGATGCTCGCATTGCGCGGGTACCGGCTACGTTGGCCGCAGTGTCGTCGCGGAAACTCTGGTCATAGATGAAGCAATAGAGGACCTGATCCTGAGTGGCGCGTCGGAACGCGCTATTGCCGCGAAGGGACAAGAGAATGGGATGACGCAAATGGCGGCCAGCGCGGTTTTGAAAGTCGCGTCGGGTGAAACAAGCCTTGCCGAGATTCAGCGATGCGTGCGCCTATGACCCGCCGCGCCATGTGGTTCGAGGCCATCAATCGCAATGGCAAATTCATCACCGGCGAACTTGCCGCGGACTCAATCGAAGACGCTCTCGATCAACTCGCATCACGCGAACTGTTTGTGCGACACATCCAACCGCGCGACGACATCCAACCGCGGGACGACAGGTCCGCGACGTCGTGGGACTTACAGTTCACCGGCGTCTATCGATTCGGCACCCGGCAGCTTGCGATCCTGCTGCGCGAGCTCGCGACGCTTTCGGCGGCCGGCCTGACGATTGCCGATTGCCTCGAACTGTCTGCCGAGAACGCAACCACGACACGAGCACGGTCTGCCCTCACGACGCAAGTCGACAAAGTCCGCTCGGGCTTACAGCTGTCCGTAGCCCTGCTGCCGCATCTGCCATCGAAACATGCTGCAATTGAAGGGCTGATCGCGGCTGGTGAAGAGAACGGAGACCTTCCAGCCGCCGTTAACAGTGCCGCAGCGATGATCGAGGCGCAGCTGTCCTTTTCCAGTCGACTTCAGAGCGCCCTCGTCTATCCGGCCTTTTTGGTGGTCTCAAGTCTTGTCGCCTTTGCGATTGTGTTCTCAACGCTTATTCCGACGCTCGCGCCCTTGTTCGACGGACACGAGGACGCGATGCTCGCAGCGCTGCAATGGCTGCTTGCCTTGCAGTCCATTATTGCTGATGCGGGCGACGGGCTGCTACTTCTGGCGGTCGCACTGTTGGCTGTAACGGCTGCCTTGATCGTTACACGATCTGGCCAGCGCTGGCTCATGCGCGTTGTCTATGGCCTGCCGATCTATGGTCCGATCTGTCGGCCGCGCGACGTGGTGCTTGCGGTCGACACGCTTGCCGTCCTGCTTCAGCACCGCGTTGAAATGCGCAAGAGCCTGTCGGCAACGCGATCTGTCGCAAGTGAACCCGGTTTGCGACAAACCCTGGCCGATGCGATCGAACGCGTCAACGAAGGCGAAGCGCTCGGCAGCGCACTGGAACGAGCCGATGCCTTGCCATCTCTCATCATTCGGGCTGTACGCTCCGGCGAAGCATCCGGTCAGATTCCCAAGATGCTGCGCAACATCGGATTGGTCCTGAACCAACAGCTCGAGCGACGTATCGAGCGCACCGTCTCATCCGTCGGCCCTTTGCTGACCTTGTTCATTGGCGGCCTTGTTGGCTTCATCGTCATTGTCGTTGTCGAAAGCCTTGCAGCGATCAACAGTCTGGCGGGGTTGTGATGGTCCAGCGGCGCTCAGCCATGCTACCTGCATCTGGCATCGGCGAGCGTGGGTTCTCGCTGATCGAAGTTGTCATCGTTCTCACGCTGGTCGCGCTCGCAAGCACGTTAACGTTGGTCTACGTGCAGGCAAGACCCGACATCCTGTCCGCGCGGCAGGACCTGCAGGCTGCGATCGCGAGATCGCGCGCGCGCGCCATATCGGAAAACCGCACAATCGATTTGACTCTACTGCGCGCCGGCGCGCGGCCAGAAGATACGTCGGCAAACGGAGACCGTTTCGTGCTCCCGGACCAGGTGGACGCAACAGTCGTCGCACCTAGGCGGATACAAGCGGGAGCAGGAGCGGGAACGGCAGTCCTCAGGTTTTACCCAGATGGTTCAACCAGTGGCGGGATGATCCACCTCAAAAACGCAACCGGCAGTCAAGTCCGCCTGGACGTTGATTGGTTCAGCGGCGCTGTCAGGGTGCACGAGTGATGTCACAAGCTCACTGCGGGGAGGCCGGCTTCACGTTGTTTGAAGTTGTCATTGCGTTGGCGGTCGTGAGCATTGTTGCAGCAACGGCGCTGACGACGGTCTCCGGAGGAGTAAACGCAGACCGCCGAGCCGACGATATTCATCGCACACTCAAGATTGCCAGGCAGAGTTTTCATGACTGGACTTCCGGCAACAGATCAAACCTGAGCGGGACGGATGGAGCACTCAGTTGGACAATCGAAGCGCGGCCGCTTAGCCCGTCACGTCATCGCGGGGAGACGGTTGCACCATTTGAGCTTGTCTTCATTGCGCGATCGGACAGCGGTCAAAAACTCGCTGAGTTTCGATCGATCCGCTTTGGCCCGACTGCGGCAGGCCGGTAGAACGCGACCGCAACGGCACCGAAGCGAACGCGGCATGACACTCATTGAAGTCGTGGTCTCGATTGCGCTCGTCAGCCTGATCGCCTTGATCGTCCATCAGTCCGTGTCGCTGGCTCGCCGCGCGCACAGCACGCAGCAGGTCCGTTTGGCGCAACGCGAAGACGAGCGTTTCGTCGATGCGATCCTGCTTGCTCTGGCGCACACCGTTCGGTCCAATGTCGACGGCCGTACAGCACAAGAAGCGCCGCCGACACTTGTCGGCACGCAGTCCTCAATCCGTTTCGTCTCAAGCTATGCCCCGAGAGCCAGCTATCAAGGTCTGTTGAACTATCGACTGGGTGTGTTGCCGGATGCGGACAGCACACTCGCGCTCGACGTCACTCCCCGTCGTCCGCAATTGCCTACCCGTGACACGAGTACATCGAATGCCCATCGTGCGCGTCGCTCCATCTGCCGGTTTGAACTGCGATACTATGACCGCGAGGGTCAGGTCTTCTCGTCCTGGGACCGCCCCGGTGTCCTGCCATTGCGGATTGGCCTCGCGTTTCAATCGGCGCATGGAACGGGCGTTTGCAGCCAAATTGTCATAAACCGCATGGCGCGCCTTGTTTATGCGCAATAATGGCAGGATGAATAGAGTTCTAGGAATACCGAAAGAATGAGATGTGGTATGGTTCCAGCTCAACCGGCCTGAAGACATTCGGACGAACAAGTAGAAGTACAAATCCGACAAACCGGATCGCCTGCGGACAGTAACAGACACAGGCGCTTCAACGCTGTCGTTGTTGTTGTCGCGCGCACAGTGACGGCATCCAGTCACTGGCACTGCACACATCAAGTCCAACCATAAACCTCCACCAGGCACCACATACCCCAGATGCTCGGCGCCAGGAACACACCAAACGAAATGCGGCGCTGCAAGACGTCGCTGCGCCAAGCGTGGACAGCGGCACGACAGGCCAATGCGCTTAACGACGCGACAAGAAACACGTGTGGCAGCAGCGTCGGCCCGACCCACGCGCCGGCAACAGCGGCCAGTCTGACGTCGCCGAGCCGCGTTCGCGGCCTGGGAACCGTCCTACCAGGATAGCCAGCGCCGATTGTTTATCGCTCACGGGCTGTTCCGGCCTGCGGCCGGGCCCTCCGCGCGGGCGGCGCAACGCGCCGGGCCGCAGTCGCGGCCTGGGGTGCCAGACGGCTGGCCAGCGCTGGTTGTTGATCGCTCACGGCTGTTCCAGCCTGGGAACCGTCCTCGCAGGATAGCCAGCGCTCGAGCCGCGAGCCCGCGAGCGTGCGAACAGCGCAATCAAAGACTCTCGCGACAAGCTTTAGTTCGCCACCCGCCCAAACGCGGTCGTCAGGCGTTGGAACTGCCCTGCGATCGGATTAATCTGATCCGGCGCTGGCTGTGCGGACTGACGGAACGCCTCATCGAGTTGCATAAGCCGATCGAGCAGCGCCACCGTCCGCACAATCAGAGCCTGTAGACCCGGCGGCAGTTGGCCGAACTGCTTGATTGTCTCAGGGTCAGACATGCGACGCAATTTGACCCGCTCGCGCTTCTGCTGAGCCTCTTCAGGCGAAATCTCACCGTCCTTAAGAGACCGTTGCACGACCAACCATGACGCAGCCTCAAGCAGCCGCGTCGTCATCCGCATACTTTCGGTGGCATAGATCACCGACAAGGGCGGCTTCAGGCCCCGTGCGGCCTTGCGACCTTCCCCGTCGAGGTAGTCGGCAACCTCTTCGACTAACGTCATTCCGTCGCGAAACAAACTGTCGAAGCTGTTGGAACGCGCAAACCGTTGAGCAAATGAGATCGGATCGCTCGTCTCATCGCTGATCGACTCTAAGCACTTACCCGGTACTTGCACTGGCACACCACTCATCTGACGAAACATTACTATCCTAGGGCTATCGTGAAGATCGCGTAACCGGTTGCCCCAAATTAGGTAGATTTCACGACGCGCATAGCGAGCTGTGCAAAAAAAGGGCCGCTTTCAACAAGCGGCCCCAGGATATTGGGAAGCGTCAAATCGGAGTGGTCGGAACCACTTAGAGTATCCAGGTAACTGGATAAGCTGTTCTACCTCGGCTGGGATTAACGGCAGATGAAGGGACGATCCAATTCAGCTCAATTTTGGCCCGACGAACGAAACAGACTTTCCGCAGCGCTGGCCTGTGCGCGCTTTCGAGATAACTCCGATTTGACGCGATCCTGCTCATCACCGAGCGCAGTCAACAACTCTTCGAGTTCAGCGATCGAAAACAACTCGAGCGACTCTCCCAGCGCGAAACCTTTTGAAAGCTTAAACTTCGACTCGTCGGGATCCATGACGCGCACTCCTTGAGACCATGGGCCAAAAACCGGCCTGCAAGATACAAATCGATCATAACCCGGAACGCAATGTCACCAGGCAAGTTGCGGCATCGCTGCGATAGGGCGGTCGGGCGACCGTGCGAACGCATCAGCCAATGTCGCTGGCGTCAGCGTTCCACCATTGAGATTCACGGCGGACGCCACGTAGAGACTTGCGATCCCAACCTCCGCGGCGCCCTTGATATCGGTGTAAATGCCATCGCCGATTGCCAGCACTTCGTCTGAGCCCACCGCGCGCCCGGCAACGTCGTCGATCAGTTTGCGCGCCAGCTCGTAGATCGGCGCATGTGGCTTTCCTGCGTAAAGCACAGCCCCGCCGATTGCCTCGAACGCTTCCCCAAGCGCCCCGGCGCAGTAGACAATCTTGTCGCCCCGCTCGACCGTTATGTCCGGGTTGGCACACACCATCACGGCGCCACGCCGTTGAAGTGCATCAAGCTGTTGCGCGTAATCAGCGGGCGTCTCGGTCTCGTCGTCGAGCAATCCCGTGCAGACAACGACGTCCGCTTCGGCCGACGGCACGAACGAGATGCCAAGATCTGCAAACAGCGGCAGATCTCGATCCGGACCGAGGTGGTGGATCGCCTTGTCCTTCCAGAGTGTGACCAAGCCCCGCGCCACGTCGCCCGATGTAACAATGCCGTCGAACGCATCGCGCGGTACGCCGATCCGATCAAGCTGCGAAAGCACGGCAGGGCCCGGTCGCGGCGCATTGGTAATTAAGACGACAACACCACCGGCTTGCCGGCGCCGTTGACACGCGGAAACCGCACTTGCGAAAGGTGCGACGCCATTGTGAATCACGCCCCAGACGTCGACCAGCCAAGCAGGATAAGCCTGCGTGAATTCCGAAACCGATGGGACAATCGGAATCGCACCGTCATGATCAGCCATACGCACCTTCACCAGATTACCGACACGCGTTGCGTCCCGTTGATCAAACGCATGTCAGCGATGGCGTCAACGCTGAGATGACCGGAAAGCGTCGCACCAAGTCCCCTGCATCAAGCCGGGGCCCGTTGAGCAAGACGGATGCTCTAACTTTCACGCGAGTCCTTCGTTGGCGCTGTTCGCACGCGCGTCTTTACTTGCGCTGTTCGCACGCTCGCAGGCTCGCGGCTCGAGCGCGGGCTATCCTGGTCGGGCGGTTCCCAGGCCGCGACTGCGGCCCGGCGCGTTGCGCCGCCCCCGCGGAGGGCCCGAGCGAAGCGAGGAACAGCCCGTGAGCGATAAACAACACGCGTGAGCGACAGCAAGCGACAAACAACACGCATTAGCTCGCGCGCGACACTTCGGCTTTCACCAGTGCAGGCGTACCGAACAGTGGCCCCTGACCCAGCGTGACACCGCAATGCCGCAGGCGCTCCAGCTCCGCCTGCCCCTGAATGTGCCCAACAATCGCGACAAGACCTGATCTTCGCAAGTGTTGGCAGATGTCGTCAGCCGGCACGCGCGTTCCGCCAACCGGCAGGCCATTGAGGAACACGTCGGCATCGAGCTTCACAAACCGGAACCCGGCTGCAGCAAGCGCCTCAAAGTCCATATCCAAGTCCGTCACGCCATCGAGCGCAAAAACGATCCCGCCGTTGGACATCCGTCCCAACGCCCTGAGGTGAGGATCGGTAAACAGACGTGCGTCGGACTGAGGCAGAGACAGGACGATCCGGCGCGGAAAGCCGACATCCCGAGCCACCATTTTCTCAAAATCCTCAGCGAACTGGCGGCTGAGGACCGCTTCGCCGGAAACACCGGTGAACAAACGCCCTTCTGCGTCGGCGCCCATTTGCCGCCAAACCAGCCGACGGGCGTGAACCAAGGCAATCGTGTCGATCAGCGGCAGCACCGCAGTGCCAGACGCCGCAGCGGAGTAGGCCTCTCGCGCCATCTCTTCACCGTCAGCAAGCCGAAGCCGCAAAGTCATCTCGTAGTGCTGAGCGGCTTCGTTATCCAAGCTGTTGATCGGCTCGAAAAAGACGCCGATCCGCTCTGCCGCCAGCGCCTCGGCAAGCGCAACGACGGTATCGGGAAGCCGCGCCGCTTCGTCACCAGGGTCAACATCAGCCAAGACCGGGTCTGGCACCTCGGATGAGCGCCCACCCTCAACAGACGCGTCAACGATGGCCTCGGGGTGATCCGGCGGTGAACCATCGACGGCCCGCGCCAGCGCTTCCGTCAGATCCGGCGCCTCGGACATCACCTCGGCATGGCCAGTCTTCGGCGCAGCCGCCGTCTTAACGTGTTGTGTGTCGTCCCCACGATCCGCTGAAGCCGCGCCGTCGTGCGCAGCCACGGCCATGTCTTCTTCGGGCTCTTCAGCGCGGGCTCGTGCACGGCCGGCCGTGATATCTTGCGCCATGCGCCGCAGAATGGCGTTGATCGTTTCGACATCGGCCACGCTTTCGCCGGACGCTGAAACAGTCGGAGTTGCGGGACTTGCCGGACTTGCGGGCGCACCGAGCTTCGCACCTGGACGCTGTTGCGTATTGGCCGGAGGCAGCTCGGGACCATCAACCCGGTCGCCGGGGCGCAACGCCCAGAACTTTGCGGCGTCCGCCACACCCAGCTCTAGCTGCGGCCCAGGCCCGCCGGGCTTGTGCTCAAGATTGGGTGGCTTGCGCTGCTCGGCCGGTTCAACGGCTTTGGGCGCGTTGCGCCGGCTGTTCTTGAGGTCTTGTGTTTGTTCGCTCGATCTCCGAGCGCGAACGCGGTGGCGGCGTACCTTGACGGGGCCGGCCTGCACACGCCGTAAGACCACATGCAGGAAGATACTGGCCACGAGCAGCGCGCAGCCCAACGCTGCCGCCGTCGTGAGCGATCCATCGAAGTGTTGATTGGCTGCCGCGGCGACCGCGCACGCGAAGACAGCCATGCCGGTGAAAAATGCAAGGTCTGCGACCATCGCACCGTGCGCCGGCGATGCGATATCCGCGTCCGAAGTCGATTGAAGTGCCACACCATCCCCCAACAGCGTTGCCGCGACTCACCGTGACAAGCCTTCCTGCCGGTGCGCTCTCGGGCAACGCCGGTCTGCGGATAAACTTTGGATATCGGGAGGTATTGGCAAACGGTGTGGAACAGAATGCAAACATGTCACACATGCAAGACGGCGGTCGCCGGCTCAGCGACACGCCATACATGCACCTGCAATCGAACCCGAACGCTCTAATCCAGCGACTTGAGCACAGCTTCGATCTTGTCTCGGACCTGTACCAAGTCGTCTTGGCTCGCAATCAGCGGCGGGGCGACAATGATCGTGTCCGCAGTCACACGGCAGTAGAAGTCGTGCTCGTGATACATGCGTTCGATCGCTTCATAGCCGCGCGCGCCTGGCCGTCCCTCGGCTGGTGCCAAGTCGATGCCGCACATCAGCCCGATTGGCCGGATGTCGACGACATGGGGAGCGGACTTCAAGCTCATCATCAGCTCTGCGAACTGAGGCTCATGGGCGCGTGCACGCTCAAACAATTGTTCGTCGCGATAAACGCCGAGCGTCGCAAGGCCGGCTGCAACTGCGAGCGGATGCCCGGAATACGTATACCCGTGGAATAGCTCAACCAGATAATCCGGCCCCTGCATGTGGGTTTCGTAGATATCCGTTCGGACCAGCACACCGGACATCGGCACGGCGCCATTTGTAACGCCCTTTGCAAACGTCAACATATCCGGCACAATCCCGTAGCGCTCGGCCGCAAATCCGTAGCCGAGGCGACCAAAGCCTGTGATCACCTCATCGAAGATCAACAGAATGCCATGCTTGGCGGTGATGTCGCGAAGGCGCTGCAGGTACCCTTTTGGCGGCGGCAAGCAGCCTGTGGATCCAGCGACGGGCTCTACAATCACGGCGGCAATCGATGACGCGTCGTGTAACCCGATCAACCGCTCCAGATCGTCTGCGAGGTGGGCGCCCCACTCGGGATCGCCAACAGAGAACGCCTGCTGATCACGATTGTACGTGGTTGGCAGATGATCAACACCGGTCAGCATGTTGCCGAAGGCCTTGCGGTTGTTGACCATGCCGCCAACGGCCGTGCCGGCGAAATTGACCCCATGATACCCGCGTTCGCGGCCGATAAAGCGCGTCCGCCCGCCCTCGCCACGCGCCTTGTGGTAGGCGAGCGCAACCTTCAGAGCCGTCTCAACAGCTTCGGAGCCCGAGTTCGCGAACAAGGTTGTGTCGAGATCGCCCGGCGCCAGGAGAGCCAGTTGCGACGCCAGCTGAAAAACGCCGGGATGGCCGTACTGGAACGGCGGCGCAAAGTCGACTTGCGCGGCACATTCCTGAATGGCTTTGACGATCGGCTCTCTGCAGTGCCCAGCGTTGACGCAGAATAAGCCAGAGGAGGCATCGAGAACGCTGCGGCCGTCGGGCGTCAGCAGGTGCATGTTCTTCGCGCCGGAAAACAACCGCGGCCGGCGCTTAAACGATCGGTTCGGCGTGAATGGCAGCCAATACGATTCCAACTCATTCGGCTTGACATCGAACGGCGCCATGACGCTTTCCTCCGGCGGCTTCTCTCGACAGATAACCTGTCCAACTGTGCGGATGTGCTCCGGCCGTCGGTGCCGCCACATACAACGGACGACCGACACCGTGCCAAGGCACCGTATCAGGCAACAGGTCGGCCGCAAGCGGATTCTCGGAACAGGCGTACGCTGAGAAAAGTCGGAACATCGACGGATGCTGGCAGGCGCCATGTCGTATGAAGCGACTGCAGAGTCTTTGCATGGCGCTGTTCGCACGCTCGCAGGCTCGCGGCTCGAGCGCGGGCTATCCTGTGAGCACGGCTCCCAGGCCGCGAACGATAAACAACCAGCACGGACCAGCCGTCTGGCACCCCAGGCCGCGAACGCGGCCCGGCGCGTTGCGCCGCCCACGCGGAGGGCCCGGCCAAAGGCCGGAACAACCCGTGAGCGAGAATCTTCAATTGCGCTGTTCGCACGCTCGTCTTTCGTTGCGCTACCGCTCGCGACAAGCGCTCGCTACTTGAGCGCGGGCTATCCTGCAAGCACGGTTCCCAGGCCGCGATGCGGCCCGGCGCGTTGCGCCGCCCCCGCGGAGGCCCGAGCGAAGCGAGGAACAGCCGTGAGCGAAAACAAGCGCGAGCGGGCATCACAATCTTTCACCACCCCAAAAGGTCACCCCGGGCCTTGTGCCCGGGGTCCATGTCTCAGCGAACTCGAACGGTCGAGAGG
>JBCCOV010000062.1:0-23038 GCA_039039985.1 Pseudomonadota bacterium | reverse complement strand
TTCAACCTTTTCAGGTGGCAAGACATCGTAAAGTGCGTCGTAAAGCGGTCGCAGATACGGGTCGACCTTATCGCGCATATCCCCTGGCAAAAAGCCAAGCCGTTCGCCCGCCTCAACCGCCGGCCGGGACAGGATGATGCGTTCGACCACGCCTCGCTCCAGGCACGACGCCGCGCACGCGACGGCAAGATACGTCTTGCCCGTACCGGCGGGCCCGATGCCGAACACCAAATCACTGTCCTGCAAGGCTCGAATGTATGTGGTTTGGGTTGGCGTGCGCGCCTTGACCACACGCCTGCGCGTCGCGATCTGAGCCGGCTCACTCGGATCCGTCGGCTCGTCATCGCGATGGCGAATGAGGCCGTCGACATCACCAGGGCCGATCTCTTCACCGCTGAGAACACGCGCATAAAGCGTTTCGAGAACGCCGCGCGCAATTTCACAGGCGGCCTCCGAGCCGACGAGCACGACAACATTGCCATGCGCCTGTGCAGCAATGCCAAGCCTGTCCTCAATCAACGCAAGATTGGAATCGTACTGGCCGAACAGGAGCGGAAGGTGTGCGTTGCTCTCAAATGGAACAACCACGCGCGATTTGGCAGACCCCCGACCCGTGCGTCTTGGACCACCCGTTGCAGCGCCGCGAATGCCCGTCAAATTAGCCCTCGCAGTCTGATCATGCGAGCATTTCTCCGATATGCGATCCAGTCCCAAATATCATAGCATTTGTGACAAACACATTACAGCCAGTTCAACGACCATAATTGACCGGAACTTACCGTTCTGTGTTCACAATACTTCAAAGTCGCGCCGCATGCAGTGTTCCTGACAGGCTGTTTGGCCCTGCCTGGTGAATCATCACCGGCAAGATACAGCCCAAAGACTGATGATCCGCAGTTGCATGAACAGCCTGCAGATACGGAGAACGGCCGACCAACTGGCCACGGCCCTTCCCGCGCCGGTCGAACAGCACCGGCATGATCTTGCCGACGCAACCAGCGTTAAAGTCTGATTGCTGTGCATTAAGCAGTTGCTGGAGGATCTGCAATCTTTCCGACTTCACCGGCTCGTCAATCTGCTCGTCGATCTTGGCCGCCGGCGTCCCGGGGCGCGCGCTGTACTTGAAGGAATACGCCTGCGCAAAGCCGACCTGCTTCACAAGACGGAGCGTGTCTTCAAACTCACGATCGGTCTCGCCTGGAAATCCAACAATAATATCTGTGGAAAGCGCAATGTCGGGTCGCGCGGCCCGAATGCGTTCCACGATGTCCAAATACTCGCTGGCCGTGTGCTTGCGATTCATGGCCGCGAGAATGCGGTCCGAGCCGGCCTGAAACGGAAGATGCAGATAGGGCATCAACTTCGTGTTCTCGGCATGGGCCTGAATGAGATCCTCGTCCATATCCCGGGGATGGCTTGTCGTATATCGGATCCGCTCCAGGCCCTCGATTTCGGAAAGTGCACCAATCAGTCGGGCAAGGCTCGACGGCGCATCATCATGGCCCAAGCCGTGGTAGGCGTTCACATTCTGGCCCAACAACGTAATCTCGCGCACACCTTGCTCGACCAGCACTCTGGCTTCGTTCGTCACGCTGGCGACGCTGCGGGACACTTCCATGCCCCGGGTGTAGGGAACAACGCAGAACGTACAGAACTTGTCGCAGCCTTCCTGAACGGTGAGAAACGCGGATGTCCGGGCTGACGCAGCGCGTTTCGGCAAATGAACGAACTTTTCCTCTTCCGGGAACTCAATGCGCACCAGGCTCGCCCGTTGGGCTTTCGCTTCGGCAATGTACTCCGGCAGGCGATGATAACTCTGCGGCCCAACGACGAGATCAACAACCGGCGCGCGGCGCACGATTTCCTCGCCTTCCGCCTGCGCGACGCAACCGGCCACCGCGATCATGACATCTTGGCCGTCGGCACGACGCTTTGCCTTCAATTGTGACAGCCGACCAAGCTCGGAATAGACCTTCTCAGCTGCCTTTTCGCGGATGTGGCAAGTATTGAGAACGATAACATCGGCCGTTTCGGGGGTGGCCGACTCGACATAGCCCGACGGGCCAAGCGACTCCGCCATCCGCTCGCTATCATAGACGTTCATCTGACAGCCGTAGGTCTTGATATAGACCGACTTGGAACCTGGATTCACTTCACCTTCGCGAGACATCAATTCTCCCCGGGAAGCTTGACTGCACCCGCTATACCCGCCTCTTACATAACTCCTAACCGGACCGCGCCAAGCCCGACATCGGTCCGATCGACGCGTATACGCGAGCACCATCACCGCATCTACAATTTCCGCAGTATCTTGGACTCTTTGGCGATCGCGCGGCAACGCCACAATTACCTACGCGCCACCCCGCAAAAGCGCGACAACATCGGAGCGAACGTTGGCCTCGGTCAGTTGAGCCAAGGCCTTTCGATCGGAAAATTTCGCCAACGAAACCGGTTGGCCAACCCGAATGCAGACATCCAACGGCCCAGCCTTAAGAAGCCGCCAGGCGTGCGGCGCCATATCCATATCACCATACCATCCGATCAGAGGCCGATCAGATCGCCCAAGCGGAATGCCATGAAGCCGGGTATAGACCAGCGATACCGTCTGCACGACGGGCTGATGCGAAGCGCTACCGGATGCGCCGTCTCGCACATCGCCATCTGCATCGCGCGCCGCGGTCTGTGCCGACCCACCCTTGGACTCGACAACAGCGCCGAACAACGACGTCTTGAAAGGTAGCACTCGGTTGCCGTCGCTTGATGTCCCCTCGGCAAACAGCAGAATGTTGTCCCCTTGAGCCAGCCGCTGCGAAATGGCGCCAGCCGTGCGCCCGACCGTTCGCCGTCGCTCACGATCGACAAAGACGGTCCGCTGCAACCGCGCCAACGTGCCGACAACCGGCCACCCGCCAACTTCCTGCTTGGCCACGAACGACAACGGTGCAACGGCGGATAACACCGGGATATCCAGCCAGGAGACGTGATTTGCGATCAACAAGACCGGGCGATCGGGCAGCACGGCGCCGTCGATGTTGAGACGGAGTCCAAGGAGCCCGCAGACGCGACGATGATACCAGTGCGGGAAATGTCTGGCAGCCCGAGGTGCGGCGCGCTTCAAAAGCGCCTGCAACGGCATCAGCGGCACCGTCAAAGCCAAGAAACCGGCAAGCATCAGCGCCGCTCTAAGCGCAGATCCCGGCGCCGCTGCGCTCTGACCCAGGTGCCCATCTTGTACTGCGGATTGATCTGTCATCCATGCCGAATCTAGGACTTCGCGACGGCTTTTGCGAGAACGGCTGCATCAACCTGATCGCCGTCTGATCGTTGGTAGTACCCATCGCGTGTGCCAACGCGGTCGAAGCCGGCCTTTTTGTAAAGCGCCAGCGCCGCCTCGTTGTCGACGGCAACCTCGAACACGATGCGCCGAACATCGACATTCGCTGCGGCTCGCTCAAATCCTCGGAGAAGCAGGCTCCCGACACCACATTTCCGCCAGGGAGTATCAACGCCAACCCAGAGGATCTCCGCATCGTCCCCCGCAATGCGACCCATGACATATCCGACAAGGGTTTTGGCTCCGGCCGACGTCGCCATAAACGCCATAGCTCCGGAATCCGACAGGAGATCCTGAATGGCAGACGACGGCGTCTCGGATCGAAAGACGATGTGATGCAAAGCGGCGATTCGGGCCGCGTGGGATGGGTCCGCCAATAACAAACTGACGGTGCTTATGTCGCGTTGTACGTCTGTATTCATGGATGTCACTGCCGCGGAAGTATATCTCGGTTGGGCTCAGCGTCCGGCGGGCGCAAGTACTGTGGTCTCAGAGATGTGGCTCGCACAAGGCAGCGGTTTGCAGCCAGATCATGGAGATCGCGCGCATCCGCCCAAATCGTGCGCGCCGGTTCACCGGATGTGGCCGGTTGCCGACCGGTTATGTCGTAAAGGCGATCGGCTTCAGAGCCAACAAACACACCGCAGAATCCCTTGGCGCGCGTGATCAGATCCGTCGCACTGAGGCGCTCCGGTCCGGAGTGTGGTACGCAGTCGCCACGCAACAGTTGCCAGTATACATCGCCGCGGCCGGCGCTCACAACAACGGCTATATCGGCTCCGGTTTCCAGCGCCTGGACGCGCCGAGCAGTCGCTGCGATGGCCTGAAGCGACGTCGCCGTCCAGGCCTCAGCGCCGGACGCAAGCATCAAGCCTTGGGCGCAGGCAATGCCGACCCTTTGGCCAGTGAATGTCCCCGGACCGGCAGTGACGATAATCTTCGTCAGTTTGGACCAGTCCACGTTTGCGCTGCGCGCCACGTCTTGCATCATGGCGATCAGACAGTCCGCATGGCCGCGACCGATCTCGCTGTATCGCTGGGCATCATCGGCGCCGTCCCGGCGAACGGACACGGAACAGGCGCGAAAGCACGTATCTATTGCGATGGAGAACATCGTTTCCAAGCCTGACGCACCATGCGCGTCGAAACGCCCAGACAGTCCAGGTGTTAGACGATTCGTATTCCGGCCGTCGGACAGACGGTCGGTCGCGAAGCCGCAACAGACCGACGTCTGATCGCGCCGCTAGGTTGCCTGTACTTCGCGCACATCCGGGCAGAAGTGACGTAGAAGGTTTTCGATGCCGTACTTCAAAGTCGCCGTTGAACTCGGACAGCCGGAACATGCACCGCGCATGTGCAGATACACGATGCCATCACGATACCCTCTGAAGGTGATATCGCCGCCATCCTGGGCAACGGCGGGCCGAACCCGTGTATCCAGCAATTCCTTAATCGTCGCGACAACCTCGGCATCGGCCTCTTCGTAGCTCTCTGCCGCATCGTCGTTGGCGCCCTCGCTTTCCATGACGGAAGCGCCGGACATGAAGTGTTCCATGATCGCGCCGAGAATAGCTGGCTTCAGGTGCTGCCAGTCTGGGCTCCCCTTGGTCACTGCAATGAAGTCAGAGCCAAGAAACACGCCTTCGACGCCTTCTATATCGAACAAGCGCGCCGCAAGCGGAGATACGTCAGCTGCTGCCGAATCGCGAAAGTCAGCCGTTCCCGACTCCAGGACTGTGCGACCTGGAACGAACTTCAGCGTAGCGGGGTTCGGCGTCGCCTCGGTTTGAATAAACATGCCGTTCTGCCTCCTCAGACGTTCAATACGGCAACATATTGGGATTGGAGCGCTAGTTTAGAATGGTTCTAGCTGAACGCGCCCGATTTGTCACGCAGACACACGCGCGCACGACGCTATCCCATCAGGCCATCGCCTGAAGTTCATCCAATGACAACGCCCCTGGAACGATGGTGATCGGGACAGGAAACTGGCCCGCTGCACTTCCGGTCGTCAGCATGGACACAATCGGCCCCGGACCCTTGCTACCGGACGCGGCGCCCAGAACCAACACGGCAACGTCTTCGTCCTCTTGGATGACAGCCATGATCTCGTCTTCAAGGACGCCCTCCCGCAAGACGTCCTGCACGACAACGTCGGTGAATCCGGCGTTGCTGAGCTTCCGTCGGAACAGACGAAACAAAGCCCGTGCCTTGTTCGTTTCCTCTTCCAGCTGAACCTGCCGCACGCCCATCCAATGCTGGAACTCCTGCGGCTGGATCACATACAGCAGCGCGATGGAGCCGTGTGTATGCGCACACCGCGATGCCGCGAAATAGAGCGCGGCATCCACTTCTGGTGTCTCGTCAACGATGACGAGGAACTTTCGTGAGTGGCCTTCTTCGAAGACCCTGCGCGGTTTGATAGTCGCCATATGCCAATGCTGCCATGTGGCCCTGCGATCGGCAACCAAACTCCGTCAGCAATGCATGTGCACGGCAACGGTTTTGGTGGATCGGCACGGCCGTTCGTTGAGTTACCAGTTACCGCCGAACCATGCCGAAGATGTCCTTCACGGAGTCCATGATGGGACGCGCGATGGCATGCGCACGGTCAGCACCGTTCGAGAGTATTCGCTCGATCTCCTCCGTGTCTTCCAAAAGACGCCGCATCTCGTTCCCAATCGGGCCGATCTTCTCAACCGCCACCTCAGCGAGCGCCGGCTTGAACGCTGAGAACGGCTGACCGCCAAATGTCGACAAGACATCTTCCGGCGTCGTCTGCGCGAGAGCCGCATAGATACCGACGAGATTCTCGGCTTCCGGACGCCCTTCAAGGCCTGCAACCTCACTCGGGAGCGGTTCCGGATCGGTTTTCGCCTTGCGAACCTTCGTCGCGATTGCATCGGCCTCGTCGGTCAGATTGATCCGCGACATATCAGACGGCTCGGACTTCGACATTTTCCGAGACCCGTCACGCAGGCTCATCACGCGCGTTGCCGGCCCGGTAATGACCGGCTCCGGCAGCGGAAAAAACTGACCATCCGGGTAGCCGGCCGCAACGATCTCATCCGCGAAATCGATGTTGAACTTCTGCGCGATGTCACGTGACAGCTCAAGATGCTGCTTCTGGTCGTCGCCAACCGGAACGTGCGTGCCGCGATAAGCCAGAATATCCGCCGCCATCAGGTTGGGATAGGCATACAGGCCCACCGAGGCGTTCTCGCGATCCTTTCCGGCCTTCTCCTTGAACTGCGTCATGCGATTAAGCCAACCAAGGCGCGCAACGCAGTTGAAGATCCATGCCAGCTCCGCGTGCTCCGGTACCTGGCTCTGGTTGAAGATGATGCTCTTTTCGGGGTTCAGCCCGCTAGCGATATAGGCGGCGGTGACAGTGTGTGTGGCCGCGCGCAGCTCAGCCGGACCGCCCCACACCGACCGCGCTTGCGTAATCGCGTGCAGGTCGACGACACAGTAAATGCACTCATAGCTGTCCTGCAGCTTCAGCCACTGGACCATCGCGCCCAGATAATTGCCGAGGTGCAGCGCGCCTGTAGGCTGCATTCCTGAAAAAACGCGGGGTTGAAAGGTCATTGTGGTCCTCGCCAAGAGTCGTGCGGGCCGCCTTATCCCTCTGAAGGCAGCGACAGACAAGAGCGGAATTTCAATCGGCCGGTGAACTCATCGCGTGAACTCATCGCGTTCGCCCGCCAAAGATCATGCGATAGTGGACGACGCCGGTTGCCAGCATGACGGCAAAGAAGACCGCCGCACCGCCGCCAATCAACGCCGCAAGTGCTGCGGCCCGTTCAATCAAAGACTGCGCGCGATCCAGATGAGGCGCCAATGTATCCAGTAAGAAAACCAGAGACGTCCCCATAAGCACACTCGCAAAGATAATGAGCGCGAGATTACGCAGCAATCGCGTATCAGCTGCGAAGGCACCGCGTCCCGCGAGAACGGCCCACAGAAGGATGGCATTGACCCATCCCGCAATCGAGGTTGCCAATGCGATGCCGACGTGCCCTTGCCAGCCAATCTCGCGAAAGTAGTAGAACAGGCTCAGCGAGCCGATCACGTTCACGACGAGATTGACACCGGCAAGCCACATCGGCGTTGCCGTATCCTCGCGCGCGAAAAAGGCCGGTTGAAAAACTTTGATAAGCACAAACGCCGGCAGCCCCAGGGAAAACGCAACCAGGGCATGAGCCGTGGCGACCGTACTCTCGGCGGTAAAGGCCATACGCTCGAATAAAATCGATATAATGGGTTCAGCCGCTAGTGCGAGCCCCACCGCAGACGGCAGCGTCAGAAGTATTGCGAACTCAAGCGAGCGATTTTGGCTGTCGATTGCCGCTGACCAATCGCCGGCACGAAGCTTTCTGGAAAGGTCCGGCAACAAGACAACGCCAATCGCAATGCCCACAATTCCGAGAGGCAGCTGATAAAACCGGTCAGCGACAAAAAGATAGGACACCGCACTCTCTTGAAGAGACGCAATGATCGTCCCGACCGTGATATTGATTTGGGTAATGCCACCAGCAATCAGCCCCGGAACGCCGAGCACAACGAGGCGGCGCATCTCCGGCGTCCAGCGCGGCCGCGACAGCCCGATTGCCGCGTTGGCGCGTGCCGCCGCAATCCACAACATCGCGAGCTGCACGAAGCCGGCGATGAAAACACCAATCGCCAGGATGTATCCGGCGCCGGGTTGGTTCGTCAGGCCGAGCCAAAGCGCGATCACAATGGCCGTGACCAGCACAACATTCAGCAGGATCGGCGCAGCCGCTGCAGCCCAGAAGCGTTCCAGGGAATTCAAGACACCGGATAACAGAGCAACAAGCGACATGCACAGAAGGTAAGGAAACGCGATCTGCGTTAGGTCGACAGCCAGAGCGTACTTGGCCGGGTCTGATGCGAAGCCCGGCGCGAAGCCCAGCATGAGCCACGGCATCGCAAGCATCATGACTGCGGAAAAGAGGATCAGGATAAAGCTAAGGCCGCTCATCGCATCGCGCGCAAAGCGGTTTGCCGCCACAATTCCCTCACCCTCAAGTCGTTTGGCGTACAGCGGCACGAATGCGGCGTTGAAGGCACCTTCACCGAACAGGCGGCGAAACAGATTCGGCAGCCGGAACGCGACAACGAACGCGTCCATAACGGCGCCGGTTCCCAGCAGTGCGGCCAGCAGCACATCCCGCGCAAAGCCGAGAACTCGGCTGACCAATGTGAGGCCGCCGACAGTCGCAAACGCACGGTAGAGCTTCATCACACGGCCTAGAGCGTTTCAGATCTTGCGGGAGCCTCAGATCTTGCCGAATCCGACGCGTGCTCCACCTAAGGCCGCATTGCTCTAGTTCGCCCCGCGCCGCGTGACAAGCGCGACGGCTGCGGGCGCGCCCGATTCGACACGAACAAGCACGAGAAAGCAACGTCGCGAAAAACATGGAGCCAATGGCCTTACGCGACGCTATCCCACATCAGACGCCAAAATCGGCAGGAGAAGATCTTCAATGGACTTCTGACGTGCCTCGTGAATGATCTTTTTCCCCGTAAGATCAGAGACGTAGAACACATCGACCGCACGCTCGCCGAAGGTTGTAATATGTGCCGACGTAATATCCAGATTCAGGTCGGATATTGCCGCTGTTAGGTCGTACAACAACCGCGGACGGTCACGGCCCTCGACTTCAATGACCGTAAACTGATCCGACAGTTCATTGTCGACCCGCACCTGTGGCGCGACCGAAAAGGCTTCAACACGGCGTTCCGCCGGTCGCTTCGCGTCGAGGAGCTGCGTCAAACGAATGTCCCCGCGCAGGACCCGTTCGATCATTTCGCCAATCTGTCGTGTTCTACGAAGCTCGTCCTCGTCCTCGCCGAGCTGACGCGCCAGAAGGAAACTATCGAGCACGAGCCCGTCGCGCGTTGTCGCGATGTGAGCCCCCAGAATGTTGGCGCCGGCCGCTGAGCAGCAACCGGCAAACAGCGACAGCAATCGGGCGTGGTTCGGGGCAATGACAACCAGTTCCGTAATCGCAGTAAACCGGTCCGTCGAAAACGCCGTGCCGAGCTTTCGGCCGTCCGCTTCAATATCACGGAGCAGCCGCGCATGTGCCACTTGCGTCTTGAGTTCGATCCGCCCCCAGTAGTCCGGGTATTGCCGTTCGGTGAAGGCCGCGAATTGCTCGTCCGTCCAGCCGGTCAATCGGGCGCGCAGAGCTGCAGTGGACTCCGCCATCTGCTCGTCGGGAGTCAGCCCGGGTGTCTCGTCAGAAATGACGACATCGGCCTGGCTATAAAGTTGACGGAGCAACTGCCCCTTCCAACCGTTCCATGTCCCGGGACCGACTGCCCGGATATCCGCAACGGTCAACAGCAGCAGGAGCTTTAGGCGCTCTCGCGTCGTGACGACTTCGGCGAAGCCTGTAATCGTTCGTGGATCGGCCAGATCACGCGTTTGCGCTGTGGTGCTCATCAACAAATGCTGCTCAACCAGCCAGACAACCAGCTGCGTCTCAGTCGAGTCGAGCCCGAGGCGACGGCAGATGGACAGCGCTAGGCGCGCACCGACAATCGAATGGTCCTCGGCACGCCCCTTTCCAATGTCGTGAATGAGCGCCGCCAGATAGAGCGCCCTACGATTCTTGATGGTTGGAAACAGCCCACTCGAGAGTGGCAGACTTTCGACTCGCTTGCCGTCCTCGATCGATCGCAATTCCCCGACCGTTCGCAACAGATGCTCATCCACCGTGTAGTGATGGTACATGTTGAACTGCATCATCGCCGTAACCCTGGCGAATTCGGGGATGTAGCGGCCAAGTACGCCTGCACCATGCAGCTGGCGCAGAATCGCTTCCGGCTGCTTCGACTTGGTTAGCAGATTGAAAAAGATGCCCGCCGCCTTCGGGTCGGAACGTAAATCGTCGTCAAGGAGATGCAGTGTGCGCCGAATGCCGCGCAAGGCGTCGGGGTGCAGATACGACCCCGTGTCTTCCGCAACCTCGAAGATCCTGAGAAAGTTGCGCGGGTTTCGTGCAAAAACCTGGCTATCGGCAATCGTGACCCGATCATTTTCAATCCGGAAGTCGGTCTGCTGGCGAATGGTTCGCCGTGTTGACCACGTCAGCGGATTGATCATTTCGTTGAGCCTGGGCGCGGTCTTGAGTTGCTCCAGCTCCAGCGCCAGAGACACTACTGCCGTCAGATCGCCCACCGTCTTCGCAACCAGGAAGTAGTGTTTCATGAACCGCTCGACCGCGCGCAAACCGCGGCTGGTTCGATATCTCAAGCGGGCGGCCATTTCCGGCTGCACGTCGAATGTCAGACGCTCTTCAGCCCGGCCGGACAGAAAGTGCAAGTGACACCGCACCGTCCAGAGGAAGTCCTCGCTGCGTCTGAGCGTAACGCGCTCCTTAGGCGAAAGCTCCGTGTGCTCGACTTCGCCGCCGGGGCGTCCGCCATCGACAAGAAACTTCGACAGCCAGTGAAGCGTATGGAGATCTCGCAGCCCGCCCTTGCCGTCCTTGATGTTTGGCTCAACCAGAAAGCGGCTGGCACCGCTGCGCTTATGGCGCTGATCGCGCTCAGCCATTTTGGCTTCGATATAGGCCCGCGCAGACGCGCGACCGACATCCTCGACGAAGCGCTCCTCAAACCGCGCAAACAGCTCCGTGTCGCCATGGATTAGGCGCGCATCAAGCAATGCGGTGCGGATCGTGACATCGTTACGCGACAGCTTCACGCACTGCTCGACCGTACGTGTTGCATGGCCGACCTTGTAGCCGATGTCCCACAGCAGATAGAGAGCATATTCAACAACGCTTTCGGCCCAGGGCGTCTGCTTGTATGGCAGCAGAAACAGCAGATCTATGTCCGAGCCGGGCGCGAGCAATCCGCGGCCGTAGCCGCCGGTCGCAACGATTGCGATACTTTCAGACACGCTCCCGATAGGGCGGAAATAGACGTGCGCTGCCGTATAGTCGTGGATCGCCGATACGATTTCGTCCTGCACGCCGGAGAGGTAGGCGGCGCACGCACGCCCATCCCCGTCGCGCATCAGCTTGTGTTCCGCATGGGTTAAGGCGGCCGCCCACATATCCTTGAACAGCGCGAGAACCTTGGGGCGGGCCGCCTCAGCCGTTCCCGCAGCCCGAAAGACTTCCGTGAGCTGAACACGCAGCGCAGTCGGATCGATATCCGCAATATCAAGATCAGCAATGGCATCCATGGCGAGTCCTCACGCCTTTTCCATTATGCGAACCAATGCATACACCAGATCCAGCGCTGCCTTGGGTGACAATTCGTCAGGTCGCACATCGGCGAGGGCCGCTTCGACCGCTGACGCAGCCGGTTCGGTTGGAACATGCGCAGAGGGACGAACAGCCGAAAACAATGGCAGATCATCAAGCCCAGCAAGCGAGCTGCGCCCGCCTTGGTCACCACTTTCAAGCCGCTTGAGCACGTCCCCGGCACGCTGAATGACAGGTGCCGGCAAACCGGCAAGCTTCGCGACCTGGATCCCGTAGGATCTGTCCGCCGCACCCGGGCGAACGGAGTGCAGAAAGACGATCTCATCCTGCCATTCTTTGACGTCTATGGTCACGTTCGCGACTGCATTCAGGCGATCGTTGAGTGCCGTCAACTCATGGTAGTGCGTTGCGAACAGCGCCCGGCACCGCAGTACGTCGTGCAGATATTCAACCGTCGCCCACGCGATGGAAAGTCCGTCAAACGTTGCCGTACCTCGCCCGATCTCGTCCAAGATAACCAGAGATCGCTCCGTCGCCTGATTGAGGATCGCTGCCGTCTCGACCATCTCGACCATGAATGTGGACCGCCCGCGGGCGAGATCATCTGATGCGCCAACGCGGGAAAACAGGCGATCGACCACGCCGACCGAGACCGATTGTGCCGGCACGAATGACCCCATTTGCGCCATCAGAACAATCAGGGCGTTCTGCCGGAGAAACGTCGATTTACCGGCCATGTTCGGCCCGGTTACGAGCCAGATCCGCGCCTGACGCACTTGCTCGAACCCGGGCGGGCGTGGAATGCCGCCATCATCGCCCAGAACGCAGTCGTTTTCGATGAAGGGCCCGCCGCCCGTCGTCGCTAAGGCTTGCTCGACAACGGGGTGACGGCCACCCTTGATGACAAGGCCGCCCGCCGCTTTCACATCCGGTCGCACGTAGTTCTGCTCGGAGGCCAGCTCAGCCAGACCTGCGAGGCAATCAAGCTCCCCAAGCGCCGCCGCCATGCGCGTTAACGCAACTTCGCCACTGGCGACAGCCTCCGCCAATCGCGAAAAAATGTCCTGCTCAAGCGCAAGAGACCGCTCGCCGGCCGAGGAGATCTGGCCCTCGATTTCGACCAACTCTTCCGTTGTGAAGCGAACCGCATTCGCCATCGTCTGCCGATGACGGAACACGTCCGACAAAGGTTCAGCCAATAGTGTCGGCGCCCCGCCAGCGGTGACCTCGACAAAGTAACCCAGGACGTTGTTATGTTTGATCTTGAGAGACTTGATCCCAGCCAATTCGCTATACTTGGATTCAAGCGAGGCCATCACCTTCCGGCTGTCGTTGCGCAGTTGCCGGGCCTGGTCCAGCGACGCGTCATAGCCCTCGCGCACGAACCCACCGTCGCGCCGATAGGGCGGTGGTTCGTCAACGAGCGCCTGTGACAGGCTCTCAAACAAGCTCGCTTCGCAGCCGTTCAGACAATGCAACACGTCGGCCAAAACATCCGGCAACCCAGTGCCGGATGCTGACGACTGCAGGTCATTTGTGAGGTCCTGCGCCGCAGCCAAGCCGTCTCGAATCGCGGCCAAGTCCCTTGGGGCCCCACGCTGAAGCGATAGGCGGGACACGGCTCTGGCAACATCGGGCGCACCTCGCAGCCGCTGGCGCAAACGCTCGCGCAAGCCGACATCTCCGGTCAACAAGCCGACAGCGTCAAGGCGACGATTGATCAGAGCTGAATCAACAAGCGGGCTGGCAATCCGCGCGGCCAGTTCGCGTGCACCCGGCCCGGTGACGGTCCGATCAATCGCGGATAGCAAACTGCCTCGCCGGTCACCAGACGAAGACCGCACCAGTTCCAGGCTGGCTCGGCTGGCGGCGTCGATCACCAACGTTGCATCGCGTCCGGCGCGTTTTGGCGGCTGAATCACCGGCCGTTGCCCAACTTGGGTCAGACTCACATACCTGAGAAGCGCGCCAACCGCAGCAAGCTCGCCGCGCGAAAACGTTCCAAACGCCGAAAGCTCAAGAACACCAAGGCCGTCGCGCAACTGCGATTCACCAGACAGGCTGTTGAACGTTGGCGCCGGGACGAACGTAATCGCCGCGTTGCTGGCACGCACGGCCTCTGCGACGGGACTATCGGTCGACTCACCATCCGAGACCAGCACTTCACGTGGCGCCAATCGCCCGAGTTCGCTTGTCAGGTCGACGCTCGCAACCTCACCGACCTCAAGCTCACCCGTCGACAGATCGAACGACGCGAAGGCTGCAGCGACCTCTTCGTCCTGCTGTTTCGGTGTCAGAAACAGTGCCGTCAGATAATTCCGCGCGTTGGCATCGAGAAGCGCCTCCTCGGTCAGCGTTCCGGGTGTGACCAGCCGCACCACGTCCCGGCGGACGACCGCTTTGGGGCCACGCTTGCGCGCTTCAGCTGGGTCCTCTAGCTGTTCGCAAACAGCAACGCGATGACCGCCTTTAATCAGGCGCTGCAGATACTCGTCGGCGCGATGAACTGGCACGCCGCACATCGGGATGTCTTCGCCGAGGTGTTTGCCGCGCTTTGTCAGGACAATGCCGAGCGCCTGCGACGCAACGACCGCGTCCTCAAAAAACAGCTCATAGAAGTCACCCATGCGGTACCATAGGAGACTGTCGGGGTTTGCGGTCTTGATCTCCAGATACTGCGCAATCGCAGGCGTCGCGCCGCGCGTATCAGAGCTGTCATTCGGGGAAGCATCCCCTTTGCTGCGAGAGGGTCTTTGTGCCATCGCAATGACTTACCGAATGTCCGCAGCTGGGGCAAAGAGGGGATCAGCCATGAATCTAAAGTCGCGCTCTGTGGTGGTTTTTGACGTCGGCAACGTTCTGATCACGTGGCACCCTCGCCACCTCTATCGCAAGGTTTTCAACGGCGACGACAATCGAATGACCTGGTTCCTCGCCAATATCACGACGCCAGCCTGGAACATCGAGCAAGATAGAGGACGAAGCTTTGCTGATGGCATTGCAGAGCTTGTGGCACAACACCCGGAGTGGGCCGCTGAGATACGCGCCTTTGATACGCGCTGGCACGAAATGATACCAGGCGCGATCGACGAGAACGTTCGCATCCTCGACCATTTGCGCGCAAATGATGTGCCTGTCTACGCTATCACCAACTTCAGCCGCGAAAAGTGGGCTGAGTGTTGCGAACGCTTTCGGTTCCTCACCCAGTTCAAGGGAACGGTGGTCTCCGCGCATGAGAGAATCCTGAAGCCCGACCCCGCAATCTTCCAGACGCTTTGCAAGCGCTACACGCTCGACCCACAGGACTGCGTGTTCATTGACGATAGCCAGGCGAATGTGGCGACGGCGCAAAACCTCGGCATGGCGGCGATCCATGCCATACCCGAGGCCGACATTCGAACCGAACTTATGTCCTTGGGCTTCGATATGCCGACGTGACGATGAGCAAGCCAATCGCGTCGATTATCGA
Organism: Pseudomonadota bacterium; assembly: GCA_039039985.1. GTDB lineage: Bacteria > Pseudomonadota > Alphaproteobacteria > Rhizobiales > Hyphomicrobiaceae > JBCBWG01. The sequence continues at coordinate 7,986 of JBCCOV010000062.1, read as the reverse complement.
CATTCGATCAAACACCTCGTCGGCCAAGCCGTCTGATCGTCTCAAACAGCAACCCGGCTCCCAACCTCTTCCGGGCTGCCAAAGTGTTCGAAGTACCTGGGATCGATTGCCGCGACCGGCAGAATAATGAATACGTCGGTTGTACAGAACTGATGGTCGATGACGGCTCCGTCGCCGACGTAGGCACCGAGGCGCAAGTAGCCCTTGATCAACGGCGGCAGGCCCTTCAGCGCGGCTTTGGCGTTGACCTGGTCCTTTGGCAATCTTGCCATTTCGACGTGCTGATCCGCATGCGCGCGCACCCGCCACTCAGGCGGCGCAAGCCGTTCGTGATACAGAAAACTCAACGCTTCGGCATGGGCGTCCGGATCAACACCTTCAAAGCTGGCACACCCCATCATGACGCCGACTTTGTGCTCCCGCGTGTACGTCCACAATCCATGCCACAAGAGCTCGACGGTACGCTTGTTCCGATAGGGTTGGAGTACGCAGGACCGCCCGACTTCCATGAACTTCAGGCTATCCCCATGCGCACGCACCATCGGTGCGATGTCATACTCACCTTGCGAATAGAAGGCCTCGGCCGAGTCGATCTTATCGCCGCGCAGGATGCGATACGTTCCAACCACGCGTGGCGACGTTCGCCGGCCAAGCTGCGACCACTGTTGGCCCGCCGCTTCCTGATCGGTGTCGACAACGAGCAGGTGGTCACAGACCCTATCGTAACGATCTTCGTCTCGGCGTGACAACTGTGCAGCCAGCGAGGGCTTGGCTGACATTTCTTCGTAAAAGACTTTGTAGCGAAGGCGTTGTGCCCGCCGCACATCCTGCTTGGTGCTCGCGAGACGAACCTCAAGCGACCCGATCTTTCCATAGATCTTGGATGGTGAGCGGCGAAAGTATGCCGACATGGTCGCAAACCTCTGTCGCGTGCGGCGCCCCGCTTCAACGGCCGAAACTGATCGGCTGGTCCCGCGCGGACGCAACCTGGCGAACAGGCTGCGATGATCCATCGGCATACAGTCCTCCCCGGTTCAGCTCGACTTGCGAGATGGAACACCCACGTCGGCAACCGAACCATCTTATTTTAGAATGGTCTCGTGAACCAGCACATCTCGGCCTGGCAACCCGCACACATGCTCTGCGTGCCCGTTACGTGCACAAGTCTGCCAGTCCGTCGGCCAATTCAAACGAATTTACCGGAGCGGTGCCGCAATCCGCCTGATACGTCAACATAACTCTAAGGAAACTGGCCACCATCCGCGAGTGCCACCACTCGACAGGACGGCTTAGCCCGTCAAATTCGGACCAATACGTCGAGCAAACCGGAGCGCTCGATACACCTGTCGTATCGGAACGCCGAATGCGAGTTTTCGGTCAGACCAGCCGCAGCGACGGCGTCCTGCGTACAGTTTGGCCACCCAATGTGTCCGAAGTCCAGCGCAAAACCAGATTTCGAAGCTCATCTGGCTCAAACGGCTTCGAAATATAGTCGTCGAAGCCGGCTTCGAGGCAACGATCCCGGTCTTCTTGAAATGCATTGGCCGTAAGCGCAACAATTGCCGGGCGTTCGGCGACACATTCGGCGCGCCGATAGTGTTCCAAGATCGCGTCTATCGCCGAGTACCCATCCTGCCCCGGCATCCGGATATCCAACAGGATGAGGTCGAACGACCGAGATGCCGCGCCCTGGAGCAGCGGCGCAATGGCCATCTCGACAGCCGAAGCACCATCTTCGACGTGAACCGCATCGCAACCCAGCCGCTGCAGGATCGTCATAACAAGGAGCGCGTTGACCGGATTGTCCTCAGCAACCAGAACGCGCGCAAAAAAGTCCGAACGCGGCAGCATTTCGATGGCGCGCAAATCAACGCTGCGATCGCCATGGGGTGCCTGAGCGCTGCTCGGAAGGTCTTCGGTCGGATTAAGAAGACCCCGTATCGCCGCCGTGAGAGCTTGCGGGCTGATCGGTCGTTCGAGCAGTTGGCGCCAGGTGCCGCTCTCGGCTTGGCGGAGTTCCGTCAACGTCAACTGCGGTTCCGCTTTGCCGAGATCCGGCTCGTGGCGCAACAATGCAACGTAGCGTTCCGCGCCGCCACGCAGCCGACAATGCTTCAGGCGCTTGCCCTCGAGCGTCGTCATCCCGGATGCGCGAAGCGTGTCGACAACCGATTTCTGTTCGAGGTCGTCGTCGAGATCAACACGCACGATGCAAGGCGCAGACTTGGCACGCAACGACTGTGCGTGAGCAAAATCGGCGCAATCCGCGAACGTACGCTGATCCTGGTCGACCCCAAGCTTCAGCGTCACCGAGAACAACGCACCGCCGTCCTCGCTGTCAGCTGCAACGACGTCTCCGCCCATGGCGCGAGCAAGCTCCCGCACGATTGAGAGACCAAGCCCCGTGCCTGTTACGTCGGCCAGTGCCGATTGAGGCGCTTGCGCAAACGCAACAAACAGACTCTCGGGATCATCCGTTCCCAGGCCGGGGCCAGTGTCCCGAACCTCCAACAGAAGCTCAACACTGTTGCCGTTTGCCGTACCCGTGGGGCTCAACCGGACGGAAACGCCGCCAGTCGCCGTGAACTTCACGGCGTTATCGATCAGATTGAGAAAGATCTGTCGCAGGCGCAGTGGATCGCCACGCAACGAAACTGGCGTCTCCGCCGCCACGCTACAACTCAGCGACAACCCCTTATTTTCAGCCGCCGGGTAAACCAGCGCCATCGCGTCATGCAGGGTGTCGAGCAGTGCCACCTGCACGCTTGCCAAAACAACGTGGCCCGCCTCGATCTTGGAGGAATCCAGCATCTCGTCGACGAGAGCCTTGAGGTTACGGGCCGAGGTGGTGATGGCGCGCACGTGCGTTCGCTGTTCATCTGAAAGCGGTGTATTTTCCAGCAATCCGCCTAATCCGAGTATCCCGCTAATCGGCGTTCGAATCTCGTGACTGATCTTAGCCAGATACTGTGATCGCGCAATATCCGCTGCGTCAGTTGCTTTCAGCTTGGACGATTGTTCCGCTGGATCGGGCCGTGCATACGCGTCGTTATAGTAACGTGACCGGGCAACGACGACGTCCGCCGGAGCGTTCGGTAAATCGCGATAGCGATCCGCGTTTTCCTCGCGGGCCCATCGCTGGTCCTCGCGGTCTTCGAGATCGCTCTCCGGCGCTGTGTCATCACAGTCTGGCGTGAGGTACGACGCGTTTAGCAACGCAACGCCGCATCCGAGCGCGACGACAATCGCACCAAAGGCGACTGTGCCCACGGCAATGGCTACCTCGAAGTGGCCCCATCCAAGCGCAACTCCAGCGGCACATAACAGCACGGCTGTAAGGCAGTTGATAACCAATACACCGGCTGGTCCCACGTGGAACGGCCCTCGCGAAACAGCAAGGGCCAGGAATCGCAACATTCTGAGCGGCGCAGATACGCAACTGCCGATGTATGCCAAAATGCCGACCTTCCAAGACATTCAAAACTTGAATGACCGTCTCGCGTGTCAGGCATTTCCAAAGTCTTGAGAAACAGGGTTAAGTGAACACGAACAAATCAGCTTAAACATCGCATCAATGCGTTTGGCCCCAGGAAATGCGGCGTTAAGCAATGGGCACGCCGACTTATAAAATTTTCAAGATTGCAGTTGTCGAAATCTTAACAACAGGCCCGCGCACCCGCGCGCCACCAAGCAGCGATCCACACGTCGGGCTTAATTCTTCTTGCGACCACGGCCGAAGACCATCGTGAGACCGATCAGACTGCTATCGTGAAACTGGATTTCCACGACATGGCGATCACCTTTGGCAAACACCGTCATACTGGCTGAGACACCGTCGCCGGACACCCGGACGAGGAAGCCACCTTGAATGACTTGTCCGGTGAGCTTCCCGGAATAGGCGTACTTGGTCTCCGTCCACGTCCCACTCAGGCGCAGGCCGACGCTCTCGATTTCACTCTTAACCTCAATCTGGCCGCTGGGACTGGCGCAGCGCACTGCCTGCAGCAGCTGGTTCTGATTGCGACCATTGCGATATGTCGCACGGCATCGCACCGTCTCGATCTCACCGCTTTTGAAACCCAGTCGCCCGCTGCCGATCCACCAACCCAACAGCTGCTGAAATGGCTTCGCCTCCTCGGATGCGGCGTGTGCAACGGACGCGAACCCAATTCCCAAACCACCAGGCCCTCGCACAACACAGCATAGCGCAACACAACACAGCGCCAGCATGACGGGCCTTAGGACATTCGGATTGCTCATGATCATCCCTCGCCTCGAATCGCAGCCTAGTTAGCTGTGTGCGGCGCCGGATAGGAAGCCGTCCTCGTAAATCGATTGCGCCTTGTTGCACCGCGGCCACCACTTATGGCGTTTCAGATTGAGCTGGAACCCTCCCACACCTGTTCCGTCGGTCGTCCTGGCCGGCCAAGTTGAATCGAACATGAGGTGTGGGCCGGCGAAGTGACTCAGCCTATGGCGAAAATGAACTAGCGAGTGAATATCCGACACGACTGCTCAAGTTATGCCTCATCGTGGACCGTGCGAATCTGGCTGGCGCAGTGTATCGCGACGCCGCTCGTCGCCCCGTCACGTGCGCAGGCCGGGATGCCACAGTCGCTGTAACGAACGGTTGCAAGTCGATGTCAGACGAACATGGCATGACGCCACCGCAACCCTGCGTCGTAGTTCGATGCGCGATTTCTACCTCTGATCTCCCTGCATCGCGATTCCAAATCACGATAATTCCTGCAGCGATTAAGCGAGAGGCAAGAGGCCCACAAATCAATCAGACAATAGCAATTGACTCCGTGTGGTCGACCTGATGCAATACTGGTATGTCAGTTATTACGCTGGGCCAACGTGACGCTGCTTACAGGCATATCTTGGATATTATCCTGTCAGGTCAAATTTCGGCTAGTCAACCGATTTCAGAACGCCAACTGGCTTTGGACCACGGGTTTGGTCGGACACCTGTTCGCGAAGCCATTCACGCACTTGCCCGAGATGGCTTGGTCGAGATCGTTCCGGCGCGCGGCACGTTCATTCGACAGCTCGACACCGAGCAGATCCGCGAGCTCTATGAAGTGCGTCATGTCCTCGAAGCCAAGGCGGTCGCGCTCGCCGCGCGAAACTCCAACCACGCGATACTCTCAGACGCGCGGCGAAATCTGGAAGCTTCGCGAGATCAAATCGAAACAGACATCTCGCAGGTCTACGAGATTGGCGCGGATTTTCACGTTCAGATGTTTCGTGCCGCAAACAACAGTGTGCTGTACGAGACATACATTCCGATACGCAACCGCTTTCGCCTCGCGATGAGCCTCGGCAAATACTACGATCGGGACTGGGTCATTGCCGGCATCGAAGAGCACCTTGCCATACTCGATGCCGTCGAGGCAGGCGACGTAGCCTTGGCGCGCCGTCGCATGGGCTCGCATCTTCGTCGTAGCTACGCATCGAAAAGGAGAATCATCGAGCGCCTCAGCGCTTCCGGCGAACAACAGCCGGCATCCAGAGCCAACGACAGCAAACGTCAGTTTATCCGCCCTGCAGATCGAAAGGAGAATAAGTCTCATGTATCAACAGAAAGCCGTTAAAATCACTGCCATAGCTGGCTTTGTGGCGAGTGTTTTCATGGCAGCACCATCGTATGCGGCCGATGGGCCGACGATGGCCGCCGTCAAAAAGCGTGGCGAAATTCTGTGCGGTGTGCACCAAGGCCGCTACGGTTTCGCGATTGCCGATAGCCAGGGCAAGTACAAGGGTCTCGACGTTGACTTCTGCCGTGCTGTTGCCGCAGCTGTTTTGGGGGACTCTGAGAAAGTCAAATACATCCCGATGAGCAGTGTGCAAAGGTTCCCGGCGCTGCAGTCCGGTGAAATTGACATGCTGTCGCGCACAACCACAGTGACCCTAACGCGCGACGCGTCTCTGGGATTGAACTTCGGGCCACCGACATTCTACACCGGCACCGGCTTCATGGTGCGCAAGTCGACCAACGCAACAAAGGTCGACGATCTTGACGGCGCAACGATCTGCGTTCTTCCTGGCTCGACAACCGAGAAGAACATTGCCGCACTGTTTAAGTCGAAGAGCATCACTTACAAGCCCGTCGTCATCGAAAACCAGAAAGCAATGGTCGGGGCGTATTTCTCCGAACGTTGTGACGTGATGTCGATGGACCAGGCAGGCCTGCCCGGTCACCAGATGTTCGATGCCAAGAACCCCGATGATCACCTGATCCTTGACGGCGTCTTCTCGAAAGAGCCGCTCGCGATCGGCGTACGCCAAGGTGATGACCAGTGGTATGACATCATCAAATGGGTAACGTACGTCACGTTTAATGCCGAGGAGTACGGTATTACATCTGCGAACGTTGATGAAATGCGCAACTCCAAAGATCCCAATATCCAGTTGATGGTCGGTAAGGGCACGAAAACCGGTGAAAAACTGGGGTTGGATAGCGATTGGGCTTATCGCGTTGTGAAACAAGTCGGCAATTACAAGGAAATCTACGAGCGCAACTTTGGCGAGAAATCACCGCTGAAACTGCCCCGTGGTGTCAACAAGCTCTGGACGGACGGCGGCCTGCTTTACGGGTTCCCGATCAAGTAAGCCCTCGGGCTGGCACACGAACCAATGGGCGTGCCGCGCACGATGCATGGCACGCCCCCACGGAACTGCCTCCGAGTTTCATGACCTTAGCGGACACGCGTTGCGTGCCGCATTCGCGACAGGATGATCGCTCCAGCATGGCTCAACAGACCGAAGATCGGTTCAAGGTTTCTCCGGGCCCAGGCATGGCGTCCTTTAGTCTCCCCAGCCTGCTGTATTCCAGCGCGGTCCGGGGCGTGCTCTATCAGATGGCACTCCTCCTGCTCGTGGTCGCCTGCGGCTACTATCTTTATGAGAACGTGACATCCAACCTCGAGAGCCAGGGAATTGCGACCGGGTTCGGATTTCTTGACGAAAGCGCCGGGTTCGACATCGGCGAATCGATGATCGCCTACGACTCAGCAAACAGCTACGCACGCGCCTTGGTCGTCGGGATCCTCAACACCTTGACAGTCTCCGCGTGCGGCATCGTCCTTGCCACGTTTCTCGGCGGCATGATCGGGATCATGCGCGTCTCGACGAACTGGTTTGCGGCGAAGTTCTCATCGGCCTTCGTCGAGGTCGTACGAAATGTTCCTGTTGTGCTTCACGTCATATTCTGGGGCGCGTTTCTCAGAAACCTGCCGGGGCCGCGGCAGTCGTTTTCCTTAGGCGACGGTGTCTTCCTGAACAATCGCGGCTTGATCTTCGCGGTGCCGGAATACAACCCGATTTATGCCTGGGTCGGCGCAGCCTTCTTGGTCGCGCTATGTGCGAGCATCGCGTATGGCCGTTATGCGATGCGCCATCGCGAGAAGACCGGACGCCAGCTTCCGACGGTCCTTCCTGTTCTGGCCATGCTCACCGGTCTTCCGCTACTGGTCTGGGCGTCAGGCGGCTTTCCCCTGCAGTGGGACACACCAGTGTTCCGCGGTTTCAACTTCCGCGGTGGCTCGCTCTTGTCACCCGAGTTTATTGGCCTGCTGATCGGCATCACGGTCTATACAGCAGGTTTTATTGCAGAAATCGTACGAGCCGGCATTCAGTCGGTGCCGCGCGGACAAATCGAGGCGGCTCGATCGCTGGGCCTCCGGCCTGGCTGGATCATGCGGTATGTGACCATACCGCAGGCCCTGCGGGTCATCGTGCCGCCGACGACAAGCCAGTATCTCAGCCTGACGAAGAACTCGTCGCTCGGCGTTCTGATCGGCTATCCGGACCTCGTCAACGTTGGCAACACGACTCTCAATCAAACCGGACAAGCGGTTGAAGCGATTGCCATCATGATGACGGTCTATCTCCTGATCAGTCTGACCATCTCGCTGTTCATGAACATCTACAACCAAGCGATTGCGCTGAAGGAACGGTGAGGATTACCCCATGACGGATCAC